>CAZZKA010000256.1:0-5131 GCA_964654745.1 uncultured Bordetella sp. | reverse complement strand
GTCGATGTAGACGATGCCGTTTTGGGCTTTTTCGACGTCGTAGTTACAGTTTTGCAGCAGCTTCTGGATGATGTTTTCGACGTCCTCGCCAACATACCCCGCCTCGGTCAGGGTGGTAGCGTCGGCGATGACGAAGGGAACGTTGAGCAGGCGCGCGAGGGTCTGAGCGAGCAGGGTCTTGCCAGACCCCGTCGGACCGACCAGCAGAATATTGCTCTTTGAAAGCTCGACCTCATCCTTGCGGCCTTTACTGCGCAGACGCTTGTAATGGTTGTAAACCGCCACAGAAAGAATGCGCTTGGCCTTGATCTGCCCGATCACATACTGATCAAGAATGCCGCAGATTTCCGAAGGGGTGGGCAGACCACCCTTGGCCAGGCCCTCGCCAGTGCTCTCGGCCTGAACCTCATCACGGATGATGTCGTTGCAGAGTTCGATGCATTCGTCGCAGATGAAGACCGACGGTCCGGCGATGAGCTTGCGCACCTCGTGCTGGCTCTTGCCGCAAAAAGAGCAGTAAAGCGGTTTTTCGCCGGAGGCCTTCTTTTCGGACATTCAAACCCCGTTGGTGCCGGAATACTTTCTAGGCGGACTCGGAGCGGCTGGTCAAAACCTTGTCCACCAATCCGTAGCTTACCGCATCTTCGGCCGACATAAAGGTATCCCTGTCCGTGTCGCGTTCGATCCGGTCAAGGGGTTGGCCGGTCTTTTCGGCGAGGATGCGATTGAGCCGCTCGCGCAACAGCAGGATTTCTTTGGCCTGGATCTCGATGTCGCTCGCCTGACCTTGGGCGCCGCCGGAGGGCTGATGGATCATCACCCGGGCATTGGGCAGGACAAAGCGTTTGCCCTTTTCACCCGCGGCAAGCAGAAATGCGCCCATGCTCGCCGCGATGCCCATGCAGAGCGTCGAGACGGCAGGCTTGATGAACTGCATCGTGTCAAAGATCGCGAGCCCCGCCGATACCGACCCGCCCGGGGAGTTGATATAGAACGAGATGTCCTTGTCGGGGTTTTCCGACTCGAGGAAGAGCAACTGGGCGACGACCAGGTTAGCCGTCGCGTCCATCACGGGGCCGACCAGAAACACCACCCGCTCTCGGAGCAGTCTGGAGTAGATATCGTAGGCGCGCTCTCCCCGACCGCTCGTCTCGATCACGATCGGAACCAGGCCCAAGCCCTGAGGTTCCGAGCGCTGAGACAGATGGGCATTGACCAGATCTTCGATGAGCGCATTGCGAGACATGGTGCGGTTACTCCCTGGGGTTGTAGCAGACGGTTGACCGTGGATCAGTTTTGCTGCGCCATCAGTTCATCAAACGGCACCGCCTGATCCTGCACCTTACCTTTGGCGAGCAACCAGTCGACGACGTTTTGTTCGACCACGACCGCCTCAATCTGCGCGAGCAGGTCGCGGTTGCTGAAGTAGTGCCGAACGACTTCTGCCGGATTCTCGTAACTCTTTGAGATTTCCTCGATCTGCCGGCGGATCTGATCGGGCTTGGCCTGCAGCTTTTCGCGGCGCACCACCTCAGCGACCAGCAGCCCGAGACGTACGCGTTTTTCCGCCTGGGGCTGAAACGCATCGGCCGGCACCGGGATGTTGCGCACATCCATGCCGCGAGCCTGCAGGTCGGCCTTCATACGGTCGGCGAGCGCCGCGCTCTCTGAATCGATCAACGCACGCGGCAGGTCGAACGACACGCTTTGCCCGAGCGCCTCGAGAACACCGGCCTTGACCCGCCCCTTGAGGCGCTCTCCGATCTCTCGCTCCAGGTTAGCCCGGATCTCGGACTTGAGCTTTTCAACATCACCATCGGCAATCCCGAGGTTGCGCGCCAGCTCGGAATCCAATGCGGGGAGTTGCGGTGCCTCGAGTTTTTTCAGCGTCACGGCGAACTCGGCGGTCTTGCCCGCGAGATCTTTGGACCCGTAATCCTCGGGGAATTTGACAGGAAAACTGCGCTTGGCGCCTACACCCATGCCGCGAACACCGATCTCGAAATCGGGCAGCATGCGGCCTTCGCCGAGTACGAAAGCAAAATCCTCGGCCGTACCGCCCTGAAACGCCTCGCCGTCCAGCGTGCCCACGAAATCGATGGTGGCGCGCTGACCATCCGCAGCTTCGCTACCCGCGTCGTGCCAGGTCGCGCGCTGCTTGCGCAGCACATCGATGGTCTTCTGAACATCGGATTCAGCCACCTCGCAGGTAAACCGGGTCAGCGACAGACCGGCGGGATCAGCCGGCACGACCTCAGGATAGACCTCAAACGTCGCGGTAAAGGCGAGCGCGCCATCGGTGCCGTCAACCGCGGGTTCGATCTTGGGATCCCCGGCAACGCGCAGGCTGTGCTCGCTGATCGCATCGTTGAATGCCTTACCCACCAGATCGCCCAGGACCTCACCGCGGACCGATGCGCCGTATGAGCGCTCGACCATCTTGACGGGTACCTTGCCTGGACGAAAGCCCGGCATCTTGACGGTCTTGGTGAGCTGGCGAAGCCGCTCATCGACCAGGCGGGCCAGTTCGGCGTTGGCGACTTCCATTTTGACGCGACGCTCAAGTTTGCCGGTCGTTTCAATTACGCTTGCCATCGGATCATCTTTCCTAAATAGTCGGGGCCTGAGGCATCGAGGTCGGTGCGGACGGTCTGAACCCGCCGACCTGTTCTGGTGCGGCCGAAAGGACTCGAACCTTCACGCCTTTCAGCGCCAGGACCTAAACCTGGTGCGTCTACCAATTCCGCCACGGCCGCAGCGAAACCTCTCATTCTATCTGAAGGCGATTTGTCCCTGACTCCCGCCCGGCTGGTCCACTACAATCTCGATCTATGAGTGCTGCTGCGTGGTCATCGGTCGACCACTACGAAAACTTCCCGGTCGCATCGCTTCTGATCCCTGCGGCCCTACGCCCGGCGGTGATCGCCCTGTATCACTTCGCCCGGGCCGCCGACGACCTCGCCGATGAGGGCGACCTCGACGAAACAGAGCGGCTGCAGCGGCTTGATGCGCTGGCCGAGGCCGTGCGAAATGCCCATCGCTCCCCTCTCGGAGGCATACCGGGCGAGCCTTTGCAGGACGGGGGTGCGCCCGAGTTGAATACCATCACGGCGCTGCAACCGCATATCCTCGCCCACAAGCTGCCGGTGTCCGAACTGCTCAATCTGCTGAGCGCCTTTCGGCAGGATGTAGAGACCCGTCGCTACCGCGATCGCGCTGCAGTCACCGACTATTGCCGGCGATCGGCCAACCCGGTCGGGCGACTGATGTTGCGCGTCTTCGAGGCTGACGATGCGGTGAGCATCGAGTATTCAGACCGCATTTGTTCAGCCCTCCAGCTCATCAACTTTTTGCAGGATGTGGCGATAGACTGGCGCAAAGGGCGCGTCTACATCCCGCAGCAGACTCTGGCGGCTGCCGGGAGCAGCGACCGCGACATCGAAGCAGCCGTCGAGTCCGGCTCAGCCTCCCCGGCCCTGCTGAACGCGCTGGCCTCCGAGGCGCGCTATGCATCCAGCCTCCTCGCGTCGGGGCGGCCGTTGCTGGGCAGGGTGCCGTGGCGCCTAGGTCTTGAGTTGCGCGCCATCCTCGCCGGCGGACACCGCATCCTCGAGCACATCGAAAGACAGGGGAGCAACGTATTCAAGCGCCGTCCCAAGCTCGGGTGGCGCGACGCGCCCGCGCTACTTCGCCTCACCCTGTCTTCAAGCCGATGAGCCCGGACGCCTACTGCCAGGATCGCGCAGCGAAAAGCGGTTCAAGCTTCTACTACAGCTTCATGTTTCTGCCGCCCGAGCGGCGACGCGCGATTACCGCGCTCTACGCTTTTTGTCGCGAGGTCGATGATGTGGTCGACGAGTGCAGCGATCCAGGCGTGGCGAGGACCAAGCTCGCCTGGTGGCGTGACGAGGTCAATCGCCTCGAGGCAGGAGTTCCCGAACATCCGGTGACGCGCGCGCTTGCTCCGCACCTGGCGACCTTCTCGATCGGCTGCCATCAACTGCGCGAGATCATCGCCGGTATGGAGATGGATCTGAATCAGAACCGGTATCTGGATTTCGATGCCCTGGGTCTGTACTGCCATCGCGTCGCCGGCGTGGTCGGCATCCTCGCGGCATCGATTTTCGGGACAACTCAAGATACAACCCTGCGCTACGCGGAGAAGCTCGGGCTCGCCTTTCAGCTCACCAACATCATTCGCGACGTCGGCGAGGACGCCCGGATCGGCCGGATTTACCTTCCGATTGCTGAACTTCGTCGTTTCGGGGTGGCCGAAAGCGACATCCTCGCGGGCCGGACCTCGCCGGCCTTCGTCGAACTCATGGAACTGCAGCACTCGCGCGCGGTAGAGGTCTATCGCGAGGCGCTCAGCCTGCTTCCGGAGGCTGACCGCAAGGCACAGCGCCCTGGTCTCATCATGGCCTCAATCTACGCGACCCTGCTGGACGAGGTCCGCCGCGACGGCATGAGAGTGCTGACCCATCGCACTTCGCTGCCGCCCGCGCGCAAGCTCTGGCTCGCCTGGCGCACCTGGCGAACCGGACGGGTACGGGGACTGTGACGAGGCGGGCGTGACAGCTGGCGAGTCGTCCCGGCCGGCAGATCTCTGCGTGATCGGTGCTGGCTGGTCAGGCCTCGCCGCAGCGGTTAGCGCGGCATCAGCCGGGCTCACCGTGCGCCTGATCGATGCGGCACGACAGGCGGGAGGTCGAGCCCGCAGCCAGAGCCTGGATCTCGGTTTCGGTCCTGTGGTTCTGGATAACGGCCAGCATCTTTTGATGGGAGCCTATCGCGACACCCTGCGACTCATCGACATGGTGAGTCCGCACACGGCAACCTACTCTCGCAAGCCTTTTAGACTGAGGGACACATCGGGACTGGATCTGCGGGCGGGTCGCTACCCCGCCCCCTGGCATCTGCTTGCCGCGCTCGCGGGTGCGCAGGGTCTATCTCTTGCCCAGCGGTTCGCCGCCACGCGCCTGATGACCGCATTGAGATTATCCGGCTGGCGAGCTTTGCCGGGCGAGACTGTCGACCAGATGCTGGTGCGCCATCGCCAGCCCGAGCCACTTTGTGAGCGCCTCTTGCGCCCGCTCTGCCTGTCCGCGCTCAATACCGCGTCGGCAAACGC
>CAZZKA010000255.1:0-5169 GCA_964654745.1 uncultured Bordetella sp. | reverse complement strand
GAGCATCCGCTGACGCGCGTCGCGGTCCGATTCAAGCTCGCGGTAGCGAGCCGCCACCTCAGCCTGCTGTTCGAGGCGACTGATCTGCGCGGTGAGTTCCCTCAGGATGTCGTCGACGCGGGTGAGATTTTCGCGCGTGTCCGACAGCCGCCCCTCAGTCTCGCGGCGCCGCTCGCGGTAGCGCGACACCCCGGCTGCCTCCTCGAGAAAGACCCTGAGCTCTTCGGGACGTGACTCAATGATGCGGGAGATCGTTCCCTGTCCGATGATGGCGTAGGCACGCGGTCCGAGGCCCGTGCCCATGAACAGATCGTGTACGTCGCGCCGGCGGACGATTTGCTGATTGATCGAGTAGATCGACTGCCCATCTCGACCCAGCACGCGCCGAACCGAAAGCTCGGCATACTGCCCCCAGGGCCCGCTGATGCGCCCGAGGGAGTTGTCGAAAACCAGTTCTACAGAAGCCCGCGCCGAAGCCTTGCGGTCCGAAGACCCGCTGAAAATCACATCCTGCATCGATTCGCCGCGCAGCTCCGAGGCCTTGGATTCACCCAACACCCAGCGGACAGCGTCGATGATGTTGGATTTGCCGCACCCGTTGGGGCCGACGACTCCGACCAGACGACCAGGAACGTGGAAGACGGTGGGATCGACGAAAGACTTGAACCCTGACAGCTTGATCTGCTTGAGACGCAACCCGACCCCCGGCAAGAAAAAACCGAAGCCGGCAAAGGCCGCTTCGGACCCCCCTATAATAGCACCCGGTCGCCCTCGGGACCGCCCCGCCCTCACCTCAAGCGGTTTCTTTCAAATGCCGTCCAAACCCACGAAAAAACTCGAGATTTTTCCCAATCCTTCCCCGGGCCGGGACTATCTGATCCACTTCGAAATTCCCGAATTCACCTGCCTTTGCCCGCTCACGGGTCAACCGGACTTCGCGTTACTGATCATCGACTACATCAGCGACCGCCACAACGTGGAACTCAAGTCGCTCAAGCAGTACATGTGGTCGTTCCGAAACGAGGGCGCTTTCCACGAAGCAGTCACCAATCGCATCCTTGACGAACTCGTTGCGGCGGTCGCGCCGCGATTCATGCGTCTGACCGCACGGTGGTATGTCCGGGGAGGCATTTTCACCACCGTAGTGGCCGAGCACCGCAAGCGCGGATGGCGACCGCCTGCGCCGGTCACGCTACCTGACCTTGAACAAATCCCCAAGTCTTTTCGTTAAATATCAATAGTTTACAAACTTATTTTGAATCGTTTTCTAAATACTTTGCAGCCCTACCCCTTTGAGCGCCTCCGGGCTTTGCTGCAAGGGGTCGCGGGCTCGGCGGACCACTCTCCAATCAGCCTCTCGATAGGCGAACCTCGGCATCCGACCCCTGCGCTCCTCATCGATGCGCTGCGCGGTGCAACCGATGGTCTGGCGGTCTACCCGCCGACTCTCGGAAGCGCGTCCCTTAGAGAGGCGATCTCTGGTTGGATCGCTCGGCGCTACGGTATCCCTGCGCCCGACCCCGGCACGGAGGTGCTGCCCGTCAACGGCTCGCGCGAAGCCTTGTTTTCCTTCGCGCAGACGGTCATTGACCCCGGGAGCGGGGGCTGGGTGGTGTGTCCCAACCCGTTCTATCAAATCTACGAAGGGGCCGCCCTGCTGGCGGGAGCGCGCCCCTGGTTCGTGAACCAGGAAGCCGGGGCGGGTTTCCGGTGCGACTGGAACGCCGTACCCGATGAGGTCTGGCGTGGTTGCCAGCTGCTTTTCGTCTGCTCCCCCGCCAATCCAACCGGCGTGGTGATGACCCTCGAGGAGTGGCGGGTGCTCTTTGATTTATCCGAGCGCTACGGGTTCGTGATCGCAGCCGACGAGTGCTATTCGGAGATTTACTTCGACGAGTCGTCGCCACCCCTGGGCGCACTCGAAGCCTGCCACCGCCTGGGGCGCGATCTGAGCCGTGTCGTCGTCTTTTCGAGTCTGTCCAAACGTTCCAACGCGCCGGGTCTCCGGTCGGGCTTTGTTGCGGGCGACAGGGGCATCCTTCGCAACTTTCTCCTCTACCGGACCTATCACGGGGGCGCAATGAGCCCGACCGTGCAGTCCGCCTCGATCGCCGCCTGGAACGACGAAGCGCACGTTCGGGACAACCGGAGCCTGTACCGGACGAAATTCGACTCGGTTACCCCCATCCTTGCGACGACCTCGCTTGCGGTTGAGCGCCCTCAGGCAGGCTTTTATCTTTGGGCCAAGGTCCGCGACGGGGATGACCAGGCTTTCTGCCGGCGCCTGCTCGCCCTCTATAATGTTCTGGTCCTGCCTGGAAGCTTTCTGGCTCGAGAGCAGGGCGGCGTCAACCCGGGCAAAGGCTTCGTACGCTTGGCGCTGGTAGACAGTCCGCAAGCCTGCGTCGAAGCCGCCCGGCGGATCGAACGCATGCTCGCGGGCGATCCCGGGCAGTAATGCCAAGGACTTCGGCCGCTCCGATCTCTCCCAATCTTGCAAAGCAATCCATGAACGCTCTCCAACAAACAATCGAACAGGCCTGGGAACGCCGGGCCGAGCTTAGCCCCAAAGCGGCACCCGCCGAGGTGCGATCCGCGGTCGAGCAGGTGATCGCAGGTCTGAACAACGGGAGCTTGCGGGTCGCTGAGAAACTGGCTGGCCACTGGACCACGCATCAGTGGGTTAAAAAGGCTGTCCTGCTGTCCTTTCGCCTTGAAGACAATGTGCCGGTGTCCGGTGGAGATCTGCGCTTCTACGACAAGGTTCCGACCAAATTTTCCTCGTGGTCGGCCGATGACTTTGCGTCGGCCGGGTTTCGCGTCGTCCCGCCTGCCGTGGCTCGCCGTGGGTCATTCATCAGTCGAAACGTCGTGCTGATGCCGTCCTACGTCAATATCGGCGCCTGGGTCGGTGAGGGAACGATGGTCGATACCTGGGCCACCGTCGGATCGTGCGCACAGATCGGCGCCAACGTCCATCTTTCAGGCGGAGTCGGGATCGGCGGAGTGCTCGAACCGCTCCAGGCCAATCCGACCATCATCGAAGACAACTGCTTCATTGGTGCCCGCTCTGAGATCGTAGAGGGGGTGATTGTCGAGGAGAACTCGGTCATTTCGATGGGGGTTTTCATCGGCGCGAGCACCCGCATCGTGGATCGCCAGACCGGAGAGGTTATCTACGGCCGCGTCCCCTCGGGTTCAGTCGTCGTGCCCGGCAGCATGCCCTCGTCCGGTAATAGCAGTATCAACCTTTACTGCGCCGTCATCGTCAAGCGGGTCGACGCGCAAACCCGCGCCAAGACGGCGATCAACGACCTGCTGCGAGGGGACTGACACGTGGCCGAGGCCCGCCAGCCGTCCGCCAAGGGAACCGCAAGCGGGCCCGTGGTTTTCGGCATTTCAAACTGTGATCAGGTCCGCAAGGCGCGCGCCTGGCTGCAGTTAGCAGGGGTCGACTATCGTTTTCATGATTTCCGGGCTGATGGGCTAGACGGCACCCACCTCGCTGTGTGGATGCGACATGTCCCCTGGGATGCGCTGCTCAACCGGCGCGGCACCACCTGGCGACGCTTGGATGAAGCAAGGCGGGCATCGGTCACCGACCAGCGCAGTGCGATCGAACTGATGCTGGCCGAACCCACGCTGGTCAAGCGCCCGGTTCTGCAGCACGGCCAGCGCATCCTGGTGGGCTTTTCCGAACCTCTTTACGCAGCACTGTTCGGACCCGCCCATCCCGCGCCGGCGACGTGACCCGTTCCCCCGCAGACAGCGCTGCAGGCCGCGTGTCGCCGCCTCGCAGACTGGCGGCGACACCCGCCCAGGCGGTCAAGTCTCTGCGAACCGTACGCGATCTGCTGCGCTGGGCGACCTCCCGTCTTGCCCAAGCTGACGCCAGCCCGGGGCACGGCACCCTGAGCCTCTCGGACGAGGCGAGCCAGCTGGTGCTGTGGGCGCTGCGTCTGGCTCATCACGACCTGCCGATCTGGTACGACGCCAGGCTGTCGCCGGAGGAGCGCCGCGTCGTGGCGGAGCTGGTGGAGTTGCGCTGCACCTCGCGGCGGCCGGCGGCCTATTTGACCGGTGAAGCGTGGCTTCGCGGCGTCTGCTTCAAGTGCGACGGACGAGCGCTCGTACCGCGTTCGGTGATTGCAGAGGCATTGGACAACAGCTTTGCCGAGCATGTGGATCGCGAAGACCGGCCGCCCGACTGGCCGGCGACGGTCCTCGACCTCTGTACTGGCGGGGGCAGCTTGGCGATCCTCGCGGCGATCCGATTCCCCGAGGCAAGGATCGTTGGCGCAGACCTCAGCACGGAGGCGCTCGCGCTCGCACGCGAAAACATCGAGCTGCATGGCTTGTCCGGGCAAATTGAGTTGGTTCAGGGCGATCTGTTTGGACCTGTCCGAGGCACGCGCTTTGACCTGATTCTCTGCAATCCGCCCTATGTCAACGAGGCGTCGATGCAAGCCCTTCCCGCGGAATTCCGGTGTGAGCCCGAAGGCGCGCTGGCCGGTGGACACGACGGAATGGACATCGTGCGCAGGGTACTCGCCAAAGCGTCGCAGCAGCTTGCCGCAGACGGCATGCTGCTCATCGAAATCGGCCACGAGGCCAGACATTTCGAGCGCGCCTTTCCCAGGTTGGAGTTTTCCTACCTGCCGGTCGAGGCGGGCGAGACCATGCTCGTCCTCGTCAACGCCGCGGCGCTTCGACGCACCGGATCATTGTCAGTTCCCCCCACCCGCCGCAAGTGATCAGGATCCGCGGCCTTACCCTGTCCCGAGGCGGCCGGGAGTTGTTGAAGAACGCACAGGCTAGCCTGAGCCCGGGCGAGCGCGTCGCCCTGATCGGGCCCAATGGGAGCGGTAAGACCTCGCTCCTGTCGGCCTTAGCCGGTGAGGGCCTGATTGACGCCGGCGAAATCGAGCAGCCTTATTCAAAGGTGACGAGGCTTGCACAGTCGGTGCCACAGAGCGACCTTCCTGCCTGGGAATACCTGCTTGAAGGAGATGGCGAACTCGCTGCCGCGCGACGGGAGCTTGCAGAGGCCGAATCGGCGCTTGATAGTGCAGCTGAGTCGTCAGCGCAGAGCGCGATGGTTCCTGAAGCGGTTGGGCTGCGATTGGCGAGCGCTCATCAGCGCTGGCTGGATGCGGGTGCAGCGGCAGC
>CAZZKA010000254.1:0-5174 GCA_964654745.1 uncultured Bordetella sp. | reverse complement strand
TGGTTCGAGACCCTGGCTAAGGCCGAGCGCTCGCACGCGAACAAGTTCGCCAAGGCGCTCGAAACCCTGGTCTGACGGTCCTTGACGCGTGCGGGCCGGTGGCTCGCGCGCGTTCACGGTCAGGGGGAGCTTTGCTCCCCTTTTCGTTTGTCACCCATGTTTCATACGAGATCTGCGATTCTCGCTGAGGAAATCCGGAGAAACCCATGAGCGTTCGGGAAGGTTCACTCGAAGCACCCACGCGTCACCCGCTGGATTGGCTCAATCCGGAGTTCTACAGCGAGTCCTCGGCTCTGGCCGAGATGGAGCGTGTGTTCGACATCTGTCACGGCTGCCGCCGCTGCGTGAGTCTCTGCAACGCGTTCCCGACCCTGTTTGATCTGGTCGACGAGAGCAGCACCGGGGAAATCGACGGCGTCGCGAAGGACGACTACTGGAAGGTGGTCGATCAATGCTACCTGTGCGATGTCTGCTACCTGACAAAATGCCCGTACGTGCCGCCGCACCCATGGAACCTTGACTTCCCGCACCTGATGCTGCGCGGCAAGGCGATTCAATTTCGCAACGGGACACCGACCCGTTTTCGCGATGTCCAACTGGCTTCGACCGACCGCAACGGCAAACTCGCTGGTATTCCGGTCGTCGTCAAAGCCGTTAATGCGCTTTCCAAGAACAAAACCGTTCGCGGCTTGCTTGATGAGCACCTGGGCGTCCACAAGGACGCGTGGCTGCCGGAATTCAGCGCCGACTCATTCCGTAAGACCCTTGCGGCTTCCCGCCCGTTCGCGGTCAGGGACGGGCAGCGCACACCCGGCAAGGTAGCGATATTTGCCACCTGCTATGTCAATTACAACGAGCCCGGAATCGGCCATGACCTGGTAAAGGTCCTCGACCACAACGAGATCCCTTTTGTTATCGCTGAGAAAGAGGCCTGCTGTGGCATGCCCAAGCTTGAGTTGGGCGATTTGGAGGGCGTGCGCGCGCTGAAGGAAATTAATATTCCGATGCTCGCCAGGTTGGCGCGCGAAGGCTACGCGATCCTTGCGCCAATTCCATCCTGCGGTCTGATGTTCAAGCAGGAGCTGCCGCTCATGTTCCCCAACGACGCGGATGTTCAGGCGGTCAAGGATGCGATGTTCGATCCGTTCGAGTATCTGGTCGCGAGATCCAAAGACGGTTTGCTGAAGACCGATTTCAAAGCTGAACTCGGTAACGTGTCCTACCACATCGCCTGTCACCTGCGCGTCCAGAACGTCGGTCAAAAGACTCGCGAAATGCTGCAGATGATCCCTGGTACCGAGGTCAACACAATTGAGCGGTGTTCGGGCCATGCCGGCACCTGGGGGGTCAAGTCGGAGTATCACGAGACGGCGATGAAAATCGGCCGGCCCGTATTCCGGCAGATGGCGGAGCACCCGAAAGGTGAAGTGAAGTGGTTCGCCTCTGATTGCCAGCTGGCCGGGCACCATATTGCCCAAGGAATGCATAACGCGGGTAAGGCCTCAGACGGCGCGCTCGCCCATCCCATCTCGCTGGTCCGTATAGCCTACGGATTGGCGTGAGTTCTTGATCACTCCTCGACAAAACTGGAACAACCATGCCCCACGTCACCCGTGAATCGCTGATGACGCTCGAAGCCTACTCCCGCGCCCGCCCCGACTTTCGCAGGCGCGTGATCGAGCATAAAAAATCGCGCAAAGTTCATCTCGGTGAGCACGTCACGCTGCTCTTCGAAGACGAGATGACCGTGCGCTACCAGATCCAGGAGATGCTGCGCATCGAACGAATCTTCGAAGACGACGGCATCCAGCACGAGCTCGACGCCTACAACCCTCTTATTCCAGACGGTCGTAACTTCAAGGCGACGATGCTGATCGAGTACGCAGACAGCACCACGCGACGCCAGGAGCTGTCGCGTCTGATCGGAATCGAGGACCGGGTATGGGTGCAGGTCGAGGGCTCCCCCCGTGTATACGCCATCGCCGACGAAGATCTCGAACGCGAAAACGAAGAGAAAACCTCATCAGTGCATTTTTTGCGGTTCGAATTGAGCGCGGATATGGCCGCAGCGCTCAAGTACGGTGTGTCGCTGTCGGTCGGCGTCGACCACGCCAACTACACAGCGCAGCTATCCCCAGTCTCCCCGGAGACTCGCGCCTCACTCGCAAGCGATCTCGCCTGAGGCGCCGCCCGCGCGAGGGTTACGGCGGCCCATCCCTCGCGGTCCTGGAGCGCGATCCGGCGGTGCCGATGACTGCGCGAGATCAGCCTGGCCGACGGGCGCCCGGTTCGGCTTACTGGCGGCTGTCCACACCCCCCGCTGCCAGCAGGTCAGCCTCCTCCTGATGGCGGCGAACCCAGGCCCGCACGTAAGAGCAGGACGGCCTGACCCGAAGGCCGGCCTGTCTGGCGTAATCGAAGGCCGCTCGAACCAGCTGGCTGGCAAGGCCCCTACCCTCGAGCACTGTCGGCACCTCGGTGTGATGCAGATCGAGGACTGCGCCATCGAACCGATAGTCGAGGCGGCACAGCATGCCTTCGACCGCGATCTCAAATCTGCGCATCGTCTGGTTGTGGTCCACCCTGACCGTCGGATTCATACCAGTAGCTCCCTGTAACCGATCAAGATCGAAAACACCGGATTCACCTCGACAGAATCAGAGCGATCGCCTGTGCCGAGATGCCCTCGCCTCTGCCTTCAAAACCGAGCCGTTCGGTGGTTCGGGCCTTGATATTGATCTGCCCCGGATCAACGCCAAGGGCATCAGCAAGGCGATCTGTCATCGCGGGAATGTGCGGCGCCATTCGCGGCGCCTGAGCCACGATAGTGGCGTCGATATTCCCCGGCTCCCATCCGGCCTGCCGAACCCGGGATACCGCCTCCCGGAGCAAAACGAGGCTGTCGGCACCGGCAAATCGCTCATCGGTATCGGGGAAGTGGCGCCCTATGTCGCCCAACCCGGCAGCCCCAAGCAAGGCGTCGGTGATGGCATGCGCGAGCACGTCAGCATCCGAGTGGCCGAGCAGCCCCCGCTCGAAAGGAATCTTCACACCGCCAATCACCAGTGCTCTGCCGGGAACGAGCGCATGGACGTCATACCCCTGTCCGACTCGGATGGTCATGGTTTCTGCTCCAACAAGCGCCTCATCAGCCCCAGGTCATCGGGCGTGGTGACCTTGAAATTTGAGAGTTCCCCACGGATCAGCCGCACGGACAGACCTTCGGCCTCGACGGCGGCCGCCTCATCCGTGACGGCCGGGTGTCGGTCGAGTGCGAGGGCAAGACGCCCCAAGCGGAACATCTGCGGCGTCTGCGCGAGCCAGAGGCTCTTGCGATCTATCGTTGCAGCTACGGTGCCTTGCTCGGGTCCCTCGCGCTTGACGGTATCGGCGACCGGGATGGCGAGCAGCCCGCCGGCGTCATCATCCGAGACCTCGTTTTTGAGTCGTGTCAACGCATCGAGACCCAGTCCCGGCCTTGCGGCATCGTGAACGAGTACCCAATCTTCTTCGGCAGCCTTGCCCGACTGTTGCAGAAACCTGAGCCCCGCAAGCACCGTGTCGCGCCGGGTCAGGCCCCCCAGATTGATCACGCGGGTCCTCTCAACGCCCGCCAGCAGCGCCTCAGCACGGAAATCGCCCGGCGCGGCGACCACAAGGGCTTCCGCCACCCACGGCGCCCGCAGCAATGCTCGGACTGACCGTTCTAGCAGGGACATTCCGGCGAGATCGAGGTATTGCTTGGGCAACACCGATCCCATCCTCGAACCGGAACCGCCGGCCGGAATGACTGCCCAGTAACGGTAAACGGGTTCAGACATGGAAAGACTGACGAAAAGCTAAAATTCTACGCTTGAACTCCTCGACTCCCCCTTCGGTCAGTCAACGACCCGACGCGCTGCCGCCCGCGCCACGCACCGGCGCGGTGAGCGTGCTTGCAAGCTGCCACGGGTCCTCCGATTCGATGCTGATAGCAGCCCTCGCCTCGAGGGAGTGCGGCAGGGGCCGGACGCTGCTGCTCGTGAGCGCTTCGGCTGCGGATGCACAGCGGCTGCGAGAGGAAATCGCGTGGTTCGCCCCGCACCTCAGGGTCGCGCTGCTGCCCGACTGGGAAACGCTTGCCTGGGATTCTTTTTCTCCGCACGAAGATCTGATCTCCGAGCGACTTGCAACCCTCCACGCCATGCACACGGGAGGAATGGACTTGGTGGTGGCTGCGGCCAGCACGGTACTTCACCGGCTCGCTCCGCCCGCTTTCATCGCCTCCCGAACCTTCAATTTCCGCAAGGGCCAGAAACTCGACGAGGCAAAACTGCGCTCGCAACTCACTGCGGCAGGCTACGACCACGTCTCACAGGTCGTTCACCCTGGCGAATATTGCGTACGCGGGGGACTCATCGACCTGTTTCCGATGGGAGCAAGCCTTCCTTTCCGGCTCGACCTTTTCGACGATGAACTCGAGTCGATTCGAACCTTTGACCCCGACACTCAGCGAAGCCTCTACCCGACACAGGAAATCCGGCTGCTTCCTGGGCGGGAATTTCCAGTCGATGAGGAGGCGCGCAACGCGTTTCGCGCCCGTTGGCGCGAGCGCTTTGAAGGTGACCCGTCGAGAAGCCCGATCTACCGGGACATGGGCAACGGCGTGCTCGCCGCTGGAATCGAGTACTGGTTGCCACTTTTTTACCAAGAGACGGCCACGATATTCGATTATCTTCAGGATGGGTCGCTGGTCATCACGCACGGCGACGTCGAGCATGCCTCGGCCCGGTTCTTGACCGACGCGGCGCAACGGCACAAGTTTCTTGCTCACGATCCGGAGCGACCACTCCTGTCGCCCAAGGAAGTTTTCATCGAGGTCGATGAATTTTTCCGTCTGGCGAGGCGCCTCGGACGGTGGTCTGTGCCGCGCATCACGAGTCACGAACCGCATCCGGATCGGGTTGCTGCCGAATTCTCAGAAGAGGCTAGCGCCCTGACCGCGACCGATGCCCCCGTCATCGCCGAAGGCCTGGCATCAGGCGCCTCGGATGGGGCCGCGAACGGTATGAGCGCGAGGACCGAATTCTCATTGGCGCTACCGGATCTTTCGGTAAGTCGCAGGGCCGAGCAACCACTGGCGCGCCTCGAGCGCTGGCTGGACAACTCGCCAGGAAGGACGCTCATCGTTGCCG
>CAZZKA010000253.1:0-5193 GCA_964654745.1 uncultured Bordetella sp. | reverse complement strand
AGGTAGGCTCAAGGCAGGTCTTGAGGTCCGGGTGGAAATAATCGATCGACTGCTGGCCCTTTTTGCGCAGGATGAAGTCATCGACCATCCCGGAATTGAGCGGGCCTGGACGGTAAAGCGCCAGCACGGCGATGATGTCCTCGAAACGATCGGGCTGAAGCTTTTTCAGAAGCTTCTTCATCCCGTCGCTTTCCAGCTGGAACACCGCAGTGGTATTGGCCTCTCGCAGGACCCTGTAGGCAGCGGGATCGTCAAAGCTGAGCGCACCGAGATCGAGCCCGAGGCCGGGGTGACGTCGGTTGATCGTCTCCTCGGCAAGCCGGATGATGGTGAGATTGCGCAGCCCCAGAAAGTCGAACTTGACCAGTCCTACCGCCTCGACATCATCTTTGTCGAACTGGCTCACCACGCCGCCGTCAGCGCCGGGCTGCTTGTAAAGCGGACAGAAATCGGTCAGACGCCCCGGCGCAATCAGCACGCCGCCAGCGTGCATGCCGACATTGCGCGTGAGATCCTCAAGCGGCTCGGCAAGCTCGAGCAGCTCGCGAACTTCGTCTTCCTTGCGCTCGCGCTCGGCAAGCTGTGGCTCGGCTTCGCGCGCCTTGGCAAGCGAGAGCGGTTTGTTCTGTACGACCGGAACGAGTTTGGAGAGCTGATCGCAGAAGTTGTATCCCAGCTCGAGCACGCGCCCGACATCGCGGATCACGGCTTTGGAAGCCATGGTCCCGAAGGTCGCGATCTGCGAGACCGCATGCTCGCCGTATTTTTGCCGGACATACTCGATCACGAGCTGACGCTTATCCTGACAGAAGTCGATGTCGAAGTCCGGCATCGATACCCGTTCGGGATTGAGGAAGCGCTCGAAAAGCAGCGCGTAGGGAATCGGATCCAGGTCGGTGATCCCGAGCGACCAGGCGACAATCGAGCCCGCTCCCGAGCCGCGCCCCGGCCCCACCGGCACGCCATTGCGTTTGGCCCAGTTGATGAAATCGGCGACGATCAGGAAGTAGCCCGAAAACCCCATGGCGACGATCGTGTCGCACTCATAGACCAACCGGGCGCGATAGCTCTGCCAACGCGCTGCAAGCTCGCCCTCCTGGGGTTCGGCGGCTTCGGCGATGTCGAGTCTTCGTCTGAGGCCTTCGAGAGCAAGGTCCCTCATATAGTCGTCGAGCGTGACGCCGTCCGGGACCGGGAACTGCGGCAGCCTGGCCTTGCCCAGTGTCATGGAGAGATTGCAGCGACGGGCGATTTCGACGCTATTGGCAAGCGCAGAAGGCAGATCGGCGAAGAGTTCCGCCATTTCGCCCTGGCTTCGAAAATGCTGCACCTTGTCAAACCGCTGGGTCCGCCGGGGGTTGGCGAGAATCTCCCCCTCGGCAATACACACCCTGACCTCATGGGCCCGGTAGTCAGAGGGCTCGAGATATTGGACCGGCTGGGTCGCGACGAGAGGCAATTGCAGTTGGGCGGCGAGCCGCGCGGCCGCCAGCGTGTGCGCGACCGACTCGGGCTGCCCGGTCCTCTGGACCTCGAGATAAAAGGCACCGGGAAAGCGCTGCGCCCAGCGCAACGCCGCCGGCATCGCCTGTGCCGTACTGCCGCTGAGAAGCGCCTGCCCTATTTCGCCTTGATGCGCCCCGGACAGGGCAATAAGTCCGTCGCCCGCCCGCCCGCCATCCGGGCCAGTTTCATCGAACCATTCGGCGCGCAGTTCGCCGCGCCCGCGGTACTCGTTTTCGAGCCAGGCCCGACTAAGCAGATTACAAAGCGTCAAGTAGCCGGTCTGATTGCGGGCGAGCAGCAGCATCCGGTGCGGCCGATCGCGCTCGGTTTCGTTGGTGATCCAGGCATCGACACCGAGGATCGGTTTAATGCCCGCGGCCCGTGCCGCCTTGTAGAACTTGATCCAGCCAAACAGGTTGGCCAGGTCGGTGATGGCAATGGCGGGTTGCCGATCCGCACGGGCTCGCTCGATCAGTGCATCGATGCGCACGATCGAGTCGCTAATGGAATATTCCGAGTGCACCCTCAGGTGCACGAACTGCGGACCGTTCATCTGTAAAATTCTACCTTTGACCACCGACTTGCGCGCGGCTCCCGCTGATCCCTTTTCGGATCCTCGGCGCCGACGGCCCTCTGAGCATGAAATTCCCCTCCTCCCGTTCCGGCGCGGCCTGGCTGATGGTGCTCTGCGCCGTTTTGTGGAGCAGTGCGGGCGCGTTGACCAGACTGCTCGACAATTCACAGGGGTTTGAGCTCAGTTTCTGGCGCAGTCTCTTCTGTGCCCTCGCCATGCTGCTGATTCTTTCCTTTCAGGAACGTGGTCGCGTGCTCGCACCGCTCGCCGCGATGGGGTCGATGGGCCTGCTCTCAGGGCTCATGTGGGCAGTAATGTTTACCTGTTTCATGATCGCCCTGACGCGAACCAGTGTCGCCAATACGCTGCTCGTCATAGGTCTTTCCCCGCTGCTCGCGGCTCTACTTGGCCGGATTGTTCTGCGAGAACCGATCGCGCAAGTTACCTGGCTTGCGATCACCGCCGCCGCCGGGGGTATCTGGTGGATGGTTCATGACGCCGTATCGACGGAAGGGCTCGCCGGAATGCTGATCGCCATGGGCGTGCCCCTCGCCTCGGCGATCAATCTGGTGATGCTGCGAAAAATGCATGCGAGTCTGGACCTTGCTCCGGCCGTCCTCATCGGCGCTCTGATCTCCTGTGCAGCAATGCTGCCACTTGCCTGGCCGGTCGAGGCCAGCGCGAAAGACCTGTTGATTCTCGCATTCCTGGGGGCGTTTCAGCTTGCCTTACCGTGTTGGCTGATGGTTCGGGCGCTCGCCTGGCTAGCGCCGCACGAGGCCGCGCTGCTATCGCTCCTCGAGGTGATTCTGGGTCCGCTATGGGCCTGGATATTCGTCGGGGAGGTGACTTCAGCCGCGACCCTGCAAGGTGGCCTGGTCGTCCTGGGCGCGCTTGTCGTCAACACACTGGGCACACGAAAGCGCTAAACCGCAACGCGCCTGCCCGTTGTTCATTCAACGCCGCTGGCGCCTCGCATACCCGGCGATCCTCGCACCGTACGCGCGCGCGGTGTCGAGGTCCCCTTGAGGAGGACTCAATTCGGGGGCAACGTTATCGGCCTGCGCCATGACCCCGATCGATGAGCCCAGGCGATTGATCTGCTCGGGCGCACCCGCCTGCGCAGCTGGCATCATCGCCGTTCCCACCCAGATCATGCCGTGCTGCATCGCCAAGGTCACAAAGTACATGAGCGTCGAGTACTTGTCCCCGCTCATCGCGAGCGAACAGGTAAAGCCCCCCGCGATCTTGTCCTTCCATAGCTGAGAGAACCATGCCTTGGAGGACGCATCGGCAAAGGTTTTAAACACACCGGAGGGGCCACCCATGTAGGTTGGGGCGCCAAACACAATGGCGTCCGCCTCGCCGAGCCGATCCCACCCCAAGGTATCGATCGTTGCCACATCGAGCAATTCAGCCCGGGTCCCGGTGACGGTCGCCGCGCCCTCGCAGACTGCCTCGGCCACCCGGCGGGTGTGGCCGTATCCTGAGTGAAACGCAATGATCACTGTCGCCATGCTGACCGCTCCTTGCCTGCTGTTGGAAGGTGCGGACCCGGCGCGCCGGGTTCCGCATCCGATGGGACCAATTCAGGGCAGATCGAAAACCAGTACCTCGGCTTCGAGCGCCCCGTCCAAAACGAGCAGGGGCTCCCCGGAAAGCTTGGCCGCATCGCCGGCCTCAAGCCTCTGCCCGTTTGCTCGCAGCGCGCCGCGCGCGACATGCACATAGGCACGACGGCCGGCGCCGATCGGGATCTGTGCAGATTCCGAGCCGTCGAAGCAACCGGCCCATAGCCTCACATCCTGGCAGATGCACATCGACCCATTCAGACCGTCGCCCGAGGCAATGAGCGCGAGCTTGCCGCGGCGAGCAGCCTCGTCCACCGGTCGCTCCTCGTAGCTCGGCGCGATCCCCGCTCGGGCAGGGCTGATCCATATCTGCAGCATGTGGGTTGTCACGGCTCGCTCTCGGTTATGTTCCGAGTGCATCACGCCCGTACCCGCGCTCATCCTCTGAACATTGCCCGCGCGGATGGTGGAAATGTTTCCCATATTGTCCTGATGGGTGATCGCACCATCGAGGACATAGGTGATGATTTCCATGTCCCGGTGCCCGTGCATGCCAAACCCCGTGCCAGGGGCGATGAAGTCTTCGTTGATCACGCGCAGCGGCCCGAACTGCATGTGCGCGGGGTCGTGATAGGACGCGAAGGAAAAACTGTGATGGGAGCGAAGCCAGCCGTGATCGGCATAGCCCCTTTCATTGCTGCGGCGCAAATCAATCATCCACGGACTCCATTATTCGGATCGCCGCGCACGCCCGCCGCTGCACTTTCGTTTCGGAATGCCGGCGTGGCGGGTTGCAGCCTGGCAAGGTTGGCGCGATTGTCTGCATTGTCCTACAGCCTGACTGCAAACCTAGACTGTGCCCTACATCGGACGCTTCGCGCCCTCGCCGACTGGCCCCCTCCATGCGGGCTCGCTGGTGGCTGCGCTCGCGAGTTTTCTTGATGCGCGCGCCCATGGGGGGACTTGGCTGCTGCGCATCGAGGACATCGATGCGCCCCGGGTACGACGCGGTGCGGTCGAAGCAATCGTCGATACCCTGTGGCGGCTGGGTATGCGCCCCGACGGCGACATCAGCTTTCAGAGTCGGCGACTGGCCCGTTACGAAAGCGCGTTCGATCGTTTGCGAGCAGCAGGGTTGGTCTATCCATGCGGCTGCACCCGCGCCGAGCTCGCTGATTCGCGGGTGAACTGGCACGGCGCGGGAGCCAGCGAGGGATGCGATCTCGTCTATCCCGGGACCTGCCGGTCGGGCCTCCCGGCTGGGCGCAGCGCGAGATCCTGGCGGGTACGCGTCGACTCCTCGCCGATCGACTGGGTCGACCGCAACGGATCAGTCCACAGCGACCAGCTCGAGGCGACGCTCG
Source organism: uncultured Bordetella sp. (assembly GCA_964654745.1). Lineage (GTDB taxonomy): Bacteria > Pseudomonadota > Gammaproteobacteria > Burkholderiales > Burkholderiaceae_E > SYIM01. The sequence continues at coordinate 178 of CAZZKA010000253.1, read as the reverse complement.
GCGATTTCGTGGTGCACCGCGCAGACGGCATGTGGGCTTACCAACTGGCGGTAGTTGTCGACGACGCCGAGCAGCGCATCAGTGACGTGGTGCGTGGCTGCGATCTCGAGTCGTCGACCTCAAGACAGATCCGGCTGCAGCGACTGCTCGGCTTTCCCACGCCCGCCGCCGGCCCCGC
>CAZZKA010000252.1:0-5214 GCA_964654745.1 uncultured Bordetella sp. | reverse complement strand
AGCTGCGTCACGGCGCCCGTGACGCGATCGCCCTCCACCAAAAGGTCGTCAACAGCAGACTGGAAGAGCCAGAGCCTGGGCTGCGACTCAAGCCGCCGACGGATTGCACGGCGATAAAGCACGCGATCGGCCTGCGCCCGCGTGGCACGAACCGCAGGCCCCTTGCTTGAGTTGAGGATGCGAAATTGAATACCGGCTTCGTCGGTTGCAGCCGCCATGGCCCCGCCCAGCGCATCGACCTCCTTCACCAGGTGGCCCTTGCCGATACCACCTATCGAGGGGTTACAGGACATCTGGCCCAGCGTCTCGAGACTGTGCGTGAGCAGAAGCGTACTGGCTCCCATGCGAGCGCAGGCGAGCGCCGCCTCGGTGCCAGCATGGCCACCGCCGATGACAATCACATCAAAGGAGTCAGGAAACTGCATCGAAGGGAATCACCCACTGCCCGGCGCGAGGACGCCTCGAAGGACGCGAATCCTAGCGGAAATCACGCGCCTCGGCGAGCAGCCCGGATTTAGGCGTGTGCATCCCGCCGGTCCATCGCGCCCCCGCGGGTCGCCGCGCTCGCCAGGCCATGCTGCCGTTGCCGCGATGTTTCACGTGAAACACGCTCCGCCGCAGCCTTCGCGGGGTAGATCGGCGCGTCACACTTGACGCAGCGACCGGGCGGGCCGGTACTCGATCCTACCTATCCCTGGCCTCAACCCGCGCCAGACCCCAAACCGCTCCGCTCCCGCCCTGCTCCGCCTGCCAACCCCATCGCGGACGAGCCTCGGCGCGGCTATCGGGCCACACCCCTCCCGTCGCCCCCCGCCGCCCGGACGCATGCCGACGGCTTGCTCGCAAAGCGGCGCATGGCTCGCGTGCGCGGCCCGGACGGCCGGAGGAATCGGAGGGTCGCGCGCTTCCCGCTCATCGGCCCTCTCTACCCCCTGCTCCTGTCGCCGCCTCGCGGCACCGCGACGCTCGTTTGCCATCCGCATCGGGCAAAAGATCGAGGCGGTCTCCGGCCAGCCCCCGGGGCAGACAGCGGAAACGGTCGACCCTCTAGCGCCCGGCCAGAACGGTCGCATGTTTCACGTGAAACACGCCCGCGTGCGCTCAGCGGGTGAGGTTCAGTATCTGCTCGACACGCTCGGCGATGGCAAGCGAAGCCGTCAGACCCGGCGACTCGATTCCGAACAGGTTTACCAACCCAGGAACGCCGTGTATCGCCTCGCCGTCTATCCTGAAGTCCGCCGCCGACTCGCGCGGGCCGACCAGCTTGGGACGGATGCCCGCGTAGGCGGGCGCCAACGCCCCATCCGGCAGGCCCGGCCAATACGCCCGAATCGCCGGATAGAACACGTCCCCGCGCGCCTCGGGCACGTCGTAGTCCTCGGGCGACTCCACCCATTGCACGTCTGGCCCGAACCGCGCCCGCCCCGCCAGATCCAGGGTGAGGTGAACCCCCAGACTCGCCTCATCAGGCGTCGGATAGACGAGCCTCGTAAAGGGGCTTCGACCCATGAGCGTGAAGTAATGTCCCTTGGCGTAGCGGGTGGCCGGCACCTTGGTCGCGGAAAGCCCCTCGATGAGCCCCGCAACCTCACTTGCGTAGAGCCCGGCCGAATTGATGAGCTCGCGACAGCAAAGCATCATCGGCTCACCCGGCCCGCTGCTGATACGGCACTCAAAGCCATCCGCGACAGCGCACGCTCCGGCCAAGCCGCTGTCAAGCGCCAGCACCGCCCCGTGGTCCTGCGCTTCACCAAGCAATGCCAGCATCAATCCGTGGCTGTCGATGATTCCCGTCTGCGGCGACAGCAGCGCAGCCCCAACCGCCAGCTCAGGCTCCAACGCCCTCGCCTCGGCCGCACTCAGCCACTGGAGCGACCGCACGCCCGCGCGCTCGGCGCGCTGCACAATCCGCTCGAGACGGTGTTGCTCATCGAGCCGGGGGGCAACGATCAGCTTGCCACAGCGTTTGAAAGCGACCCCTCGCGTCTGGCAATAGTCGTAGAGCGCCTGCCGGCCCTGCACGCACAGCTCGGCCTTGAGCGACCCCTCCGCATAGTAGATCCCCGCATGAATGACCTCACTGTTGCGTGAACTCGTCCCGGTGCCGAACGCCTTGGCACGCTCGAGAATCACCACCTCGCGGCCACTCGCGGCAAGCGCACGGGCAATCGCCAGGCCCACCACGCCCGCCCCTACCACCAGCGTCTCAACCCTGTCCATGGCTCGACTCAGCCCCTGGCATCCTCAAGGATCATCGCAGCCGCCCGCTCGGCGATCATGAGCGTGGGCGAATTGGTGTTGCCCGAAGTGATCGTTGGCATGACCGATGCGTCAGCAACCCTGAGCCCCGACACGCCATGCACGCGCAGGCGGGAATCCACCACGGCCAGGCGATCGCCACGCGGCCCCATCCTGCAGGTCCCTACAGGATGGAAAATCGTGGTGCCGATCCGGGTTGCCGCCTCGACCAACTCAGCGTCGGTCTGCGCGGCTTCACCCGGGAGAAATTCAAGCGGCATATAGGCGGCGAGCGCCTCGCCGCCCACAATGCGGCGGGTGAGCCGCAGGGACTCGACGGCAACCCGCCGGTCCTCCTCAGTCGAGAGGTAATTCGGCGCAATCCGCGGTGGCGCCCCCGGGTCGGCCGACATGATATGGACTGTGCCCCGCGAACTCGGGCGCAGGTTGCAGACCGATGCGGTGAACGCGGGAAAGCGATGAAGCGGCTCGCCGAAACGATCAAGCGAAAGGGGCTGGACGTGATACTCGACATTGGCCGTTGCGTGGCGGGGATCGGAAAAGGCAAAGGCGCCTAGCTGGCTGGGGGACATGGACATCGGCCCGCTGCGTGCGAACAAATACTCGAGCCCCATACGAACGCGCCCGAAAAGGCTGTTGGCCTGCTCGTTCAGGGTGGGGACACCGCTTACTTTGTAGATGGTCCGCAGTTGCAGATGATCCTGCAGGTTTTCTCCGACTCCGGGAAGCTCGTGCCGCGCGGCCACCCCTGCCCGCTCAAGCACCGCGCGCGGACCCACCCCAGAGCGTTGCAGGATCTGCGCCGATCCGATTGCGCCAGCCGCAAGCACAACCTGAGCGCGAGCGAGGTAGCGCTTACTTTCTCGCAAACCCTCGCCGAGTCTCACGCAAAGGCCACTCACCCGATTCGGATCCCGATCGTCCCAGAGCAGGCTCTCGACCGTCGCCCCGGTCAGGACGGTGAGGTTGGGACGGTGCTGAACCGGCCGCAGAAATGCCTTGGAGGCGTTCCACCGGACGCCCCGACGCTGGTTCACCTCAAAGTATCCGCAACCGAAATTGTCGCCGCGGTTGAAGTCTTCGGTCGCAGGGATCCCCGCCTGCCCGGCAGCGCGCTGAAACGCCTCCAAAATGGTCCAGTTCAACCGCTGCTTTTCGATGCGCCACTCACCACCGTGGCCATGCAGCGGATCTTCGCCCCCGCCGTCGAGGCGGTAGTAGTCCTCATGGCGAACAAACCAGGGCAGAACCTCGTCCCAGGACCAACCCGGGTTACCCAGCGCGGCCCAGCCGTCATAGTCTGCACCCTGGCCGCGCATGTAGATCATTCCGTTAATCGACGAGCAGCCGCCCAGCACGCGCCCGCGCGGATAGCGAATCGAGCGCCCGCCCAAGCCGGCCTCGGCCTCGGTCTGAAACATCCAGTCGGTGCGCGGGTTACCGATGCAGTAGAGGTACCCCACCGGAATATGCACCCAGAGATAATTGTCGCGGCCGCCAGCCTCAAGGAGCAGCACCCTGGCCCGGGCATCGGCTGACAGCCGATTGGCAAGCAGACAACCCGCTGTGCCTGCCCCGACGATCACATAGTCAAAGCTTTCCTCGTCTGACCGCATTGCCTCTCCCCGCCTGGTCGCGCGCGGCGCGCCTTACATCATGATGACCTGACGAATCGACTCGCCCCGGGCAAGCCGGTCGAGCGCGGGGTTGATGTCCTCAAGCCTGATGCGCTCGGACAACAGGCGATCGACCGCAAGCCTACCCTGCCGATACATCGCAATGAATCGCGGTACATCGCGCGAGGGCACGCAGGAACCCACGTAACTGCCCTTGAGAGTACGCTCCTCGGCAATCAGCGAGACCGCCTGAATAGGCCAGCGCGCCGCCGGATTGGGCAGGCCCGCAGTCACCGTCATGCCGCCGCGCGCGGTGACCCGATAGGCCAGATCGAGCGCTCCCACATTGCCCGCCATCTCGAAGGCGTAGTCGACGCCGCCCCCGGTGAGCTCGCGCACGCGCTCGGCGGCATCTGGTGCCGACGCATCAACGCAAGCGGTCGCGCCTAGCGACCGCGCGAGCTCAAGCTTGGCCGCAAGCCGGTCGACTGCAACCACCTCGCGCGCGCCGCCCGCAATCGCCGCAAGCAGCGAAGAAAAGCCCACGCCCCCCAGTCCCACGACCGCGACCCGGGACCCCGCCTGCATCGCCGCAGTGTTGAACACCGCCCCCGCACCGGTAATCACTGCGCAGCCGAAGAGCGCCGCCTCGTCCCAGGGCAGAGTCGGATCGATCCGAACCACCGAGCGGCGCGAGACTGTCGCGTACTCGGCGAAAGCCGCGCAACCCAAATGGTGGTTGAGCGGGCCTCCCGCGTTGCCGTCGATGCCGCTGTGGCCAACGGCGGAAAGCCGTCGATAGCCCCCGAGGAGGGTACCGGCTGCGTTGGACTCGCCGCCAGGCGCGCAGAGCGCGGGCCTTCCCACCGAGCAACTCGCACAGGCGCCACAACTCGGCCGGAAGATGAGCACAACGTGATCACCCACAAGCAAATCACTGACGCCCTCGCCGAGCTCCACCACCTCGGCGGCGGCCTCGTGGCCGATCACGATCGGCATCGGCCACGGCCGATCTCCATTGATCGCCGACAGATCCGAGTGGCAGAGCCCTGCGGCATGTATCTTGAGCAGCACTTCGCCGCGCCCGGGCGCAGCAAGCTCCACCTCTTCGATACTGACCGGCAGGCTATTCGCATAGGGCTCGGCAAGCCCGATCGCCCGCAACACCGCTGCTTTGATCTTCATTCAAAATCTCCTGGCCCGTCGGCGCGCGCGGGCGCGATCTGCAAAATCCTCTCGCCCGCCAAGCGTGCGTTCACACTAGCCGAGCCCCGCCAGACATACGTACTTGATCTCCAGATACTCATCGAGCCCATGGCGAGAGCCCTCGCGCCCGAGG
>CAZZKA010000251.1:0-5218 GCA_964654745.1 uncultured Bordetella sp. | reverse complement strand
ACTTTAACAGCCCCCCCCCCCCCGCTGTGAGCGCAGGCGGGCGACCCGCTCCTCGATGGCGAAGGTGGTCTCGTTCGCCAGTCGAACCACACGCTCGATCTGCGAAGCGCTTGGCACAACCGCTGGGGTAACTCGCAGGCCTCGGTCGATTGCCCCGAGGGCATCACCCAGCGGGATACACCCAAAGCTCGCAACTGTCCCCGCCAGACGGTGGGCAGACATTGCGACCTCCACCCAATCCTGCGCACTGGCACGCCACTTTATTTCGTCAGTCTCAGCGAGTAAATTAAAAGCGAGCTTGGCGAGGAGATCCGCCAGAACCTCGGCGGACAGAGCTCCTTGCAAATCCTGGAGCATTTTTTCGCTTATCAGGTGCATACGCTCGGTCTCACCTGCCCGCCACTACGTCATCCCGCAACTGTGTTTCCGTCCTGGGCTTGAAGTGGAGAGAATACGATGAAGTCCGGCGCCGCACAATTTCAATATACACCGGCAGGCCGCTCCCTGATCCGGAGCACAACGACCATGTTCTTGCTGGTGATGTTCGGTACCGCCAGCGCGATCGCCCTATTCGTATATACAGCGATTCGCGATATCACTCTCGCGGAGCGGGGCGAGCGTCTGTCGGAGGCTGCAAAAGCCTCCGCGCAGCTGCTCACGGCTGACCTCGCGAACGAAGTAGATAATTTCAAAGCTCGCGCAGAAACCGTCGATCAACTGGCACTGGCAAAAAACCTACCCGTACTGCAGCACTTATTGGACCGGGTACAGAGGACGACCCCTGAATACTCGTGGATTGGATTCGCAAACAGCGACGGCCGGATCATGGCAGCGCCCGGTGGTGTCTCGGTTGGAGAACGGGCTGATACCCAGCCGTGGTTTCAATCGGGCCTGAGGGGCCCGACGATCATTGATGTCTATGATTCAAGCGTATCAGCGCAATTTTTCAACTCTAGCGAAAAAGACTCGGCTCGGCTGATCGATATCGCACACCCCATCCGGGACGAGGCGGGAACACTTACTGGCGTACTGGCAGCCCAGCTGGATGAACGATGGCTGAAATCCCGGCTGGCCAGACACAGTTTCCTGGGAAATAGCGAGCCTGGCGAAACACGCCACGCTTTAGTCGGCCCTGACCGCCTTGCGAGGATCGGTGCGGGCATCCATGAAGACATCTTCTACGAGCTTACCAAGACAAGCCAACCAACCGGTTGGTTTGTTGCTACTGATGCCGCTCAAGCGAGGTGGCTAGTCGGCTTTGCGCGGCACGGCGATATCAGCGGCATTCAAAAGCAGCTTGGCTGGACCAGCATCGTACAGATCCCCCTGCAAGCGGTTGATGAGATCGCTCGCGTTACCCAACAGACCGCACTGCTCTCCATCATAGTTGTCGCGTCAGTCGCCTCGCTGACCGTTTGGCTCTTATTACGCCAAGCCTCGACACCCGTTCGCGCGCTCATGGAACAGATCGAGCTCGCCCGTCTCAATCATCGGGAAATCGTGCCCCTGAGAGGGCTACCGAAAGAATTCGCCCAGATTCAAACCTCGATCAATGATCTGATTCACTCCGTTCAATCTCATGCTCAGAGGCTTGAGAGGGCGTTATCGGAACTTCGCGAGAGTTTTTCCGGGGTGACCGACACATTTCCCGGCGTTCTGTTCAAGGCCCGGCTGGACGCCGATCGGGAGGGAGTTTTCAACTACCTGTCCCCCTCGGCCAGCCTGTATCTGGGGGTACGAGGTGAGGTTGCCCAGCTTCCGACTGCGGCGCTTTATAAAAACATTACGGCCGATTCCAAAGCCGCACTGGCTCAGGCCATCGATACTCAAGCGCGGACCAGCGACGCAATCGATGTCACGGTGCCGATCATCGGCGGGGATGGCCAGCTCAGGCACATGCGCACCCGGGCAAAGCGGCGGCGTCTGGGCGGAGGCTCTTCAATATGGGACGGCGTCATGGTTGATGTTTCCGACCTGATTGAGGCTCGTCAGCAAGCTGCTGCCGCCGACGCGGCCAAGTCAGACTTCCTCGCTTCAATGAGCCACGAAATCAGGACTCCGCTCAATGGGATCATGGGATTCGCACAATTGTTGCTTATCGAAGCGAACGACAAGAAGCAGCAATCTGACATCTCCCGAATAATTGAAACTACCAAAATGCTCACGCTGCTCCTCAACGACATCCTCGATTACTCAAAGATCGAAGCCGGCGAGCTAAAGCTCGAGGCTCTTCCCTTTGATCTCTATGAGGTGGTATCCACGTGCTTCGCCTTATTCGAACCCGAGGCAAGGCGCAAAGGGACCCGCCTGTCCCTTCAGATCGATGCCGCGGGGGGGCTACTGCTGATCGGTGACCCCACTCGCCTTCGGCAGATCCTCATCAACCTTATGTCGAACGCCGTTAAATTCACCCACGCGGGCAATATCGGGCTTCGTGTATCGACGGAGATCAGCGGTGGAAGCGAGTGCAGGCTCGCGATATCAGTGTCGGACACCGGCATCGGTATGACTGAAGAGCAAACATCGCGGGTTTTTAAGCCTTTTGAGCAAGGGGACAGAGCGATTTACCGGCAGTTTGGCGGTAGCGGTCTGGGACTTGCAATCGTCAAGCGCCTGCTTGTTGCGATGGGTAGCAAAATCGAGGTGACTTCAAGACCCGGGGCGGGTTCAACATTCCGGTTCGCGCTGAGTCTACCGCGCGCGCAGCCGGTGCCTGTGCAACCGTCGGCGGCCCTAAATCCGGGCGATGCTGCTTTCGATATCCTGGTGGTCGATGATGTCGCCATAAACCGGGAACTGCTCAGGCGACTGCTCGAAAAAAAAGGCCACCGAGTACTTGAGGCCACCGGCGGCGATGAGGCTATCGAATCCGCTAAGGCACAGCGCTTTGACATCATCTTTATGGATATCGAAATGCCGCGTACCAACGGACTCGAGGCGTGCCAGGCACTTCGCGCTGTCGACGGCCCCAACCGCCTCACGCCGATCGTCGCCCTGACCGGCTACGCCTTCAGTGGCGATATCGAAAAGGCTCTGAAGGCCGGAATGACTGCACACCTCGCCAAGCCGGTACAGCTGGAGGCCTTAAGCGCGATGATTACGACCTACTGCCGAAAACCCTGAACTCGCCAACCCGTTCCGAGCCCAGCACGATGGTCGTTGCGGCACGAAAAAGCACTCGTTACCGCCCCCCCAAGGTTTATGATCCATAACGCTCAATCGACCAGCAGGCATCCAGAATGAATCAACCCGCTATCGACACTCCTCTTTCATTTCCTGACCGGAAAGCCCTGCGCGAGGGGCGCATCGATCTGGCTGCTGCACTTCGCTGGGCCGCGCGGCTGGGCCTGAACGAAGGCGTTTGCAATCACTTCAGCCTGGAACTCGCACCGGATCGCTATCTGATCAACCCACAGGGCATGCACTGGTCGGAGGTCACCGCAGGCGACATGCTGCTGATCGATGGTGCCGGTAACGTCCTGGAAGGTCGACACGCGCTGGAGCCGACCGCGTTTTTTATCCACAGCTGGATTCACCGCACGAGCCCGCGCGCCAAAGCGGTGCTTCACACCCACATGCCGCATGCCACAGCGCTGACGCTGGTCGAGCGCGGACGGCTCGAATGGTGCAATCAAAACACGCTGCGTTTTTGGGGGCGTGTGGGCTACGACGATCATTACAACGGCGTAGCGCTTGACGATACCGAAGGCCGGCGAATCGCATCACAGCTCAAGGACCATGACGTGCTTTTCATGGCAAGCCACGGCGTGACAGTCGTGGGTGCCAACCTCGCCTGGGCCTTTGATGATCTGTATTACCTCGAACGGGCCTGCATGCATCAACTGCTCGCGGTACAAATGTCCGCCGGCAAGCCGCTGCGTCGGGTACCCGATGAGATGTGTGCTCGGGTCGGGGCGCAGATCGCGGGTGAGCGCCAGCAATCGGACCTGTTCTTCGCATCGATCAAACGTCTTCTGGATCGCGACTCCCCGGGCTGGTCGGCGATCTAGTCGCTGAGCCGGTCGCCTCATCACGCTCAAGCAACCCCTGAGCGTTGAAGGGCGTTTTGGCGTGCCGGCGCGAGTCGAGTACATTTCTTCGAACTCCAAATTTCTTTCGAGCGCCCAACATGGTCTTTCGCGGTTCAGTCACGGCGGTCATCGCCGCAATCGTGGTGTCATTCACCGCCCTCAGCGCCGGGGCCCAGGGCGTCTATCCCAACCGTCCGGTCAAGCTGCAGGTACCTTTCGCCCCAGGCGGTACCACCGACATCATCGCCCGAGTCATCGCCGAACCGCTTGGCAAAGCGCTGGGGCAGCCAGTCGTGATTGAAAACAAAGCGGGCGGTGGAGGCGTGGTTGGCGCAACCGAAACCGTGCGCTCTGCGCCTGATGGTTACTCCCTCGGTATGGCGACGGTTTCCACCACCGCCGCCAACCCTGCGATCAATCCGAAGATCCCCTACAACCCGGTCAACGACTTCACCGCGGTCATCAACATCGCGGCCACCCCCAACCTGATCGCGGTTCATCCGAGCTTTCCCGCGAAGGACTACAAGTCATTCATCGCTGAGGTGAAGTCCAATCCTGGAAAATATTCCTACTCCTCCTCGGGCACAGGAGGCATCGGCCACCTGCAGACCGAACTCTTCAAAAGCCTCGCCGGCGTTTTCATCATTCATATCCCCTACCGCGGAGCCGGTCCGGCACTGAATGACACGGTGGCGGGCCAGGTACCGATGATCTTTGACAACATCCCGTCGGCGCTGCCCTTCGTTCAGGCGAATCGTTTGATCCCCATCGTCGTCGCCGCCCCTCAGCGCCTGGCTGTCCTTCCCAATGTGCCCACCTTCAAGGAGGTTGGCCTGGAGCCCGTCAACAGGATGGCCTATTACGGCATCTTGGGGCCTAAGGGCCTGCCGCGCGACGTCGTCGACCGAATCAACGCGGCAACCCGCAAGGCGCTCGAGGATCCCGCTGTTCGCAAGCGCATCGAGGACACCGGCTCGATCGTGATCGGCAACAGCCCCGAAGAGTTTGCCGCGCAGATCAAAGCCGAGTTTGAGGTCTACCGGCAGGTGGTCGCGCAGCAGAAGCTTTCGCTCGACTGAGCGAGCCGCGCTTTCAGGCGCACGCTCGAAACTCAGTCCGGTCTGACCGGGTCGCGCCCCCAGCGCTTTCGCAGTCCGAGATACTCCGCTTCGAGCACACCTGAGCGA
>CAZZKA010000250.1:0-5225 GCA_964654745.1 uncultured Bordetella sp. | reverse complement strand
ACCGGCACTGCCCTTGGCACAGATCACACCGCGGTTCACAGGGTGGTCAGGCGTGCCGCGGATAAAGCGGACCTGATCGCCCTCGAGCGTGACCTCAATCCCGCAGCGACATGCGCACATGTAGCACGTGGTGTGTTCAACGCGCTGTGCTTGCCGCGATTCCTGCCGAACCGGTCGCGTAGCAGCAGGGGTCAGCGGTATATCCGCCATCGCGGCACTCTCCTCGACTCCATAGTCGTATTCCTTGTGGTCGGGCGCCATTGTAGGTTGCTTTGCAGGGATACCCGGACCCGGGGGCCCGGACCAACGCGCGAAATTCGAACCGGGCCGATGAAAATCCGCCGCCGCACAGAAAAACCCGCGGCAATGGCGCACAATAACGCTCAAGCGAATTTCTACCGAGAGCGCGTTTGCGCGCCAAGAGCCTGAGCTTGACCGAGCCACCGCCGCCACCATCGGACAAAACTTCCTCCTCACCCGTGCCGGCTGCGGTACCCGCAGCACACCTGGGAGCTGAGGCGCCCGCATCGGCTGCGGCCCCCGCGAGAACCGAAATGCCCGCCGGGCAGGCTAGCGCATCGGGCCGCGGGGCCGGTCTGGTGCGGCGCCTGCTCGCGACACTGATGAGAGCCCTGCCCGCGAGGCGTCGCAACCTCGCCTACATGCGCCTGTGGTCGGGCAGGCTGGTGTTCTGGTTGGGTGCGATCGGAGTCGGCCTGCTCGCCGTGGCTTTTGCCAAGCTGGCAGACTGGTTCGGAAACCAGTTTCAACTGCTCTATTCCGAGTTTTCCTGGATCGCATGGGTCCTGACGCCCGCCGGGGGCGTGCTGCTGCTCTGGATTACGCGTCGCTACTTCCCGGGCGCGGAGGGCAGCGGTATTCCGCAAACGCTTGCCCACCTGTCGTCACCACAGGCAGAGCGGCCGCATCCGCTCCTGTCGCTACGCATCATCGCGGGCAAGATACTCGTGGGCGCCGGGGCGGTCGGCGCTGGCTACTCCCTCGGCAGAGAGGGGCCGACCGTGCAGGTCGGCGCCTCGCTGATGCATGAGTTGCACAGGATCCTGCCACGGTCGCTGCACATCAGCCGGGAACACCTGGTGGTCGCCGGTGGCGCTGCGGGCATCGCGGCCGCGTTCAATACGCCGCTAGCCGGTATCATGTTTGCTATCGAGGAAATGACGCGAAGCGTCGGCACCCGGTTGAGCGGCCTCATCATCATTGCGATCGTGCTCGCTGGCGTGGTGTCGCAGGCGCTTATAGGGGGTGGGCACTACTTCGGGCACATCCTCATCGCCACCGAAACCGGCGATCTGATGATCTGGGTGGTCGTCGCAGCGCTTGCAAGCGGCGTGGCAGGAGGGCTGTTTGCACGGATGCTCATCAAGGTGGCAATAGGCTGGACTGGTCCCATCGCCGACTTTCGCCGCAATCGCCCTTACGTATTCGTGATTTGCTGCGGTCTGCTGATCGCATTGATGGGATCGCTCACAGCGGGAGCGATCTTCGGAACCGGCTACGAACCCACTCGCGCGCTGCTTGAGGGCGATGCTGCCGACCTGCCCTGGTATTTTTTCTTTTTCAAACTTGCCGCGACATTTCTATCCTACTTGTGCGGCCTGCCAGGCGGTATTTTTGCCCCGTCGCTCAGCATCGGCGCAGGACTCGGACATGCGCTCACCCATCTGCTCGGAAACCCCGACAACGCAGGCATGTTGCTGGTCCTCGCCATGGCAGGCTTTCTCGCCGCGGCGACCCAGGCACCGATCACCTCATTCATCATCGTCATGGAAATGGTCGATGGTTACTCAAAGATCATCGCTCTGATGGCGGTAGCGCTGTTCGCAAGCTGGATCTCGCAGCTGTTCAGCCCGCCGCTTTACATGACGCTCGCCAAGCGCTACCTGCCGCCGGCGCCCTTGCCCAAGGAAACCGAGACTCCCGCAGGAACGGATCCGCCCGCTCCACCCAGGACCTGAGGGAGCACGCAAGGCGGGGCGCAGCCAGGGCCGCGGATCCAGTCAGCTGCTAGCCAGCCGACTCGTTCGCATTGCGAGCAGGCTCTCCCGGCACGCCGAGGCGATGACCGCCTGCTCATCGGTTGCCATGACCTGCGCGGCCAACCCGCACCCAGGGGTACTGATCCGTCCTGCACCGCGTTCGTTGGCCGAGTGATCGAGCTCGAGCCCCATCCAACGTAAGCGCGCAGCGATCCGGGCCCGTACGGATGGACAGTTCTCGCCAATCCCCGCAGTAAACACAAGCAAGTCACAGCCACCCAGGGCTACCGCAGTGGCAGCGATTTCCTGCGCTGCGCGCTCGCAAAACACTTCGACAGCAAACACCGCCCGCGGATCGGCGCTCGCAAGCAGCGTCTTCATGTCGGCGCTGAGACCGGACAATCCAAGCAGCCCGCTCTGGTCATAGAGAACATGCGACAAGGCCTTGGTATCCATGCCAAGCGTATCGATCGCATACAGCGCCACGCCGATATCAATACTGCCTGGGCGGGTGCCCATGACGAGCCCGTCGAGCGCCGTCATGCCCATCGAGGTGCGGACCGATCGGCGTTGGAGCAGTCCGCAGACACTCGCACCGCTGCCGAGGTGCGCAACAATGACCCGGCCATCGGCCTGCTGCGGAGCATCGAGAGGCAGGCGATCGGCAATTGACTGATAAGACAGGCCGTGGAAACCGTAGCGTCGAACTCCGCGCTCGCGCATGACTGCGGGCAGGGCGAAACACGTGTGCAGGTCTGGCTGCCCGGCGTGAAATGCGGTATCGAAGCAGGCGAGTTGTGGCACCTCCGGGGCGCGCAAGGTCACTGCACGCACCCCGGCAAGGTTGTGCGGTTGATGCAGGGGCGCAAGCGGCACCTGCTGGTCCAGTCTGCCCAGGACGTTCTGATCGATCAGCACCGGGCGTTCATAGTGCCCCCCGCCGTGCACGATGCGATGGCCAACGATCGCAATGGCGCCCGCACCGAGGCGCTCGCCGACCAGATCCAGGACCACGCCGAGCGCCTCGGCGTGCGAGTGCACCTCGTGCAACGTCCGCTCGGTCCAATCCGACCCGCCAGAACGCCACGTCAGGCGGGCCGACCCGCCGAGACCACTGATCTGTCCGTAAAGCGTCGTCGATAGCGAAGGCGATCCACCCCCCGACTGGCGATGATCGGCAGCCAGTTCAGGATAGACGGCGAATTTGACGCTCGACGATCCGCAGTTGAGAACCAGGATCGATCGAGCGCAGGACATGGCTACCAGTCGACGGTCTGGGCCATTTCCTCTGCGGCGGCGCGCAGCGACGGTAAAAACTCGATTGCATCGGCAAGGCTCATGCGCGATGCGGGCAAATGGAGCGCGAGAGCGGCCACCACCCGGCTGTCGACATCGAGAACCGGAACGGCCAGGCAACTGATGCCGGCGAGGTACTCCTCGTTATCGGTTGCATAACCCTGTTGCCGCACGCGGTCGAGCTCATCGGAGAGCCTGCCGGGATCAGCAAGCGTACGCTGGGTATGGCGCACCAGGGGACTTTGGCGGATGAAGCGATCGCGTGCCCGGCGGTTCATATAACCCAGGAAAAGCTTGCCGCTTGCCGAAGCATGAAGGGGCTCGACGGAGCCGGCGCCAAGAGCGAGCTTGAGCGGCCAGCCGGTCTCGACGCGATCCAGATACATCACGGCGTTGCCGTTGGGAATCGTGAGGTTGCAGGTCTCGCCGACGGTCTCGACAAGTTCTTCGAGAATGGCATGGCGGGCTGCGCGGGCGGGCGAACTGAGCAGTACCTGCCCGGCCAGACGATTCAGCCGCTCACCTCCCTGATACCGCTTGCTTCCAGGCTCCCGGCCCACCAGGCCCGCAAACTCCAGCGTACTGAGGATCCGGAACACCGTGGGTTTGGGCAGATCCACCTGTTTGCACAGCTCGGCCAGCTGGGGCGGGGTTGAGCTGCTGGCGATCGCTTCGATGATACGAAACGCCCTGAGAACCGCCGACCCCGAAGGAACGGCATCGTCCTCGATGGACAATATCTGACTAGACATGAGACTCCTCCCTGACGCGGCCGGCCGCTCTAGGCGACCGGCTTCCCTGACGACGACTGCCGCTTATTACCCCGGATGCGTGTCCAGGGCATTTTTCGGAACTATAAGGGCAAACCCCGAGTTTGGAAAACCCCGGCGTCCGGGCACTCAGCCCGCGCCGCGCAGACCGGCCTGATGCAGCGCATGAAGGGTGATGCGACGAACCTCCGCCTTGCTCTGCTCGATGTGGGCCTTGAGCAGCATACGGGCGCTGTCGGCTTTATGCTGCAGGATCGCTCGAAGGATTCGCCCATGCTCCTGGTAGGTCGCGTCGATGCGGTCCTCACGGGTGAAATCGAGCCTGCGGACGATGCGGATCCGCCCGGTCACGTCACCATGTACACGGGCGATTTCATCGTTGCCGGCGGCCCCGACCAGCGCGGCGTGGAACTGCTCATCCAACTCACCGACCTCACGCGCATCCTGCTCGCGCTGCGCATTACCGACCAGCCAGACGCCACGAAGGGGCGCGAGCAGTTCCTCGCTTCGTTCAGACTGGCTCAATCGCAAGACCGCGTCCAACTCGATCAGAATGCGGAGGTCATAGAGTTGATCGATGCGGGCAAAATCGATGGGGCACACAAACCAGCCCGTCTTCGATTCGACTTCAACGAGTCCCTCGGCTCGCAGCCGGCCCAGGGCCTCACGAACCGGCGTACGGCTGACGCCGAGTGCCTCGGCCAACGCCGACTCACTGAGGCGCTGACCTGGCACGAAGGAAAACTCGTGCAGCTTTTCTTTCAGTTGCCGGTATACGCGATCCGCGCGATTGGCGCGATTGGCGCGGCTCGCGGAACGATGAGCAACCGTCGACTCGGCAAGGCCATTCATGGGTGCAAGGATACCTGCTTGTCCGCGAGCAGACATGCGACCGAATGCGCACCGTGGCCGGCAAGACGCGGCTTCTCACGCCCGCAACGGTCTTCGCCGCGCGGGCAGCGCCCATGGAAACGGCAGGCGTGAGGAGGCGGGTCGACGGGACTTCGTACCTCGCCAAACAGCTTTATGCGCGGCCCCTGTCCGGGGATCGACGAAACAAGGGCCTGAGTGTAGGGATGACGCGGTGCGCGAAATACTTCCTCTGAGGGGCCGATCTCGACGATCTCCACGAGATACATCACGGCCACGCGCTCAGTCA
>CAZZKA010000249.1:0-5232 GCA_964654745.1 uncultured Bordetella sp. | reverse complement strand
GGAGAGCCTGAAGACATCGCTGATGTGATTGTTTTTCTCGCTTCACATCAGGCGCGTTACATCACCGGGCAGGTGATCGTCGTGGACGGGGGGCTTGCGATCAGCCCGCAGTGACGGGCCCCCTGCACCGGGAAGACCCGCCCCCGCGGCCGGCCGCCTCTAATCGGTGCATGCACTCGGGGTTCGCCCCGTTGCGGTGCGAACCGGTGCGCGTTCGGCCGCAATAAGCCGAGCCGGATGCGTGGCATGGACCTTGCGGGAGCTTAAGACAGACCCTGTGATCGGGTTTGCGGTCACTGGCGTACCAATTCGATGTCTGGAGAAAATTTGATGTTCAGTCGTTCAACCAATCTTGTCCTGGGTTCGGTCAGTCTGGCCTTTTCACTTGCTGCAGCCCCGGTGTTCGCTGCCAAACCGTGCGTGGGCGCCTCGCTCCCCATCACCGGCCCGACCGCCTGGGCGGCTGAGTCGATCCGCATGGGCGTCGAAGTCGCGATGGCCGAAATCAATGCGAGGGGTGGGGTGTTGGGACAGCGCCTGAATTTCGTTGCTTACGACGATGCGGGGCAACCGCCGCGCGGCGTGGATAATGCCCGCCGGATCGCTGAATCGGATGACTGCATCGCGATGTTCGGCGGCTGGCACTCAGGCGTTGCGCTTGCCGTTGTGGAGCCTGTTCACGATGCTCAGATTCCCTATATCGCCGTGATCTCGGCAGGTACCAAGATCACCGAGAACGACCGCAAGCCCAACTACATGTTCCGGGTATCGATGTTCGATCGCTGGCAGGCGTTGGCACTCATCCGAAAGAGCAAAGAGGTCACCAAGAGCGGCAACATCGGCGTGCTCTACGAAGACACCGGTTGGGGACAGGGTGCGGTGCCTGATCTGAAGTCCAGCGCGAGCGCCGAGGGCGCCAAGGTCGTCGGCTATGAGGTCTTCAAATGGGACGACCGCGACATGACCGCGCAGTTGATCCGCCTGCGCGATGCCGGGGTCGACACCATCATTCTCTATTCTCGCGACCTTGAGGCCAATCAGATCCTGCGCTCGATGCAGCGCATCAACTACTCCGCGAAGATCGTTTCGGCCTGGGGAAACACCGGTACGCTGGGAGAACTCGCGGGCCCGCTTGCCAACGGCATGATCGTTCTTCAGACCTTCACCTGGATGGGGGATCTCAAGCCGCGGCAGAAGGCGGTGCTTGACTCGATCGTGTCCCGCTACAAGCTCAAGTCTCCTGAGGATATCAAGCACGGTTCGGGCGCCGCCAATGCCTATGACGCGGTCTACATCCTCGCCGAGGCGATCAAGGCTGCAGGAAGCTATGACCGCAAGAAGGTCCGTGACGCGATGTTTAAGGTCAATCACGAGGGAATCGTGCAGAAGTATGCGCCCGCGTTTACCCCCGACCGGCACAACGCCATTCTTCCAGAGAACTATGTCTGGACCGCATGGCATGACGGTAAGATTCTTCCGCTCGCTCAGACTCCCTACGGGAAGTAATTAAGCCCAGCTGCTCTGTTTAGCGCGCACGCCTGATTTTTCAGGCGCGTGCGCCTATGCACGGCCGTAATATGACTGCCTTCATTCAATACACCCTGTCTGGCCTGGTGATAGGCGGTCTTTACGCGATCGTGGCGTTGGGCTTCTTCATCATGTGGTCCGCAGTGCGGGCGGTGAATTTCGCACACGGCGACACGCTTATGCTCGGGTCAGTTCTGGCCGTCGTGCTGATGTGGGCGGGCGTACCGCTCGTCGCGGGGATCCCGCTTGCGATCATCGCTGCCGCACTGTTCGGGCTTTTCATCGAGCGCATTGCTGTTCGTCCCTTGAATCACGGCCCATCGTCGATTGGATGGATGCTGTCGACGATCGCCATCGGGCTCATGCTGGAGGCGTTCGTTACGGTTACCTTCGGCGCGGACCCCCGCTCGCTTCCCTCGCCCCTCATGGACAAGCCCATCTCGATCGGGGGCGCGGGCATTTTCCCGCATGAGCTGCTGGTCCCTGTGTCTGCGATCGGCCTGCTCGCGCTTCTCGACTGGTTTTATCGGGCAACGATGCTGGGGCGAGCCATGCGCGCGCTTGCTCAGAACCCTGTCGCGGCGGGCCTGATGGGAATCGATGTCAAGCGGATGGCGCTCATTTCTTTTGGCGCCGCATCCGCTCTGGGCGCGTTCGCTGGGATTCTGGCTGCGCCCATCATCCAGGTGTCGGCAGCGATGGGCCTTCTCCTCGGACTCAAAGGTTTTCTGGTTGCGATCATTGCCGGTATGTCCAACGCCCGCGGCATTGTGATTGTCGGATTTGCCTACGGCGTGCTCGAGCGCTTCATCGAGGGCTTTGGCAACACTTCCCTGCGAGAGGTGTTGGGCTTTGGAACGATGATTCTCCTTTTGCTTCTCTTCCCCAACGGCCTGTTTGGTCGACGGGAAATCAAGAAAGTATGAAGCTTTCGCTGGCATCCAAGGGGGTGGCTTTACCGGCGCTGATCGTTGGTGCCGCGCTCGCGGCGGCCCCATCGTTGGTTGCGAACACCTTTCAGCTCCGCGTGGTGATGCTTTTTCTCATCTACGCTCTGGTCGCGCTCGGGCTTAATCTTCTCGTTGGGTTGGTGAGCCTGGTTTCGCTCGGTCAGGCGGGTCTTTACGCTTTGGGGGCCTATACGGTTGCAATCCTCGCGACCAAGACGGGCGCGGGGTTTTTTCCTGCGATGCTTGGCGCGATGGCAGTGACGGCGCTCGCTGGCGTGGCGCTCTCGTATCCGACGGTCCGCGTGCGCGGGGTTTACCTTGCTGTGGTGACCATCGCCTTCGGGCTGATCGTTCAAAACGTTGCCATCGATTGGCGCGCGTTGACAGGCGGCACGCTTGGCATATCGAATGTGCCGCGCATCAATCTCGGCACCGGCCCGCTGTCGACCAAAGATCTGTATTTTCTGATTGCGGTCGTTGTATTTATTGGTTTTGTTCTGCACCACAACCTGATGCATTCCAAGGTGGGGCGGGCCATGCGTGCGGTGGCGCAGTCTGAGACCGCAGCGCGCGCGCTGGGAATCGACCCAACCCGTCAACGTGTTCTTGCCTTTGTCCTGTCATCTGTCTACGCCGGCGTAGCTGGTGGCCTCTATGCCTATTTGAATCGATATGTGAATCCCGACACTTTCAGTTTCTCGGACTCGATCCGGTTCCTGCTGATGGTGATCTTAGGTGGCGCGGGCACGAGCTTTGGCCCGCTGATCGGCGCTGGCATCCTTACTTGGATCCCGAATGTATTGCAGGCCTTCGGCAAGTGGCAGCTCTTTGCGTACGGGGCTCTGCTTGCCCTGGTGATTTTTTTCTTGCCGAAGGGTATCGTAGGCTCGCTGCATGATCTGTGGCTACGCCTTAGGTACGGACGTTCTCAGGCCGTACGCCAGGCCGGCGCATGGCCCTCGACGAACGCCGCCACCGATGCAGTCCTGCGGGTTGAAGCTAGCGTTCGCGGGCCGGTTCTACAAACCTCTGGTCTTACGGTCCGCTTCGGGGGCTTGTCGGCGGTATCGGGTGTGTCCATCGACATCGAGCGCGCCCGTGTTCATGCCATCATCGGCCCGAACGGCGCGGGCAAGACCACAATGCTCAATGCGCTCTCTGGTTTTTACGCTCCCACAGAAGGCCACGTGACGCTTCTGCAGGAGAACACCCGCGGCCGCTCGAGCGACCAGATAGCGCGGAGCGGCCTCACCCGGACGTTTCAGAATACCGAGCTTTTTTCTGCGATGACGGTTGAGGAAAATATTCTGGTCGGATGCCATACGCGTGGTCGCTGCGGGTTCTTGTCAACGGTGCTTCGGCTGCCGGCATTCTTCAGGGAGGAGCGGATGCACCGGCAGCGTGCTGCCGCGCTGCTGGAGTATGTCGGGCTCTCGGCCTATCGGGATGAGGTGGCAGGCAACCTCGCCTTTGGCCACCAGCGCAGGCTCGAAATCGCCCGCGCTCTGGCGATGTCCCCGGAGGTATTGTTGCTAGACGAGCCGGCGGCGGGTCTCACGCATGCCGAGATTGACGAACTTGTCGCACTGATTCGCGATGTGAAACGCCTGGGTGTGACCGTGGTACTGGTTGAACACCATGTCGACATGATCATGGCGGTTTCGGATCACGTAACGGTTTTGGACTACGGCGAGGTGATTGCATCGGGTGAGCCAGCGGTAGTTCGTGATGACCCGAAAGTCATTGAGGCCTACTTCGGCACATCCCTGTCCAAGGCGGGACGGGCGAAATGAGTCGGGATTCGTCCGCATCCGTCCCTCTGCTGAGGGTCACTGACCTGGGCGTGGCCTACGGGCGGGTCAGAGCCGTGCAGTCCGTGAGCCTCGAAGTGGGCGCGGGCGAGTTCGTGGCGGTGATCGGCTCAAACGGTGCGGGCAAGTCATCGACGATGAAGGCGATTGCCGGCGTCCTCGCCCCTGCCTGCGGAAGGATCGAGTTTGACCAGCGCGATGTGACGGGTGAGCCGTCGCATGCGTTGGTACGACAGGGCTTGGCGATGGTTCCTGAAGGACGGCAGGTCTTCGCTGAGCAGACGGTTGAAGACAACCTGCGGCTCGGCGCCTTCGTTTTTGCGCGAACGCCCGCTGTCGTTGACCAGGCCGTTGACCGGGGGTTTTCGCTTTTTCCTCGCCTCGCGGAGCGGCGCACGATGCCGGCCGGATCTCTTTCAGGGGGAGAGCAGCAGATGCTAGCGATTGCCCGCGGCCTCGCATCCGCCCCGAAGCTGCTAGTGATCGATGAGTTGTCGCTCGGCCTTGCGCCACGGATCCTGGAGACGCTGTTCCCGGTCTTGCAGCAACTCAACCGTGAGGGGCTTGCCATCCTGCTCGTTGAGCAGCTGGCTACCCAGGCGCTCGAGGTCTCGCACCGGGCCTATGTGATGGAGACCGGGCAGGTCACGCTGCAAGGAGCCTCGGTAGACCTTGCCAAGGATCCGGCGGTGAGACAGGCCTACTTGGGCAAGCATTAGACTTTTTGAGAGGCGCTTTCGCCACGGGCCTTGAATTGTCAGCGGCCTCTGCGAAAAAGAGCATGCCATCGCAACGCGGGCTGCGCACCGTTGTCCCAGGCGCGCGCGTAGGGGAGTTAAGGGGAGGACTGGGGCGGGAAAATAGCCCGACAGCCTCAGGCGATGCGATGTGGTGCTGGTGAGAGGAATTGAACCCCCGACCTACTGATTACGAATCAGTTGC
The DNA here is from genome assembly GCA_964654745.1 of uncultured Bordetella sp. GTDB lineage: Bacteria > Pseudomonadota > Gammaproteobacteria > Burkholderiales > Burkholderiaceae_E > SYIM01. Next base: position 2 of record CAZZKA010000249.1, on the reverse strand, counting down.
TC
>CAZZKA010000248.1:0-5273 GCA_964654745.1 uncultured Bordetella sp. | reverse complement strand
GCTGCTGCGCAAAGCGCGGCCGATACCCCAGCGCAGCCGGCTGGGCTGCGCCACGACGATGCGGTCCCGGGCGGCCCGCCCGGCATGACCTATACCGATTACCTTGCGCTCGATGCCATCCTGTCCGCCCAGCATCCCCTCTCGCCCGACCACAACGAGATGCTGTTCATCATCCAGCACCAGACGAGCGAACTCTGGATGAAGCTCATGCTGCACGAGCTCGGCGCAGCGGTTTCGAGCATCCGTGCCGACCGGCTGCAGCCCGCCTTCAAGATGCTCGCCCGCGTCTCACGGATCATGGAACAGATGGTCCATGCCTGGGATGTACTGGCCACTATGACGCCACCCGAATACTCGGCCGTGCGCCCGCACCTCGCGCAATCAAGCGGCTTTCAGAGCTGGCAATACCGCTGCCTCGAATTTGCTATGGGTAACAAGAACCGCGCCATGGTGCGGGTGCACGAACACCGCCCGGACCTGCACGCTATCGTCGCCGCCGCGCAAGCCGCTCCGTCGATCTACGACGAAAGTCTGCGACTGCTCGCACGCCGCGGCATCTCTGTGCCCGCCTCCCACACCGAGCGCGACTGGCGCGAGCCCTACCGGGCAAGCCCCGGGGTCGAGGCCGCATGGCTGGCCGTCTATCGCTCACCCGAGACCTACTGGGATCTCTATCAGCTGGGCGAAGAGCTAGCCGACCTCGAGGACGCATTTCGCCTCTGGCGGTTTCGCCACCTCACCACGGTCGAGCGGGTGATCGGCTTCAAGCGCGGCACGGGAGGCACAGCAGGCGTGGGCTATCTGCGCCGCATGCTCGATACGGTTCTGTTTCCCGAAATCTGGTCGCTGCGCACGGCGCTCTGAGGCCGATCCGTCGGCATGCCGCTGCGCGCGCGCACCCTAGCTGCCGATCACGCCACCGTCGAGCTTGCGGATCACCACCGTCGCCGAGCGCGGCCGCCCCTGCGGCGCATAGTCGGGCCAGGAGGAGAACCGCTGAGGCGCCTTCGGATCGCTGCGTTCACTCGGGGTCTCGCCCGGATGCTGGATGTTGACGAACATCGTGCGACCGTCGGGCGTCCACGCGGCGCCCGTCACTTCACAGTTGGTCGGACCGGTAAGAAACCGGCGGAAGCTCCCGTCAACCGCATCGTAGGCGAGCATCTGATTGCTGCCGATCCGGGCCATTTCGCCGCGCCCCATCTGCGCGGCTGCTACATCGGTCTGCACCCAGAGGATCCCCATGGGTCCGAAGGCGATACCGTCCGGACAGGCAAACAAATCGCCGCGTATCGAGCCGCGTGCCTGCTCGCGCAGATCCGCCGGATCGCCGGCCAGTACCAGATGCTTCCATTCGAAGCGCTCGCCGTCGTAGTCGCCCGCTTCGCGCCACGCGATGATCTGCCCCATGGTGTTGTTGGTCCGCGGGTTGGCGGCATCCACGCCGGGAAAGCCTTCGCCGCCGCGCGAAGCATTATTGGTGAGCGTGCAGTACACCCAGCGGCTTGCCGTATCGATCGCGACCCACTCGGGCCGGTCCATCTTGGTTGCCCCCACAGCATCGGCCGCCTGCCGCGCCTTGATCACGACTTCGCCCTGGTCAGCAAAGCCGTTGGCCGCAATGAGCGGTCCCCGTCCGTGCTCGAGCGCGATCCATCGCCCCGTGCCGTCGGCATCGAAGCGCGCAACGTAGAGCGTCCCGTGATCGAGCAGGTCGCGGTTGGCCTGCGCGGCGGTGAGCCCGGCTGAGGCGGGCCGGATCGCATCGCGACTGACAAAGCGATAAATGTATTCAAATCGCGCATCCTCGCCCGAATAGACCACCGCGCGGCGCTCGCGCGTGACGGCGACCCAGGCGCCCTCGTGGGCAGCACGGCCAAGCGCGGTGCGCTTGACCGGCGCGCTCGCCGGATCCATGGGGTCGAGTTCAACCACCCAACCGAATCGATTCGGCTCGTTTGGGTGAAGGGCAGCGTTAAAGCGTGCATCGTGTTCAGCCCATCGATACGAACTCTTTTCTCGGATACCCCAGCGGCGGTTATGCGCAGAGATCTCTGTTCCCCCGTCGAAGTAGACGGCGAAATTCTCTTCGCCCGACAGATACGTTCCCCAGGGCGTCATACCGGCGGCACAGTTGTTAAGCGTGCCCAGAACGCGAAGGCCCTGCGGATCGGCTGCGGTGCGCATCATCGGATGGCCCGCTGCGGGCCCGCCAACCCGACAGGGGCTTGCGAGCGTGACCCGGCGAGCGTGGCGGGAGGGCCGCACCATCGCCCAGCTGCCATCCGCGCGGCGCTCGATCTCGATCACCGACAGGCCGTGCGCGGCCTGCGACTTGCGCACCTTCTCGGCCGACCACGCTGCCATACCGTCGGCATGCAGCAGCCCGTCGTCGGTGTACTCGTGGTTCATCGCGAGCAAGCCGCGATCGGATCGGCCCTCGAGCGGAAAAAAATGTAACCCGTCATGGTGCATGCCCATCTGCACCGCCTGCTCCGCGGCACTGTTGCCCGCGTCGGCGCGAAACGCCGGCATATTGCCGGCCACACCGACCGGCTCGCCCCAGGGTGCGATCACCTGCGCCACATAGCCTTCGGGCACAACGAGCCGGTCCCCGGTTCCTGGCGGCACCGCCTTGAAACCCGGGCGCGCTACCACCGCGGTCGACCCCGGTAGGACGGCACAGCCCGAAACCAGCTGTGCAAAGAGCCCCGCCGCGCCTGAGGCCGCCACAAAGTGCCGCCGGCCCGGACTCGATATCGCATGGATATCGACATTGAGCGAATCGTTACTGTCTTCCATCGATGCAAAATCTTTTGCCACGGTCGTCCTCATTCACCAGATCGGGGTCAGGATACTGCGCGAGGTTCTACGGCGCCAAGCCTTGCCGCCTCGCGCCGGCCACAACGGCACACCATCCGCTCCCATTGCACAGTTTAGCCGGCCAAGCCGAGGCCTCCGCGTTCAAACGGCACGGCCCAGTCACCAACCTCAGTACGCGAATATGGGTGCACGCCTATGGGTGCAAGCCCATGGATGCGCGTCCATGATGACGGGCCATGGGTACGAGCCTAGGCGCGCTCGCTTCAGGGTGCAAGAACCAGCTCACCGCTTCGCCCAGGAACCTCGCCCCAGGCAAGCGGCACACCGGGCAAGGCCTGTGCATCAACGCCGGCCGCGAGGCTTGCGAGCGGCATCAGCGCACGCCCCTGCGCCAGCCAGGCATCGACCAGCGCTTCGAACGCCTCGCACAACAGACCGCCTTCGAGTTCGGCGTGCAAGGTGAACACCTCATCGTGATCGTTACGGGTGCGCGCGACCAGGGTTCGCGCGAGCGTCGACTCGTCGACACCGTCGCAGCCCAACACTTCGTCAAAGGTGGGCAGCGTAGTCGGCCACTGCACATGCTGCAACACCTCGCCCGCGACCACCGGCCGGTAGGGGCCCGAGCCCCGGCCGTCAGAGGCCCAGCGCATGCTCCAGGCGTCGATCTGCGAAAGCCCGTGGTCGTTGATCTGCCAGCCCGCCGCGCCATGTGTGGACGGTGGGACACCAAAAATCTCGGTAAACCGGTCATAGCCGCGCTGCATCTGAGCACGCGTCCACAGGCCATCGCGGTTGCGCACGTTGTCCTGCCAGCGAACGTGGTCCCAGGCATGCAGCCCGCATTCATGCCCGGCGGCCAGCACCGAACGCATCACCCCGGCAGCCCTGCCGCCGATATCGGGTCCGGGCAGCAGCACCCCGTAAGCAAGCGTTCGCAAGCCGTAATGCCTGACGACGGAGGTGCGCGACACCTTGGACAGAAATCCGGGACGAAACACACGGCGAAGCGCCCAACCCGTATGGTCGGGGCCGACGCTGAACAAAAACGTTGCGCGGATCCCGCGCCGATCGAACAGCTTGAGAAGCCTCGGTACGCCCTCGCGGGTACCGCGCAGCGTATCGACATCAACCTTGAGCGCGATGCGCGCCATGCCCGGTGCGACCTAGCTGCTGCGTTCAAGCAGCGCGCGTGCCTCAACCACCTTGCCGCGGTAGTACTCAAAGATATGTCGCAGCGCCGTCTCCATATCAACTCTGGGCGCCCAGCCCAGCGCCTTCATGGTGTCGTCGATGCGCGGTCGTCGTGCCTGCACATCCTGATAGCCATTGCCGTAGAACTGGCCGGACGAGGTCTCGACGATGTTCACCCGGCGCGCCCCTTCCGCATACTCAGGGTAGTCACGTGCAAGACGCACCATCATCTGCGCGAGCTCACGCACCGAATAGTCGTTGGCCGGGTTACCGACATTGAAGATGCGCCCCGAGGCGGCTCCGGCCTCGTTGTGGATGATGCGCATGAGTGCCCCGATCCCATCCGAAATATCAGCAAAGGCGCGGCGCTGCGCGCCACCGTCGACCAGCTGTATCGGCTCGCCTCGGACGATCTGGCCAAGAAACTGCGTAACCACCCGCGAACTGCCCTCCTTGGTCTCGAAAAGCGAGTCCAGGCCGGGCCCAATCCAATTGAAAGGCCGAAAGAGCGTGTAATTGAGGCCCTGCTCCATGCCGTAGGCATGGATGACCCGATCCATCAGTTGCTTGCTGCAGGCATAGATCCAGCGCGGCTTGTTGATCGGACCGTAAACAAGGTTGGAGGTTTCTGGGTCGAACTGCTCATCCGGGCTCATCCCGTAGACCTCAGAGGTCGAGGGGAACACCAGATGCTTGCGATATTTCACCGCCGCCCGAACGATAGGCAGATTCGCCTCGAAATCTAGTTCGAATACTCGCAGCGGCTCGCGCACATAGGTGGCTGGTGTGGCGATAGCGACCAGCGGCAAAATCACATCGCACTTGCGGACGTGATACTCGATCCATTCGCGATTGATCGTGATGTCGCCCTCGAAAAAATGCATGCGCGGGTGGCTCACCAGATCGCCCAGGCGATGATCCGACATGTCCATGCCATAGACATCCCACGGCGTATCGGCGAGGATGCGCTGGGTGAGGTGATGGCCGATGAAGCCGTTGACACCCAGGATGAGAATTTTTTTCATGGTGTTTCCGTTTCAGTGCGTAGCCAGCGGGCGAGCTCAGGCGGATCAATCGGCCTACCGTCATACAGCAGTTCGTGAATGTCGATCTCACGGCCATCGCCGCAGACGCCAAGGATGTGCGCATCGCGCACCCGCAGGCCCGGTGCGCCGTCGGCCCCGAAAGATGCGCTCGCAGCCGGCGCGCTGCGCAAGCCCCCGAGTCGCGCGCGCGCGACGATCAGCCTGCGCGAT
>CAZZKA010000247.1:0-5293 GCA_964654745.1 uncultured Bordetella sp. | reverse complement strand
CGTCGGGCGGCATCATGCCGCGCTCCTTGGCGCGGCGTTGCATCTGCTCGTGATGCATGGCCCGGATTCTCTCGCGATCGGACTCACTGGCGGCGGCGCGCATTTGTGCGCGATGTTCGTCTCTCTCCCGCTCGGTCATCAGGTGGGCCCCGTAGACCGGTTCTTCGGGAATGGATTGCACGAGTTCCAGCGGTGCCGGCCTACGACTCGATTCCGAGGCGTAGGCTGCTCCCCCGAGCGCGATAGCGGCCGAGGTCAGTAGGGCGACATTTCTGATGTTCATGTTGGCCTCCGTTGGCGATTGCCGTGAACGGAGACCATGAGACAGCAGTCCGGCGAGGTACGCCCTGAGCGGGCGCAAGCGAAGCTGCAGAAACCTGAGGGATTCCGCCAATCGGTAAATGGAATCCGTCGGTACGATGTGTGGTGGCGCATCAGGGACTCGAACCCCGGACCTGCGGATTATGATTCCGTCGCTCTAACCAACTGAGCTAATGCGCCGAACCGAAAATGATAGCGACTCGAGGTCCGGTCTGTCAAAAATGAAGCTTCCTGCGGCCCGATCGTGCGCGCTCGCCCGTCGTGTGCGGTCAGGACTCCGGATCGGACGGCTCCGGGAATTCGACTATGAACCGGGTTCCGGTCCCGGCTCCGCGGTGCGCCGGCCACATCAGTCCGTCGGCGATGCTGATCGAGGCGCCATGCTGCCAGGCGATCTCACGCACGATCGACAGACCCAGGCCACTGCCATCGGCCTGCCCACCCAACACTCTGAAAAACCGTTCAAAGACGAGTTCACGGTCGGCCGGGCCGATACCTATGCCGTCGTCCTCAATCTCGAGGACGACCCGGCTGTTGAATGATCTCACCCGCGCGGTGACGAACCCCTGCGCAGGCGTGTAACGGAGCGCGTTGTCGATGAGATTGCCAACCATTTCACGCAGCAGCACCGGATGTCCGATGACATTTGCCACCGATTCGCCGCCGTCGTAGCCGAGATCCAAGCCGCGCGCGAGCGAGTGAGCATAGTGGTCTGCCACGACCGAGCGAACCAGGGCCGCCAGATCGAGTACCTCCATCGTGATCGCTTCACGCAGGTTTTCGGTGCGCGCAAGTGCGAGCAGCTGGCTCACGGTGTGGGCGCTGCGGTCGGCGCTGGCTGCTATTCGGGCGAGAGTTTCGCGCAGCTGACGCGGGTCGGTTTCGCGAAGTGCGAGCTCGGATTGCGTTCGTAAACCGGCGAGCGGTGTCTTGAGTTGATGCGCAGCGTCTGCAATAAAGCGGCGCTGATTTTGCATCGTATGCGTCTGGCGTCGCAGCAGATCATTGAACGCGTCGACAAGCGGAGCGAGTTCCTCGGGCGCATCCTTGGGATTGATTGGCGCAGGATCATCGGGGCGGCGCGCCTCGATTTTTTCCTGCAGTTGCTTGAGCGGCGCGAGCCCGCGGCTCAATCCGAACCAAACCAGGAGCAGGGCGACAGGGAGAATCAAAAATTGCGGAAACAGAACGCCGCGGATGATTTCGCTCGCGAGCTGTTCCCGGGTTTCAGGGGTTTCCGCGACCTGAATGAGAACCGGCTCGCCCTGGTCGATCCCAGGCGGGCTGGTCCAGGTGTAGGCGATCCGCCACTCGACACCATTATCGAGGACATTGCGCAGCTGCACCCGGCCAGGCGCCGGAAAATCGTAGAGCGCCGGCCGCGGCAGATCGATATCGCCTGCGAGCGTGCGGCCGTCCGCGCCGGCAACCTGTAGCCGTAATGACGAACCGTCTCCGAGGCGGGCAAAACGATCCAGAGTCTGTACCATCGGAGCGCGAATCATTCCTTCGGCGGCAAAAAGTTGCTCGCGAAGCACCGATACGCGGTCCGTCAGCGCCCGGTCGAAGGGCGCATCGGTGAGCGATCGGGCAACCACGAAGGTGATGGCCACCGAAAGCGGCCACAGCAGCATGAGCGGCGCAAACATCCAGTCGAGGATTTCGCCGAACAGCGAGCGTTGCTCGCGAGGAAAAAACGGATTGTCGCGGCGCGCCGCGGGGTGTCGCTTGCGCCGCAGCCTGCGCAAGGGCAATGGGCCAAGCAGCGCAGGCCTCGCCGCGGCGGCCTCGCCGAGTACCTCCTCGCCCGTCTCCGCAGCCTGCATCGGAGCCTGTGTGGAACTGGCGGCCGGCCCGGGAGCCGGCAGTGGGGCATTCATTTTTGCTGGCCCGTCGTCGCGTCGGGCTGCAGGCTGTAACCCAAGCCGCGCACCGTAGCCACCCGTACGTCACCACCCTCAAGTTTTTTGCGCAGGCGATGGACATACACCTCGATCGCGTTGTGGCTCACTTCTTCGCCCCAGCCGCACAGGTGATCGACGATTTGCTCTTTGCTCACCAGACGGCCGTTACGTTGTAGGAGTATCTCCAGAAGGGCGAGCTCGCGGGCGGAAAGTTCGAGTGCCTGCGCGCCGATCCAGGCCTGCCTGCCCACCTGGTCGTAGATCAGTGATCCAACCGTGAGTTGCGGGGACGCGGCTCCCATCCCGCGCCGCACAAGGGCTCTGATGCGTGCTTCGAGTTCGCTGAGAGCAAAGGGCTTGGCCATGAAGTCATCGGCGCCGAGATCCAGGCCGCGGACGCGCTGCTCGACGGAATCTGCTGCAGTCAGTATCAGTACCGGGGTGCGGGTGCCGCGCGCGCGCAGGCGCTTGAGCACTTCGAGCCCGGCGAGATGCGGAAGTCCGAGATCCAGAATCACCAGATCGTACGACTGCGCCGAGAGCGCCGTATCAGCCTGTTGACCGGACTCGACATGGTCGACCGCATAACCGGCCGCACGCAGAGACCGGCATAGGCCGTCGGCCAGTGTACGGTCATCCTCGGCGACCAGAACCCTCACCGGACCGACTCCGCGCCGGAGCGCTCGGCCAACGCCTTGCGCTGCGCCGCCCGGATCTGGTCACGCGTTTGCCGAGCGACGGTTGCCGCCTGAGTCGCGAAGTCGGCGCCGCTGCCGGCGTAAAGAATGGCGCGCGATGAATTGATGACCATGCCCCAGCCGTCGGCGGTGATCCCGGCGGCGACGGTCGCTTCGACATCGCCGCCCTGCGCCCCGATACCGGGTACGAGCATCGGGAGTTCCCCCGCGATTTGGCGTACCCGGTGGAGTTCGGCCGGGAAGGTAGCGCCGAGGACGAGCCCGAGCTGGCCGCTCGTGTTCCACGATCCTGCGGCGAGCCGGGCGACACGTTCGTAGAGCGCTTCGCCGCCGATATCGAGCGACTGTAGATCACTTCCACCAGGGTTGGATGTCCGACAGAGCAGGAAGACGCCGCGGTCCGTCCAGGCGAGCCAGGGCTCGATCGAGTCAGCCCCCATGTACGGGTTGACCGTCACCGCGTCCGCGCCGAAGCGCTCAAAGGCCTCGACCGCGTATCGCTCTGCGGTCGACCCGATGTCGCCGCGCTTGGCGTCCAGGATGACAGGTACGCCAGGATGAGAGGCATGTATGTAGCGGATGAGTCGTTCAAGTTCGCGTTCGGCGCCGAGCGCAGCGAAGTACGCGATCTGCGGCTTGAACGCGCATACGTATGCGGCTGTCGCATCGACGATAGCGCAGCAAAAGCGGTACACGGCATCCGCCCCCGGCCCGACGGCAGGGGGTATCCTCGATACATCCGGATCCAGCCCGACGCAGAGCATCGAGTCGGCGCGCAACCACGCTTGCCTGAGCGACAATACGAAATTCGACTGGGTAGCTCGCACCGAATGTCCTCCGCGTCGCCGATTCTAGCCCCAGCCGGGTCCGGGGGCACGTTTGAGCGCGAATAATCGCCTGAGCGGGCGTGAGTTTGCGCTGCTGGCTCTACTTACCGGGATCTGGGGCTTCAATTGGCCCATCATGAAAACCGGGCTCGGTGCGATAGCTCCCATGACCTTTCGAGCGCTCACGCTGGTGATCGCCGTGCCTATGTTGTGGGCGATGCTGCGAGTTCGTGGCGAGGCGATAGCGATCCCTAGACGGCACTGGCGCGAACTTTTCGCGATCGCCCTTTTCAATCTGGTCATCTGGACAATCTGTGTCATCTATGGTCTCGGGCTACTGTCGTCGGGGCGCGCGGCGATACTTGGCTACACCATGCCGATCTGGGCCGCACTGCTGGGCCTGTTCGTGTACGGAGAACGAACCGGCGCGCGCCTGGCCTGGGGGGTAGCCGCGGCGGCCTGCGGCGTGGCCTTGCTGCTCGCAAGCGAGATCGCCGCGTTGTCCGGCAGCCCTGGCGGCGTACTACTCATGCTCGCAGCGTCCATTTCCTGGGCGCTCGGCACCCACCTCACGCGCAAGCGGACGATGCCCGGATCCGTGACGCTCCTTACATTCTGGTCGGCGGTGCTCGCGCTTGTCATCTGCGGTGGTCTCGCGCTGCTGACCGAAGCCGACAGCTGGCGACCCGCCGGTATTGGCGCGGGCGCTGCCTTCTCGGTTTTCTATAACAGCGTGATCGTCTTCGGTGTCGCGCAGCTGCTCTGGTTTCGCCTTGCAACCCTGCTGCCGCCAGTTGCGAGCGGACTGTCGGTGCTCATGATTCCGGTGATCGGACTGTTATCCGGCGCGGTCTGGCTCGATGAGCCCCTTTACTGGCAGGACGCGGCAGCGCTCGCATGCGTGATGATCGCGATCGCGACTGTTCTTTTACCAACGCGTAGCGCAAACACGACCCGGTCGCTCGAATCGGACTGATCCGCGTCGCCCCGACCAGGGCGATGTCGCGTACTGCCTGTTGCTACCCGAGGTGCTTTTTCCAAAAGGCGAGCATCCGGTCCCAGGCGAGTTTTGCGCTCGCTGCATCGTGCACCGAATCACGCTGCTCGTTGACGAAGCCGTGATCGGCCTCGTACATGTAGAACTCGACTGACTTGCCTGCGGCTTTGACCGCGGCTTCGAAGTCGTGTGCCGCCTGGGGCGTACACCAGTCGTCACGGCTTGCGAAGTGGCCCTGCAGCGGAATGCGGACTTGAGCCGGATCAGCGGCCTGGGCAGGCGGGATACCGTAGAAGCAGACGCCGGCGTCGAGTTCAGGAATGCGAACCGATCCGATGATCGTGACGGCCCCGCCCATGCAAAAGCCGGTGAGGCCTGCTTTGAGGCCCTGCTTTTTGAAGTACTGCACCGCCCCGCGGACCGCGTTGTCGGTGGCGTCGACGAAATTGAGCGATGTCATCTGCCGGTTCGCTGCTTCGGGGTCATGGTAAGGAACCGCAACGCCGATGTAGAGATCCGGGGCGATGGCGTGGTAGCCCTGCGCAG
>CAZZKA010000246.1:0-5298 GCA_964654745.1 uncultured Bordetella sp. | reverse complement strand
GGCGGAACTGGTCCGTCACCTGCAGCGCCGCCTCGATGTTGTCCTTCAGCCAGCGGCGCGAGGTCTGCAGCAGCTGGTCCGCCGGGTCGTAGCTGCGCACACCGCCGCGCTGCGGCCCGGCCTTGGCCAGGGCCAGCGCCATCTCGGCGGCGGCCATCAGCTCATCGGTGCCGGTCAGCCCCTGGCTGCGGTGCGCCCAGCCCACGGTGGCGGTGACCTTCAGCTCCTTGCCGGGCACGGCCAGTCGGGCTGCGCCGCACCTTGCCGAAGCAGTCGAGCCTGATGACGATGCCGGCGCGCTCAGGTGGGCGGACAATCAGCGCGTCTCGCAGGCGCTCGCAAGCCTGAGGTCGCAGACCGACGCTTCGGCGAACGGTATCCGGCGACGGCAGGAGCGCGAAGGCGGCTATTCAGGCGACGAACAGCTTCGTGAGGCCGACTTCCGCTCCATGAGCAGTGAAGAGTTCGAGGCTGCGACGCGCCTTGCAGCGCGGCTTGCCGCCACCCTCCCAGAACGACCGGTACGGCGCCGACGGCGCTCAATGCACGGCAAGCTCGATCTTCGCGGCAGCCTGCGTCGCGCGGCACGCTCGCCCCTGGGAATCGAGCCCGCCTTTTCAGCGGCGCGGGTGCGGCCCGAGGCTCTGATCCTCCTGTGCGACGTATCGGGCTCCATGCAGCGTTATGCCCGGCTGATGCTGCACTGGGCACACGCGATTACCGCCGCCGACAGCCGTACCGAGACGCTGACGCTTGGCACCCGGTTGACCCGCATCAGCCGCCGGCTGCGACACCGCGATCCGGACCAGGCGATCCGTTCCACGCTCTCCGAAATTACGGATTGGGGCGGCGGAACGCGCCTGGGCAGCTGCCTCGAGCGATTCAATCGCGACTGGGCACGGCGTCTGCTCGGCGCCCGTGTGACGGTGCTGCTGATGACCGACGGCCTGGACCGCGAAGCGGGCGATCTGCTCGCCCGCGAAGCGGCGCGGCTGCGGCGCTATGCGGGGCGTGTGATCTGGCTCAATCCACTGCTGAGATTCGAAGGCTTCGAGCCCCGGGCCGCCGGGATTCGTGCGCTCCTGCCTTCGGTTGATGCGATGCTGCCTATCCACAATCTGCGCAGCCTGGAGCGCCTGCCGCAGACGCTCAGCGAGTATCGCTAAGCGCGCGACGGCGCGCAGAGAAATCCTCCGCGGATTGTCCCTCAGCGCGGCAAAGCGGTATCCGGCCCTACTATCGATGAGCCGTCGCCAGACCGGTACCAACGCAGCGGTACGCCGTACATCTGCGAGAGCCGCGACGGCTCGAGAAGGTCGCTCGCGCTACCCCACTCGATACGGCCAGGCTCACACCACAACAACACCTCATCGGCAACCGCAAGCGCGTGGTTCGGATCATGCGTGCTGAGAATGATTGACTGTTCCTCCGAGACCAGTGAGCGCACCAGGTCGAGAAGACGGGCCTGGCGACCCAGGTCCAGGCTCGACGCGGGCTCATCGAGCACAAGCACCTGTGCCTGCTGCGCGAGGGCGCGCGCGATCGCAGCAAGTTGGCGCTCGCCCTCCGAGAGCTCACCCATCCGACGCTCACGCAGTGGCGACAGCCCCATCCGCTCGAGCGCGTGATCAGCCAGGCGAAGATCGTCAGACCGGGGCTGGCCGAAGAGCGAACTCGCGCCGAGGCGCCCGAGGAGCACGAAGTCGGCGACGCTGAAATCCTCGACCTCGCCGGTCCGTGGCGCACAAAACGCCACCATCGCTGCGAGCTCAGGCCCGCGGAGCGCGCCGACCGGGCGCCCCTTCCAGCGTACCGATCCCGCCAGGGCTGCGAGGCTGCCGATCAGCGTGCGCAACAGGCTGGTCTTACCTGCACCGTTCGGGCCGAGTAAAACGAGGCAGCGTCCGGCGCCGAGCTCAAACGATACCGGCGCCGAGAGCGCATGGCCGGCCGGACCGAACTCGAGCTCGCGAACTTCGAGCACGGCCACGCGCTCAGCGGCCACGCCGGCCACCCATGAGCACGAACAGAAGCGGTGCACCGAGCAGCGCTGCGAGGACTCCCGGCGGCAGTTCCCGCGTTCCCATCGCCCGACATACTGTGTCGATAGCCAACATAAAGACCGCGCCAAGAAGAGCGCTCGCGGGCAACCAGCGAGCGAATGCTCCGCCGACCATGAGCCGCGCCAGATGCGGAACGACCAGACCCACCCACCCCACGATGCCGGCGGCTGCGACCGCGGCAGAGGTGGCGAGCGCCGCAAGGCCGACGAGCAGCAGGCGCAGGCTTTGGTTGCGAACTCCCAGGGCTCGGGCCTCGTCATCGCCCAGCGCCAGAGCATCGGCCCGCCAGCGAAGCAGCAGCAGCGGTATCAGCGCCATCGCGAGCGCCCCCGCCATCCACGCGAGCGCCTGCAGGTCAGTACCGACGAAGCTCCCCAGCATCCAATAGCTGATCGCAGGCAGGGCTGACCGTGGATCCGCAAAGGCAATCAAGGCGGCGAGCATCGCACCGGCGAGACTGGACAGGGCCACGCCGGTCAGTACCAGACCCAGCAGCCGGTCTCGCGAAGGCAAGAGCGGGCCGATCGCGAGGACCAGCGCGATGGCAATCAATCCGCCGGCGAAAGCCGACGCCTGAAGGGCTACCGCTCCGGCGCCCGCGACGATGGCGAGAGCCGCACCCAGCGCTGCTCCCGATGACACACCCAAAAACTCGGGAGCGGCGAGCGGATTACGGAAAACCCGCTGCAGGCACGCCCCGGAGGCCGACAACGCCGCACCCACAAGCATTGCGGCGAGCACGCGCGGCAACCGGATCTGCCAGAACACCTGTTCGGCCACCGCGTCCCTGCCGTGCGGGGCGCCCCCCAGGGCAGCGGCCAGGATCGCTACCGCATCTCCGAACCCCAGGGGATAGTTGCCGACGCCAAGCGACGCCGCAACCAGAACCAACCCCAGGATGGCGAGAAGCGGAAAAGCCGAGCGAGACATGACGGTGGAGGCTATACCGCCTGTCCGCCCGGCGCGGTTCAGGTCTTCTGAACCACGATGGACGGGAATTTGAGGCTCATGTCGCGGGCCCGCTCGGCGATGCGAACCGCAACACGACGGGCTATCTGGCGGTAGATCGCGGCGATCTCACCCTCAGGCTCAGCGACAACCGTCGGCCGCCCGGAGTCGGCCTGCTGACGGATCCGGATGTCGAGCGGCAGTCCGCCGAGGTATTCGACGCCATATTCACCGGCCATTCTCTGGCCGCCACCGTGCCCGAAGATCGGTTCGGTGTGACCACAGCTGGAGCAGGTATGCATCGCCATATTCTCAACGATACCCAGAATCGGGATCCCTACCTTTTCGAACATTTTGAGTCCCTTACGTGCATCGAGCAGGGCAATGTCCTGGGGGGTGGTGACGATTACAGCTCCGGTCACCGGAATCTTCTGCGAGAGCGTGAGATGGATATCACCCGTCCCCGGCGGCATGTCGATTACCAGGTAGTCCAGATCCTGCCAGTTGGTATCGCGCAGCAGCTGCTCAAGCGCCTGGGTGACCATGGGTCCGCGCCAGACCATGGGCGTATCGGCCTCGATCATGAAACCGATCGAAGACGCCTGGATGCCATGACCGACCATCGGTTCGATCGACTTGCCGTCGCGCGACTCGGGCTTGCCGCTTACACCAAGCATCATGGGCTGCGAGGGGCCATAGATGTCGGCGTCCAACATTCCGACATTGGCGCCTTCGGCTGCCAGCGCGAGCGCGAGGTTGACCGCGGTCGTACTTTTCCCGACGCCGCCCTTGCCCGAGGCAATGGCAATGATGTTTTTAACATTCGGCAGCGTCTTGACCCCGCGCTGCACCGCATGCGCAACGATCTTTTGGTAAACGTTGGCAGAGACGTTGCCGACGCCCGCCACGCCCCTCACCGCCGCGATGACCGCCTTGCGAATGCCATCGACCTGGCTCAGTGCCGGATAACCCAGTTCGATATCAACGCTCACCGAATCGCCATCCACCCGGATATTCTTCGCGGCCTTACCGCTGACCAGGTCCTTGGCGGTGTTGGGATCGACGACCGCGCGCAGGGCTTCGGTGATCTGATCGACTGTGACGCTCATGACTTTTGAAACTCCAATCCGCAGAAGGGTGGCCGGCCGGTTCCAGGCAAACTCTGCCGCGAGGAACCGCAAATGTGACCAAACCGGTGAGTCTAAACGATCGGCCGAAGGCACCGTCCCCGCTAGAATCGAGGTTTTCCCGGATCGACCTCCCGCATGAAGCGCCGCCTCTTTGTCACGACCGCCCTGCCCTACGCCAATGGCTCATTTCATATCGGCCATATCATGGAGTACATCCAGGCGGATATCTGGGTGCGCTTCCAGCGCATGCGCGGACACGAGGTGCATTTCGTCTGCGCTGACGATGCACACGGCGCCCCCATCATGCTCAAGGCTCAGGCCGAGGGTATTTCGCCGGAAACGCTGGTAGCCAGGATTGCTGCGGAACGTCCGCAGTACCTGAACGGCTTTCACATTTCCTTCGACAACTGGCACAGCACCCATTCCGAAGAAAATACCGAGCTCTCCCAGTCGATCTATCGGGCACTCAAAGCGCAGGGACTGGTCACGACCCGGGTCATCGAACAGTTTTTTGATCCGGTCAAGGCCATGTTTCTGCCCGACCGTTACATCAAGGGCGAGTGCCCCAAATGCGGCGCACGCGACCAATATGGGGATTCCTGTGAGGCGTGCGGCGCGGTCTACGCGCCCACCGATCTGCGTGACCCCTACTCCGCGCTATCAGGCGCCAAGCCCGAACTGCGACAGTCCGAACACTTTTTCTTCCAGCTCTCCGACCCTCGCTGCGTCGCGTTCCTGCGCGAATGGTCGCAGGGCGGCCGCCTGCAGGCCGAGGTCGCCAACAAGGCCAAGGAGTGGCTGGAGGGTGAATCGGGGCTGGGTGACTGGGACATCTCGCGCGACGCGCCGTATTTCGGGATTCCGATACCGGATGCTGCAGGTAAATATTTTTACGTCTGGCTGGACGCCCCGATCGGCTACCTCGCGAGCCTGAAGAACCACTTCGCCAAGGGGCAGGCGGCCGCGCAGACGGCGCAGAGTTTCGACGATTTCATCGCCGACCCGACCGTTGAGCAGTACCACTTTATCGGCAAAGACATCATCTACTTTCACACCCTGTTCTGGCCTGCGATGCTGCACTTCTCCGGGCGCAAGGTACCGGATAACGTGTTCGTACACGGGTTCATCACCGTGAGCGGCGAAAAGATGAGCAAGTC
>CAZZKA010000245.1:0-5339 GCA_964654745.1 uncultured Bordetella sp. | reverse complement strand
GTGTCGCGGTCGGCAAAGACAAACAGCTCGCCGCCGCGCGCGCGGACCTCCTGAAGATTCGACTTGAGTTTTTCGATGAGGGAGTCGTTGGGGGCGACCACGACAACCGGCATTTCCGCGTCAACCAGAGCGAGCGGGCCGTGCTTGAGTTCGCCCGCGGCGTAGGCCTCCGCATGGATATAAGTAATTTCCTTGAGCTTGAGCGCTCCCTCAAGCGCAATCGGGAAATGGACGCCGCGACCCAGGAACAGTGCATGCCGGCGGCTCGCGAACCGGCCCGCCCACTCGGCGACCGCGGCTTCACACTCCAGCACGCGATTAAGCGCAGCCGGCAGATGCCGTAATTGGGCGATCAACTCGCGTTCACGTGCCGAAGCGAGTCGGCCGCGCAGCTTGGCGAATACAAGCGTCAGGACAAACAGCGCGGCCAACTGGGTGGTGAACGCCTTGGTGGAGGCTACGCCGATTTCGGGGCCCGCGCGGGTCAGGAATCGGAGCCGCGAACTTCGTATCAGCGCCGATTCAGGAACGTTACAAACCGCAAGCGTGTCGGTCATTCCGAGCGACTGCGCGTGGGCCAGCGCCGCCAGGGTGTCGGCGGTCTCGCCGGACTGTGACACCGTGATCACCAGCGTACCGGCCAATGGGACCGATTCGCGGTAGCGATACTCGCTCGCTATCTCCACGCTCACCGGGATGCCAGCTATCGATTCGAGCCAGTAGCGGGCGACGCTCGCAGCATGGAAACTCGTTCCACAGGCAAGGATCAGGACCTGACGCGTTCGCGCGAGCAGGTCGGCCGCGTCGGCCCCGAATAGCCCGGGCTCGATCGATGAGGCGCCAAGCAACATTTCCAGCGTGTTGGCTATCGCTCCGGGTTGCTCGAAGATCTCCTTTTGCATGTAATGCGAATAATCACCAAGCTCGATGGCATCGGCCGACAGCTGACTCTCGATCACCCTGCGAGCAACGGTCTCGCCGGCGCTGTCGGCAATACGGTAGCCTGAGGGCTGAATCTGGACGATATCGCCCTCCTCGAGGTAGACGACATGCCTGGTCACCTGAAGCAGTGCCGAGGTATCCGAAGCCAGGAAATTTTCCCCTTCACCGGTGCCCGCGCAGCCAACCCCAAGCAGGAGCGGCGAGCCGCGCCGTGATCCGACCACCGTGTCCGGTTCGGCAAGGCTCACTGCGGCGATGGCGTACGCACCTTCAAGTGCCCCGACCGTATGGCGAACAGCATCGAACAGGGTGTCACCGCCTGCAAGCCGGCGGTGCAGCAAATGCGCGATCACCTCGGTATCGGTCTCGGACTCAAAGCGATAACCATCGCGCTCGAGCGCCTCGCGCAGCGCCTCATGGTTTTCGATGATGCCGTTGTGTACAACCGAGACCGATGCTCGACCGTCGATCGAGGCGTGCGGATGGGCATTGGTCTCGTTGACCCCTCCATGAGTCGCCCATCGCGTGTGCGCAATGCCGGTGGGTGCCGAAATACCCGCCTCGGCGGTACGCCTCAGCAGGTCGGCGACTCGACCGACCGCTCGAACCCGCATCAGTTCGCGGTCTATGACCGCGACACCGGCCGAGTCATAGCCCCGGTACTCGAGCTTACGAAGGCCCTCGATGAGAATTGGCACTGCATTGCGCCGAGTCGCGGCGCCGACGATCCCGCACATCCGACCTGACTCCGTGGGCTAGGTTTTTTTCCGGGCTGGGCGCTGCCAGCCTGCGACGGTACTTTGACGCGCTCGCGACACAGTGAGTTGCCCAGCTGGCGCGTCGCGGGTGAGTGTCGTGCCGGCGCCAAGCGTCGCGCCGCGACCGACCCGTACCGGTGCCACGAGTTGCGTGTCGCTGCCGATGAAGGCGTCATCCTCGATCACGGTACGGTGCTTGTTCGCGCCATCGTAGTTGCAGGTGATGGTGCCGGCGCCAATGTTGACGCGCTCGCCCACCTCGGCATCGCCCACATAGGCAAGATGATTCGCCTTGGAGCCCGCTCCCAGCCGGCTCGCCTTGATCTCGACAAAATTTCCGACATGGGTATCCGCGGCCAGCTCGGTTCCCGGGCGCAGCCGTGCATAGGGACCGATACGCGCGCGTTCGCCTGCGCGCG
This sequence comes from uncultured Bordetella sp., assembly GCA_964654745.1. Lineage (GTDB taxonomy): Bacteria > Pseudomonadota > Gammaproteobacteria > Burkholderiales > Burkholderiaceae_E > SYIM01. The sequence goes on along the minus strand of CAZZKA010000245.1, from coordinate 3,220 downwards.
CGCCGTCAAGATGACTGAAAGCCAGGACCTGGGTATCGGAGCCCAGCTCGCTGTCGCGAACGACGCAGTGCGGGCCGATGCTCACCCCGCGACCCAGGCGCACCGTACCCTCAAACACGCAGCCGATATCGATGAAGACATCTTGTGCGCACTCAAGGGTGCCACGGATATCGACTCGCGAAGGGTCGGCCAGTGTGACGCCCGCCTCCATCAGCGCTTCAGCGCGGCGGCGCTGCACGAGTCGTTCGAGCTCAGCGAGCTGGGCTCGGCTGTTGACCCCAAGCGTCTCGGCAACTTCGGCGGGATGAGCACTGCGCACCGCCACGCCCTCTGCAACCGCAGCTGCAACGATATCGGTGAGGTAGTACTCCTTTTGCGCGTTACCGTCGGTGAGACCGGCGAGCCAGCGCCGCAGGGCCGCAGTCGGCGCAACCAGTATGCCCGTATTGACCTCGGTGATCGCAAGTGTCTTCGCATCCGCGTCCTTGTGCTCCACGATGCTCACGATGCGGCCCGCATTGCGAACGATCCGACCGTATCCCGCCGGGTCCCTGAGGACGACGGTCAGCAACGCGAGTGCCTCGCCTTGCGCTTGGGCGACCAGCCCGCGGAGGGTTTCCAAACCGATCAGCGGCACATCGCCATAGAGCACCAGGGTGGGATGGTCATCGAGCAGATGGGGCGCAGCCTGCATGACCGCATGGCCGGTGCCTCGTTGCGGCGACTGGACCACCCAGGTGATGTCCTCCCCCGGGATGGCTGCCCGCACCGCCTCGCCGCCATGACCGTAGACGACCACGATACGCCGCGGAGCAAGCTCACGTGCGCGTTCTAGCACGTGACCGAGCAGGGGAACGCCGGCCAGAGGGTGCAGGACCTTTGGGAGGTCCGAGCGCATCCGGGTGCCCTTGCCCGCGGCGAGGATAACGATATTCATGGGCCGATTAGAATGCGTCGGTGAATGAAAAACCGACCGGATTAAAAGCAATGTTTGAGTGTATCAGGGCGAGGATAGTCCGTGCCCTGATCGTACTCACCGCGGGCGCGCTTCTGGGCGGCTGCACTGCTGCGAGATTCGGCTACGAGATGCTGCCGTGGTTTGCCAGCTGGCAGATCAATCGCCACCTCTCGCTTGATGGCTCGCAGCGCGAACTCGTATCGGACAGGCTCGAGGCGCTGCACGCCTGGCACCGGCAAACCCAGCTTCCCCGCTACGCAAAGCTTGTCGATGCCGGCCTGGAAAGGCTCGGTCCCAGCGTAGCGCCCGAGGACATGGCCGCGTGGCGGTCGGCCATGATGGCGCAGTGGGCCGATCCCGCGCAGCGGCTCGCCCCCGACATGGCCGACCTCGCTCTCACCCTCAGAGCAGCCCAGATCGATCGCCTTGAGCAGCGCCTTGCCGAGGCGACGCAAGATTTGCGGCGCAAGAATCTCGATGCCGACCCCGAGCGCAGGCTCGAGGCACGGATGGAGCGGTGGCAGGGTCGGCTGCAGTGGCTTCTCGGCGACCTCACCGCTGCGCAGTCGGCAGAACTGCGCCGCCTTGCTGCCCGGTTTCCGTCGGACGAAGCCGCCTGGCTCGAGGAACGCCAGGCGCGCAATGCCAGACTGATAGCCCTCTTGCGGCGCATTGAGCGTGAACAACCTTCACGCGAACTCGCGATTGCCTCCTGCCGCGACTTCCTGGAAGGATTCTGGCGCAGCGACGAGCCCGCCCGGGCGCAACGCCTGGAGGCCAATGCCGCCAACGGGGATCGCGTCTCCGCTCTGATGATCTCCTCGGCAACCGCTTCGCAGCGCGAGCATATGCGAAACCGTCTGCGCGATGTCGAGGCCGATTTCATACGCATGATTTCGCGCGCCAACCGCGGCTGACCGCCCCGCGGGCAAGGGCCGAGCTCCGGGATGCAGCGCCCCTACGGATCGAGCAGCTGAAGCAGCGCTGGAACCAATTGGGTAAGTGCCATGCCCAGTACGAGTACGCAGACAAGCGCTAGCCAGCGGCGCATGCGGCGCTGTTCGGCCTCGAGCGCCCTCAGCCGGGCTGCCGGAACGCTGTCTCGGCTGCGATCGGCAAGCGCGCTTAGCGCGGCGTGTGCCAGTCGCGGCAGCTGCGGCAGCAAATTGGCCCATTGCGGAACCTCGAGCTTGAGCCTTTGCAAAAAGCCCGCAAAGCCCACCTGCTCGCCCATCCAGCGCTCAAGTATGGGCTTGGCTGTCACCCACAGATCGAGATCGGGATCGAGCTGACGACCCAGGCCCTCGATGTTGAGCAGGGTTTTCTGTAGCAGGACCAGCTGGGGCTGGATCGCGACATTGAATCGCCGCGAAGTCTGAAAAAGCCTGAGCAGCACGAGGCCAAGCGAAATCTCCCGCAGCGGCCGGTCGAAAAACGGCTCGCAGCAGGCCCTTACGGCCCCTTCGAGCTCCTCGACGCGAGTGCCGTCCGGGACCCACCCCGACTCGACGTGAAGCTCGGCGACTCGGCGGTAGTCGCGCCGGAAGAAGGCAAGGAAGTTTTGAGCGAGATAGTGCTTGTCGAATTCGGAGAGCGTTCCAACGATACCAAAATCAAGCGCAATGTAGCGGTTGAAATCTTCACCCGAATCGCCGACCAGGATATTGCCCGGATGCATGTCGGCATGAAAAAAGCCGTGGCCGAATACTTGGGTAAAGAAGATCTCCACCCCGTCGCGGGAAAGTTTCTTGAGATCGATACCGGCTTCGCGCATGCGTTCGATCTGGCTGATCGGGATGCCCTGCATACGATCCATCGTGAACACGTTGACGGCGCAATAATCCCAGTGGACCTCAGGAATTCGCAGAAGCTTCGAATCGGAAAAATTGCGGCGCAGCTGAGCGGCATTGGCCGCCTCGCGGATCAAGTCCAGTTCGTCGTGCAGGTAGTTGTCGAACTCATCAATCACCTCGAGCGGCCGCAGCCGTCTGCCATCGGCGGAGATGCGCACTAGCAGATGACCGAAGGCCCGCAGGAGCGCAAGATCGCGCTCGATCACCGACATCATTCCCGGACGCAGCACTTTGACCGCTACCGCGCGACCATCTTTGAGTCTTGCGAAGTGCACCTGCGCGATCGATGCCGAGGCGACTGGCTGGCGGTCGAAGTCATCAAAGACGTCCTCAACCCGCCGCCCCAGGCCGGCCTCGATCTCGCGCACTGCGAGTTCACCCGGGAAAGGCGGCACGCGATCCTGCAGAC
>CAZZKA010000244.1:0-5350 GCA_964654745.1 uncultured Bordetella sp. | reverse complement strand
AGAAGGCGGCAAATTCGGCGAGCAGCCGCTCGTTAAAGAGAATGGAGCGTGCCCACCCCGTACCCGCCCCCAGTACGTCGCCATAGGAAAAACCGCCGCACGCCACCATCGCCTTGAAATCCGCGAGCGAGGCTCGGCTCTCGAGCAGATCGGTCATATGGACATCAAAGGCTTCAAAGCCCGCCCGATCGAACGCAGCGGCCATCTCGACATGGCTATTCACCCCCTGCTCTCGCAGGATCGCCACGCGCGGCTTGGCAGCGCGGCCGATGAAAGGCGCAGCCACATCCTCGCGAGGTTCAAATACCAGCGACTGCCGCAATCCGTGATCGGTGGCGTCTGCGATCCGCTCAAATTCCTCCCTCGCACAATCCGGATCATCGCGTAACGAGGCAATCCGGTAGCTGGTCTCAGCCCAAGCCTGATGCAGCACCGTTCGGTTCGCGCTCCAGATACAACGGCCATCGCGATGGAAAGCGATGGCATCACCTTGCGCGACTCTGCCCACCACATGGGCATGCCTGGAAAGCCCGGCATCGCGCAGAATTCCCATCACCTTGTCGCGGTCGGCAGCACGAACCTGGATAACCGCGCCCGCTTCCTCATTGAAGAGCGCCTTGAGTGTGAGTTCACTGCGCTGCACCGATACCTGCTCGGGCCGAATCTTGAAGTCACCCCAGTCGGCCGAAAACGGATCTATTGTCAGAAGGTCAAGATTCACCGACAGGCCGACTCGCCCGGCAAAAGCCATCTCGCAAAGCGTCACAAAAAGCCCGCCATCGGAGCGGTCGTGATAGGCAAGCAGCAGCGACTCGCGGCCCAATCGGTCAATGACGGCAACAAACCGTGCGAGCGACTGCGGATCATTGAAGTCGGGGCACTCCTTGCCGACCTGCTGAGTGACCTGCGCGAGCGCCGATCCGCCCATGCGCTGACGACCTGCACCAAGATCGATCAGGATCAACACGCTGCCCGGATCAGCCTGCAATTGCGGCGTCAGCGCACGGCGAACATCCTCGACTGGCGCGAAAGCGCTCACAATCAGTGACGTTGGAGCAGTCACTTTCTTCAACTCACCGGTAGCTGCGTCCTCCCAGACCGTGCGCATCGACAAGGAGTCTTTGCCGACCGGGATCGCGATGCCGACCGCCCGGCACATTTCAGCGGCTGCGTCGACCCCTTGCCTGAGATCCGCGTCTTCCGAACCGTCGCCACACGCGGCCATCCAGTTGGCCGATAGCTTGATGCGGTCAATACTTCCGATGAGAGCTGCACTGAGATTGGTAACAGCCTCAGCGATCGCCATTCGCGATGCCGATGCCGGATCGATAACCGCAAGCGGGGTCCGTTCACCCATCGCGAGCGCCTCGCCCAGGTAGCCCGCGAAGTCCCTGAGCCCGATGGCGCAATCGGCAACGGGCACCTGCCAGGGGCCGACCATCTGATCCCGCGCAGTCATGCCCCCGACCGTACGGTCACCGATGGTGATCAAAAAGCCCTTGCTCGCCACAGCGGGCAACCGAAGCACCCGCAAGGCCAGATCTTCGAGCTCGAAACCGATCAGATCCAGGCCCGGCAGCGCACGGGCACGCGAAATCGCCGCCCGGTGCATACGTGGAGGCTTGCCCAGCAAGACGTCGATCGCCATATCCACCGGCCGAGTGCCATCGGACGCCTCCAGGACGAGCTGGCCGTCGTCGGTCACCGATCCCACCACCGCGAGCGGACATCGCTCGCGAGCGCAGAGCTGGCGAAAAGCCTCAAGTCGCTCTGGCAACACCGCGAGCACATAACGCTCCTGAGACTCGTTGCACCAGATCTCCGCAGGCGATAACCCCGACTCCTCCAGAGGAATGCTGGCCAGCTGAAAGCGAGCAGAGCGCCCGGCTCCGTATACAAGCTCGGGAAAGGCATTCGAGAGACCGCCGGCGCCAACGTCGTGAATGGAGAGAATGGGATTGGCCTCGCCCTGCGCCCAACAGCGATCAAGAACCTCCTGCGCGCGCCGCTGAATTTCCGGATTACCGCGCTGAACCGAGTCGAAGTCGAGCGACTCGGTATTGGAACCCGCGTTCATGCTCGAGGCCGCCCCGCCGCCCAGGCCGATCCGCATGCCCGGTCCGCCGAGTTGAACCAACGCCGCACCCACGGGCAGAGGCAATTTTTCCGTATGCCTCGCATCAATGCTGCCGACACCGCCAGCGATCATGATCGGTTTGTGATAGCCGCGAACCTCACCGCCCACGTTCTGCTCATAGGTGCGGAAGTAGCCGTTCAGGTTCGGCCGACCGAACTCGTTGTTGAACGCTGCACCACCGAGCGGCCCCTCGATCATGATTGCGAGCGGTGTGGCGATGCGTGTCGGAAGCCCGTAGGGCGTCTGTGGCACACGCGCCTCCAACGGAGCCAACGCATCCTGTGCGCTCTCCCACGGATGTTCAAAATCCGGAATCCGCAGATGGGAAACGGTAAATCCGGTCAAACCGAACTTCGGGCGCGATCCGCGGCCGGTCGCCCCTTCATCGCGAATCTCCCCACCGGCCCCAGTCGCCGCGCCAGGGAACGGGGCGATCGCAGTCGGATGGTTATGGGTCTCCACCTTGAGGATGCTGTGCACCTTGAGACGCTCGGTCCGATAGGGGCCGAACCGATGGCCGTCTCTGGGACTCACATGGAACCGTTCGATATCGCCACCCTCCAGGATGGCGGAATTGTCCGCATACGCGACGATGGTTCCTTTGGGATTGGCGCGATGCGTACTGCGGATCATGTCGAAAAGCGATCCCTCTGCCGGTTTGCCATCAACCGTCCAACTCGCATTGAAGATCTTGTGCCGGCAATGCTCGGAATTTGCCTGAGCAAACATCATCAGCTCGACATCGGTCGGATCACGATCGCGCGAGTGAAAGGCTTCGAGCAGATAGTCGATCTCATCATCGGAGAGCGCCAGGCCGAGGTCCCGGTTGGCCTCTTCGAGCGCCGCGCGGCCCCGTGTCATCAGCGCAATGCGCTGCATCGGACGGCCGGGGAGGCTCGCAAAAAGCTGTTCGGCCGCTGGCGCTTCGAACAGGGCGGTTTCAGTCATCCGGTCATGCAGGATCGCCGCCAGCCGCTCCGCAACACCCGGCTCCAGATCGCCGCCCCTTCCGAAACGGCCAGCGAGGAGCCTGCCCCGCACTTTGAGGCGAAATTCAGTTCCTCTTTCGATTCGGCGGATCCAGCGCATGCCGCAGTTGCGGGCGATATCGGTGGCTTTGCTGGCCCAGGGGCTCACCGTTCCCAGGCGCGGCACAACGAATACTGCCCACCCCTCTCCTGACCAATGAGGGGCCGCTCCGGTGTCCAGAAGAGATTCGAGCCGAGCGCGGTCATCGGCAGACGGCTCAGATTGGCCGAGCACGTAATGAACGTGACGACTCTCAAGCCCAATCAGCCTGGGCTCTGCTCGCTTCAGGGCATCAAAGACTCGACGGTGCCGAAACCCGGAGAGGGCCTCGCCGCCAGGCAGGGGCAGGAAAAACACAGGGAACGCCGAAAAGGAGGAAGTATAAAGGTCTGGCCCGACATGAGCGCCTGCAGCAACCCCGCCGCGCAATATCGAGCCGTCGCTGACGCCGCGCCGGGCCCTCTCTTATGAGCCGGCCGGAACCGGACCAAATCCGCCCCCGCCGGGCGTCTCGATGACGAAGACGTCTCCGGCCGATAACTTCGCGCCGTCTGCGTGGGCAAGTTCCTCGACCGTTCCGTCGACCCGCTCGACACGGTTACGGCCAGGCTGACCGGACAGCCCCCCGGCTGAGCCGAATGCTGGAAAAACCCTGCCGTTTGAAAGAATCGAAGCGGTCATCGGCTCCAGAAAGCGAATGCGTCGGACACCGCCGTCGCCGCCCCGCCAGGTTCCCGCACCGCCTGAGCCGGTTCGCACTGTGTAGCTCTCCAGGCGAACCGGGAAACGAAGCTCAAGAACCTCTGGATCAGTCAGCCGAGAATTGGTCATGTGCGTCTGAACGACCGAAGTCCCATCAAAACCTCCAACCTGTCGGCCGGCGCTGTCAAACAGCCCCCCCGCGCCCGAACCGCCAGAAATCGTTTCGTAGTACTGATACACCTCATTGCCGAAGGTAAAGTTGTTCATCGTGCACTGGCTCGCCGCCATGACGCCCAGCGCACCATAGAGCGCGTTGGTGATACACATCGAAGTCTCAACATTACCAGCGACCACGGCGGCCGGATGACGGGGGTTGAGCAGACACCCCTCGGGCACGATGATCTCAAGCGGCTTCAGACAGCCTTCGTTCATTGGAATCTCGTCATCAACGAGCGTCCTGAACACGTAAAGTACCGCGGCCATCGTCACCGCGACAGGCGCGTTGAAATTATTGGCCTGCTGCGGGGACGTTCCGGAAAAATCGATCCTCGCGGCACGCCGGTCACGGTCGACGTCGATGTTCACCCGGATCCGTGCACCGTTGTCCATCGGCAGCTCATAGCTTCCGGGCTTGAGCGCCTCAATCACTCTGCGCACCGACTCCTCGGCATTGTCCTGCACATGCCGCATATAGGCCTGCACCGTATCGAGCCCAAAGTGAGCGACCATCCGAAGCAGCTCTTCGCGGCCCTTTTCGTTTGCCGCGATCTGCGCGCGCAGATCGGCAAGGTTTTGCTCGATGTTGCGAGCGGGAAACCTTGCTGATCCGAGGATCATGCGCATCGCCGCCTCGTCGATCCTGCCGCGATCAACCAGGCGCACATTGGTCAGCAGCACGCCCTCTTCATCAATATGAGCGCTATCAGGCGGCATCGAGCCAGGCGTCGTGCCGCCAACGTCCGCATGATGGCCGCGCGAGCCGGTGTAGAACAGGATCTCGCTCCCCGAATCGTCGAACACCGGCGTGATGACCGTGATATCCGGCAGATGGGTACCCCCTGCGTAGGGATCATTGAGCACGAAGGCGTCGCCCGGATGCATGCTGCCTGCGTTGTCCGCGATCACGGCACGAACGCTTGCCCCCATTGATCCAAGGTGCACCGGCATATGGGGGGCGTTCGCCACCAGTCTGCCCTCGGCGTCAAAGACCGCGCATGAAAAATCGAGCCGCTCCTTGATGTTTACCGAATGCGCGGTGTTTTGCAGGCGGTAACCCATCTGCTCGGCGATCGACATGAAAAGATTATTAAAAATTTCAAGCATCACCGGGTCGGCCTGCGTACCGATCGCAGTCACATGCGGCCGGGGCAGATGTCGATCGAGGATCAGGTCACCTCGCGCGGTCAGCCTCGCGCGCCATCCGGCGTCGACGAACGTCGTCGCGTTGGCTTCGGCAATCACTGCCGGCCCGACGAGCGTTTG
>CAZZKA010000243.1:0-5470 GCA_964654745.1 uncultured Bordetella sp. | reverse complement strand
GGTCTGAACCTAAACCGATGACCCCGACCGAATTTCGAGCCCCCCTCGGGGCGTGACAGACGGTGAGTCCCATCAAAGCGTCAGCAACGACTGTCCCGCGGCTGGCAAAGCGCGTCGATGCCATCGCCCCCTTCCGGGTGATGGAACTCGTCAAACGCGCCAGTGCACTGGCGGCAGCGGGCCATCGCATCATCCAGATGAATATCGGCGAGCCCGACTTCACCGCCCCGCCCGCGGTGGTGGCAGCCCTCAAGCGCGCAGCCGACAGCGGGCTGTCGCAGTACACGTCGGCAACCGGCATCCTGCCACTCAGGCGAGCCATCGCCCGCGACCTTGGCGAACGCTATGGCGTGGACGTCGCGCCGCAACGAGTGATTGTCACCGCTGGCGCGTCGGCAGCGTTGCTCCTTGCGGCCTGCGCGCTTGTCGAAGTGGGCGATCGCGTGCTGATGACCGATCCGAGCTATCCGTGCAACCGGCATTTTGTGAGCGCCTTTAACGGCATCCCCGACCCCGTACCGGTCGGCCCGGAGACCCGGTTTCAGATGACCCGGGCCCTGCTGGAGGCGCACTGGCTCGCCGACACACGCGGAGCGCTGCTCGCCTCGCCCTCGAACCCGACCGGGACTTCCATCGACTGGAACGAGCTCTGCGCCATCGTCGACTCCATCCGCGCGCGCGGCGGCTTCAGCCTGATCGATGAGATTTACCTGGGGCTCAGTTACGGCGAGCGGCCCAGGAGCGCTCTCGAACTCGGCGAGGATGTGATCATCTGCAACAGCTTTTCCAAGCTCTTCAGCATGACGGGCTGGAGGCTCGGCTGGCTTGTCGTACCCGAATCAATGGTCCCGGTATTCGAAAAGCTCGCCCAAAACCTATTTATCTGCGCCTCGGCGCTCGCCCAACACGCCGCGCTGGGCTGCTGCGAGCCCGAGTCGCTCGGGATCTTCGAGGAGCGCAGAGTCGAGCTGAAGTCCCGTCGCGACTTTCTCGTGCCAGCACTCACCGCGGCGGGGCTCGATATCCCGGCTATCCCGGATGGGGCGTTCTACATCTGGATCGACTGTGCAAGGCAGGCCTCGAGTAGCCTGGATCTCGCCGATCGACTGCTCGACGAGGCGCACGTATCCCTCGTCCCGGGCCACGACTTTGGTACGGTCAACGCCGACCGGTACCTGCGGCTCTCCTACGCAACCGCCCGACCGCTCCTCGAGGAGGCCGCGAGCCGCATCAAGCGGTTCCTCGCGCACGCCTGACTGGCTCGAGACGGCGCGCAGGCGGTGCGAAAGGGCGCTGCGCCGACGCCCTAACCCCAGGTAACCAGGGCCGCACCTTCCGCAGCCTCGGCGAGCTGCGCCCGAGCCTGCAACACGCGAGCTCCGTACCCGCTGTCATGCGGCCTGCGCGCTGCACCCACGTATGCTTTCAGTGCGCCCTCCGTCGAGCCCTCGCGCTCGAGCAGCCCTTTGAGCAGTTCCGCACCAACACGAATATTGGCAAGCGGATCAAACGCGGCGTCCCGACCACCGAAGCGCTCAAAGCGCTCGGCGTGCACATGGGTCCGGATCTGCATGAGACCTTCCGCGCCGCGTCGGCTCTGGGCAAAAGGGTCAAAGCGTGACTCAACTGCAATGACTGCGAGAAGTAGCAGGGGATCGAGCATGACCTCCATTCCCACCCGGGATGCAAGGGCTACAAATGATCGGGCATCGGGCAACTCAACGCCGTAGCGCTCCGAGATAAAGGAAACCAGCCGCCGCTGGGCCACAGGAGCCAGCGAGTCGGCCGCCCCCGTCAGAGCCGATGCCGCAGCAAGCGAAGGGTCCTCGGCCCGCGGCACCCTGGGGTCGGGATCGCGCGCAGCCGAATCCGCGAACCGCGGGAATTCAGCTGCGGGCTCCGACCCGCTTTGGCTGGCCGGTTGGCCGGCACAGATCACGGCCAAGGTCAGCGCGCAAACAACAAGTTTCGGACAGACTGAACGACCGATAGCGAGAACCTGGGAATGTCGCATCACCGACCTCCGGGCATCTCCGCTTCACTGACTGGCCTTGCGGAGCGTGCAGCGAAAGGCGTTGACCAGGACTGTTAGCCCAGAGGCTTTCAATCCGACCGTGCGGTCAACGCGCACAACACGACACCGCGCAGGGGCCGGACCCCGCAGGCTACCCCGAAGGGGCTGCCGCCATCAGGAGAGGAGAATGGTTTTATGATTGAACCGGCAGGCGAATTTTAGGGTTCCCCGAATCGTTCGCCAAATTTCCCGGCAAATAACCTTGCCCGGCATCAGAAGTTTTCCGTTTGGTGGGCCGGCAAACCCCCTCACCTCGCTCCGCCGGGCTCCGTTGAGGTGTTCTCAAGCGTGAAATACACAGATCTTCGCGACTTCATCGGCCAACTCGAGCGCCAGGGCGAGCTTCGCCGTATAGCGGCCCCAGTCTCGCCTCGCTTCGAAATGACGGAGATCGCCGACCGGGTGCTGCGCGCCCAGGGGCCCGCGCTTCTTTTTGAGAAGGCCGAGGAAAACGGCAGGCGCTGGCAGGTGCCCGTACTTGCCAACTTGTTCGGTACGCCCAAGCGCGTGGCGCTGGGCATGGGGGAGGACTCGACCGAAGCCCTGCGCGAGGTCGGCAAGCTGCTGGCCGCGCTCAAGGAACCCGAACCGCCCAAGGGCTTCCGGGACGCCTGGGAGAAACTCCCGCTGCTTCGCCACGCACTCACCATGAGCCCGCGCGAGGTCTCCGGCGCGCCATGCCAGCAACAGGTGCTCGAAGGTGCCGCCGTCGATCTGGGAGCCCTGCCGATCCAGACCTGCTGGCCCGGGGACCGGGCACCGCTCATCACCTGGGGCCTGGTGGTGACACGCGGACCGAACCGGCCAAGGCAGAACCTGGGCATCTACCGGCAGCAGGTCCTCAACCCGAGGCAGACCATCATGCGCTGGCTCGCCCATCGCGGTGGCGCGCTCGATTTCCGCGAACATGCGATGGCCCACCCCGCCAGGTCTTTTCCCATCGCCGTGGCGCTCGGTGCCGACCCTGCGACCATTCTCGGTGCGGTAACACCGGTACCCGATTCGCTTTCGGAGTATCAGTTCGCCGGGTTACTGCGAGGCGGGCGAACCGAAATCACCCGCTGCCTGGGCAGCGAGCTTCGCGTACCTGCCTCGGCGGAGTTCGTGCTCGAGGGAGGCATCCGGCCGGACCCCGACGGCGCCCTGACGCAAGCCCATGCGAAAGCACTCGGATGGTCGGGCGATCTGCCGGCGGCCGCACGCACCGGTTGGGAAATGGCGCTCGAGGGTCCCTTCGGCGACCATACCGGCTATTACAACGAGCAGGACTGGTTCCCGGTGTTCACCATAGATCGGATCACCCAGCGGCGCGATCCGATCTACCACAGCACCTACACCGGTAAACCTCCGGACGAGCCGGCGATTCTGGGTGTCGCTTTAAACGAAGTCTTTGTTCCAATCCTGTGCCGACAATTCACCGAAATCGTGGATTTCTACCTGCCGCCCGAGGGCTGCTCCTATCGCCTTGCCGTCGTGTCGATCCGTAAGCAGTACCCCGGACACGCCAAGAGGATCATGTTCGGGATCTGGAGTTTTCTGCGGCAGTTCATGTACACCAAATTCATCATCGTGGTGGACGACGACATTGATGTGCGGGACTGGAAGGAAGTCATCTGGGCGCTTACCACCCGGGTCGATCCGACGCGCGACGCCACCCTGATCGACAGCACGCCTATCGACTATCTGGATTTTGCTTCACCCGTATCGGGGCTCGGGTCCAAGATGGGCATCGACGCGACCAACAAATGGCCGGGAGAGACCTCGCGCGAATGGGGTACGCCTATCGCGATGGATGAGGCTGTTCGCTCGCGGGTCGATGCGATGTGGCGGGATCTGGGGCTCTGAGCGCCAAGCCTCCGGGGCGATTCAACCGTTCTCGTAGACCCACCGCAGAAACGCATCCTGGGCAGGCTGGGCGCCTAGGATCTTGTCGCCGTTGATCAACATCACCACCGCGTAGCGCCGCCCCGAAGCGGTATCGACATAGCCGGCAATCGACTTCACGTCGCGCAGACTCCCGGTTTTGATCCACGCCCGGCCTGCAAGGGGATGCCGCTGCAGCCTTGCGCGCATCGTCCCATCGATGCCTACCTGCGGCATGGTGATGCGAAAAAGGTCCGCGTGCGCTGCGTTCGCCGCGTGAACGAGCAGGTCCGCGAGGCTCCGCGCGCTGATCCGTTCCTCCCGGGAGAGCCCCGACCCGTTATCAATCACCAGTTCAGGGAACCGAAGACCGCGGCGGGCGAGCCAATCATCGACCAGGTGGCGCACGCGCTCGGGGGATCCCGGTCCCTCGACTGAAGCCGAAGCGCCCAGGAGCACCTGCCGCGTCATCACGTTATTGCTGAACTTGTTGATATCCTGGGCGATCTCGGCCAGTGACCGCGGCGACACCCATTGCTGCCAGACGGGCAGACGCGAAGCGGCGCCCGCCTCGAGCAGCGTGCGCCCGCTGAATACGCCGCCTGCCGCGAGCCAGGCGGCCTTGAAAAAACCGTGAATGAACTCACGGTGGTTGAGCACCGCCGCATAGATCCCCTGCTCGCCGCACGCCGGTGCGTACTGTCCGCCCACGCGTACAGCCGCGGTTGCAGTCCCGGTGCGCGCGTCCGATGCGGGGGCGCCGTCCCGGATCCACAGACTCATGGCGCCGGGCTGGCAGGCGCCCTGCGCCACCTTGAGTTCGTTGACAACACGAACATCCGCAAGCGGCGGGTCGAGCGCAATACGCACCTTGTCACCGGCCGGTTTGACGACCACCCGTACCGACTTGAAATTCATCAACGCGGCGTGCGGCCCGACGTTGTAAGGCTGCGACGCATCACCGTCCAGGGGCAGCCCGTTATCGGCGCGCAGGTCGAAGAGACTGTCGTCGATGATCAGGTTGCCGCGAATCTCACGCAGACCCGCGGCACGCATTCTCGCAACGAACTCGGTCACGTCCTCGACCACCAGCTTAGGATCTCCCCCGCCGCGCAACACCAGATTGCCCTCAAGGACCCCCTGGTTCAGGCGCCCGTCAAGATGAGCGGTCGTAACCCAACGGTAATCGGGCCCCAGCGTGGTGAGCGCCACGTAGGTGCTGAGCAGTTTCATGGTCGAAGCAGGGTTGAGCGCCTGCATCGCATTCCACTCAATAAGCGGCGCGCCACCGGCAACCGGAATCGCGATCAGCCCAATCTTGGCGGGGCTCGCGGCGGTCGCAGCGATCCACCCCGCAACGGGTTGGGGAACTGCCGGTGCCGCGGTCTGTGCGGCCGCGTCTCCAGCCCCCCCCGGGCTGGTGCCCTGCCCGGCGCTGGCCGCAACGGCCGGGCCGCCAGCCAGGGCGAGCGCCGCCTGCAGCAGCAGGGCAGCAACCAGACCGGTAGCGTTCGGGGGCACCAGGCCGACAGC
>CAZZKA010000242.1:0-5518 GCA_964654745.1 uncultured Bordetella sp. | reverse complement strand
GGCCGGCATCGCGGTCGGCATGGCGACCAATATTCAGCCGCACAATCTCGGCGAAATCGTCGATGCCTGCCAGCTGCTCCTTCGCCGCCCCGATGCGAGCATCGACGAGGTGCTTGAGCTTGTGCCCGCACCCGATTTTCCGACCGGGGCGACGATTTACGGCACTTCGGGCGTGCGCGAAGGCTATCGGACCGGCCGCGGCCGGGTCGTGATCCGGGCCAAGACCCATTTTGAGGAAATGGAGCGCGGCAACCGCAGCGCGATCATCGTCGACGAGTTGCCCTATCAGGTCAACAAGCGCTTCTTACTGGAGCGAATCGCAGAACTCGTCAACGAGCGAAAACTCGAAGGCATCTCGGATATCCGCGATGAGTCGGACAAGTCGGGCATGCGCGTGGTGATAGAGCTCAAGCGCGGCGAGCTGCCCGAGGTGGTGCTCAACAACCTCTACAAGCAGACTCAGCTTCAGGACACCTTCGGTATCAACATGGTCGCGCTAGTCGACGGCCAGCCGCGACTGCTCAATATTCGCCAGATGGTGGAGGCCTTCCTCTCTCACCGGCGAGAGGTGGTGACGCGGCGCACGGTGTTTGAGCTGCGAAAGGCGCGCGAGCGGGGCCATCTGCTGGAGGGCCTGGCGGTTGCGATCGCCAATGTCGATGAGATGCCCGAGCTCATCAAGGCCTCGCCCACGCCGCCGATCGCGCGAGAGCGGCTGATGGAGCGCCCGTGGCGTGCTGGCATCGCCCGCGAAATGCTTGAACGCGCGGGCGCTGACATTACCGCGTTTCAGCCGGAGGGCCTGCAGCCCGGCACTGGGCTCGAAGGCGACCAGTACCGGCTCTCCGAAACGCAGGCGCAGGAAATCCTGCAGATGCGGCTGCAGCGGCTCACCGGGCTTGAGCAGGACAAGATCGTCCAGGAATATCGCGAGGTGATCGGCCAGATAACCGACCTGCTCGACATCCTCGCGCGGCCCGAACGGATCACTCAGATCATTACCGATGAGCTGGCGGCGATCAAGGCGGAGTTCAACAACCCACGCCGATCGGTGATCGAGCGCAACGCCACCGAGCTGGACACCGAAGACCTGATCACGCCTCAGGACATGGTGGTGACGCTATCGCATGCCGGCTACATCAAGAGCCAGCCGCTTAGTGAATACCGCGCTCAGCGTCGCGGCGGGCGCGGCAAACAGGCGACCGCGACCAAGGAAGAGGACTGGATCGACCAGCTCTTCATCGCCAATACGCATCAATACATCCTGTGTTTTTCCAACCGCGGCCGGGTTTACTGGATCAAGGTCTGGGAGGTACCCCAGGGTACGCGCAACTCTCGCGGCCGCCCCATCGTCAATCTGTTCCCGCTGGTCGAAGGCGAAAAGATCACGGTGGTCCTGCCGGTGGGCGGTTTCGACGACTCGCACTATGTATTTATGGCTACCAGCCTTGGTACGGTCAAAAAGACTCCGCTCAGCGATTTTTCCAATCCGCGCAAGGCGGGGATCATCGCGGTCGATCTTGACGAGGGGGATTTCCTGATCGGTGTGGCGCTCACGGACGGCGCCCATGACGTGATGCTTTTCTCCGACGCCGGCAAGGCGGTACGCTTTGACGAAAACGATGTCCGGCCAATGGGGCGAGCCGCACGCGGCGTGCGCGGCATGAACCTGGACGAGGGGCAGCGCGTGATCTCGATGCTCGTCGCCGAAAGCGAAACCCAGTCGGTGCTGACAGCAACCGAAAACGGTTTTGGCAAACGCACCATGATCGGCGAGTACACCCGACATGGTCGGGGAACCAAGGGCATGATCGCCATACAGACCACCGAACGCAACGGTCGAGTGGTCGCGGCTGTGCTGGTCGATGAGGCCGATGAGATCATGCTGATCACGACTGGCGGCGTGCTGGTGCGCACGCGGGTCGCCGAGGTTCGCTTGATGGGTCGGGCGACCCAGGGCGTGACGTTGATCGCGGTCGACGACGGTAATCATCTCTCCGGCGTGCAGCGCGTGGTCGAGTCGGACGCAAGCGGCGACCCCGCGGCAGACGCAGCCGAAATCGGAGAGAGCGACGCGGCGCCGCAGGGGCCGTCGACCGATCTGCCCAACAAGGAAACCTGAGTGTCGACAGCCTCTGCGCCTGACCCGGAACTCGCGGCCCTGCGCGAGCAGATTGATGCCGTGGACAGCAGGCTTTTTTCCCTGCTGAACGAGCGCGCCGCGGTGGTGCTCAAGGTCGGCGAACTCAAGGCTCGTACGGGCGCGCCGGTCTACCGCCCGGAGCGCGAGGCGCAGATCCTTGAGCGGCTGGGCGCAAACGACGGGCCGCTGCCGGCAGCGGCACTGCAGTCGATCTGGCGCGAAGTGATGTCGGCCTGCCGGGCGCTCGAAAAGCGCCTGCGGGTGGCTTACCTGGGTCCTCCGGGCACCTTCTCGGAGATGGCACTGCTCGCTCACTTTGGCCATGGCGTCGAAGCGCTGCCCTGCCCGAGCATCGATGAGGTGTTTCGTATCACCGAGGCCGGCAACGCCGATTTCGGCGTCGTTCCCGTTGAGAACTCCACCGAGGGAGCGGTCAATCGCTCCCTCGATCTGATGCTGCAGACGCCGCTGTCCATACTCGGCGAGACCGCGGTCGATGTACGACACACGCTCATGAACCGCAGCGGCGAGCGGACAGGCATCAAAAAAATCTGCGCCCATCCGCAAGCGCTCGCTCAGTGCGCGGGCTGGCTGGACCGTAACCTTCCGGGTATCGAGCGTGTACCGGTATCGAGCAATGCCGAGGGCGCGCGGCTCGCCTCGCTTGACGCGTCGGTCGCGGGCATCGCTGCAGAAAGCGCCGCGGCGTTGTATGGGCTCGCCATCATCGAGGCCGGCATACAGGATGACCCGTCCAACCGCACCCGGTTTGTAATCGTCGGGCGCTACCGCTGCGGGCCTTCCGGCGCAGACCAGACCTCGCTCATCCTGTCCGTGCCGGACCGGGCCGGTGCGGTGCACGCCATGATCGAACCGCTTGCGCGCCACGGCGTTTCGATGAAGCGCTTCGAGTCGCGCCCGGCCCGACAGGGGGGCTGGGAATATTATTTCTACATCGATTTGTTGGGTCATCAGGACGATGGCCCGCTTGCAGCGGCGCTTGCCGAAATCCGCAGTCAGGCGGCCTTCTTTAAGGTGCTCGGGTCCTATCCGCGAGCGCCGGAGCGGCGCACTGCGGCGCCGCCCGCCCGCTGAGGGGCGAGCACCCCGCAACGATCGTTTCGCAGCGCGTTGGTCGGTAGCCCCGGCCGACTGAGCAACTGGATGGAGATTCTGTCTGATGAAGTTTCACGCTCCCGACTATGTACGCAGCATGGCCCCGTATCAGGCGGGCAAACCGATTTCAGAACTCGCCCGCGAGTACGGGCTTGACGAAGCCGACATCGTCAAGCTCGCATCCAACGAAAACCCGCTCGGCATGCCCGAGTCGGCCCGCAAGGCAATGCTCGCTGCCGCCGCCGATCTTGGCCGGTATCCTGATGCCAACGGATTCGAACTCAAGGCGGCCATCGCCAGCAAATTTTCGGTGCCTGCCGACTGGATCACGCTGGGCAACGGCTCGAATGACATTCTTGAATTGGCTGCACACGCCTTTCTGCAGCCTGGCGAATCAGCCGTGTATGCGCAGTACTCGTTTGCCGTGTATGCGCTCGCGACGCATGCGGTCGGAGCCCGAGCTATCGTCGTCGCGGCGCGCGATCACGGGCATGATCTCGATGCGATGCTTGCTGCGATCGATGCCGACACGAGACTCGTTTTCATCGCCAATCCCAACAATCCGACCGGGACCTTCCTCGATTCCGCGGCGATCGCAACCTTCCTGAAGCGCGTGCCGGAGCGCGTCGTTGTCGTCCTCGACGAGGCATATAACGAATACCTCGCGCCGGAACACCGCTTCGATTCGACGCGGTGGGTCCGCGAGCACCCGAACCTGCTGCTGTCGCGAACACTGTCCAAGGCCTACGGTCTGGCAGGGCTCAGGGTCGGGTTTGGTTTGGCGCAGCCCGAGCTCACCGATCTCCTCAATCGAATCCGACAGCCGTTCAACACCAATTCGCTGGCGCAGGCGGCGGCGATTGCCGCACTCGCCGATGATGCATTTCTTGAGCGAAGCTTCGTGGTCAACCGGGATGGTCTGCAGCAGTTGCAATCCGGCTTTGCATCGCTGGGGCTGCGCTTCATTCCGTCATTCGGCAATTTCGTCCTGGTCCATGTCGGCAAGGCGGGCGAGGTTTATGAAAGTCTTCTCAGGCAGGGCGTGATCGTGCGCCCGGTGGGCGGCTACGGCCTGCCGGAGTGGCTGCGTATTTCAGTCGGCCTCAGGCAGGAAAACGAGCGGCTGCTCGCGGCGCTTGCGACTGCTGTCGGCCGCGCTCCCGCCCGACGCGCCGGCTGAGACTGAATGACCTCGGCTACGCCAGCCTCCGGGCTGGTCCCACCGTCCGCGCAGCGCCCTCGCAGGATCGCGATCCTGGGTGTCGGCCTCATCGGCGGCTCGGTGGCGGCCGCGCTGCGCGCGGGTCATGGTGACGTGTCGATCGCCGGGTTCGCCGCCGGCGGTGACGCCGAGCGTGCGTTGGAAATAGGGCTCATCGACGAAGCCTGCCGCACCGCGGCGGCGGCGGTGGCGGACGCCGACTGGGTCATCCTCGCCGCGCCGGTGACCGCTCTGCCTCAACTGATGGCGGATTGCTCGGGTGCGCTGGCCGCGCGGGCGCGTCTCACCGACTGTGGCAGCACCAAGCGCAGCGTGGTCGCAGCGGCCCGTGAGATGCTGGGCGCAGCCTTCGATCGATTCATTCCGGGGCACCCGATCGCCGGATCGGAGCGGAGCGGGCCAGACGCCGCGAGTCGCGATCTGTTCCGAGGGCGGCGCTGGGTACTGTGCCCCTTGAATGAGGCCCAGCGCGGCCATTGTGCGGACTTGCGCGCGTTGCTCGCCCCGACCGGCGCCCTGATCAGCGAAATGACGCCCGAGCAGCATGATCGGCTGTTCGCCGAGGTATCCCACTGGCCGCACGCGGTTGCCTTTGCGCTTGGCGCGGCAATCGGCCGCGGCGGGCTAGCGGATGCGGCGATCGAGTTTTCCGGAGGCGGCTTACGCGACACGAGCAGGATTGCCGCGTCATCGCCCGAGCTCTGGGCCGGCATCCTGCTCGATAACGCCGAGGCGGTGCTCGAGTCGGCCGATCGATACCAGGCGGAGATCGATTCGATAAAGCGTGCGCTGCGCGAGCAGGACCGGGGCGCGCTGCTGCAGATCCTCTCGCAATCGAGCCGATGGCGCAGTCGACTTGGCTGAATCGACCCGGCGCGGATCCGGACTGCGCCAGGCATGAACATGATCGAAGGACCACAGCGATGATGCAGAGTTTTGAAGTCCGCCCTGGCGGCAGTTTGCGCGGCGCTCTGCGCGTACCGGGCGACAAGTCGATTTCGCATCGCTCGATCATGCTGGGGTCGATCGCCGAGGGG
>CAZZKA010000241.1:0-5521 GCA_964654745.1 uncultured Bordetella sp. | reverse complement strand
CTGCCGCCTGACTTTTCGCGCGCGCCCGCGTCAACGGCGCATCCAGACCCCTGTGTTGCCTCGCCCGGCTGAGCCCGGCTCCGCCCTGCGGCGCGCCACCCCGCCCATGTAATTCAAGTTTCGAGGGACCTCCTCATGGCCATCACACCTCAAGAAGCGCTGCAACGCGCAATCGAACACCGCGAAATCTTTCACGATGAAATGCTCACGCTCATGCGCCTGATCATGGGCGGTGAGTTGCCTCCCGCCACCACGGCAGCCCTGCTGATGGGCCTGAGGGTTAAGAAGGAAACGATCGGCGAAATCACTGCAGCGGCTCAGGTCATGCGTGAGTTCGCCCGAAAAGTTGTCGTTGACGGCGGGCCGCATTTCATCGATATCGTTGGAACGGGCGGCGATTCGTCGCATACCTTCAATATTTCAACCGCGTCGGCGTTTGTTGCTGTCGCCGCAGGCGCCACGGTGGCCAAGCACGGCAACCGCGGCGTGTCTTCTAAATCCGGGAGTGCCGATGTACTTGAGGCGCTGGGCGCCAACATCATGCTGAGCCCTGAGCAGGTAGCCGAATGCATCGAAGCGACGGGGCTCGGCTTCATGTTTGCGCCTAACCATCATCCCGCTATGAAGAATGTTGCACCCGTGCGGCGCGAGCTTGGGGTTCGTACGATCTTCAACATCCTCGGACCGCTCACCAATCCAGCCGAAGCGCCCAACATCCTGATGGGTGTCTTTCATGCTGACCTGGTGGGTATACAGGTACGCGTGATGGAGCGCCTGGGTGCGAATCATGCCCTCGTGGTCTACGGACGCGACGGGATGGACGAAATCTCGCTGGGTGCAGCGACGATGGTGGGCGAGCTGCGCGATGGCAAGGTCACCGAGTACGAAATTCACCCGGAGGACTTCGGCCTGTCGATGGTTAGCAACCGTGGTCTGAAGGTCAAGGACTCGGTCGAATCCCGCGATATGGTCCTCGAGGCACTCAACAACATCGAGGGCACGCCCAGAGAAATAGTCATCCTCAACGCCGGCACTGCGCTCTATGCCTGCGATCGGGCAGGCTCCATCGGGGAAGGAATCAAGCTCGCACGCGAGGCGATCGCATCAGGCGCTGCGCGAGCCAAACTTGATCAGTGGGTTGGCTACACGCGTCGGTTCGCATCATGAGCGACATCCTCGAACGCATACTCGCCGTCAAGGCCGAGGAAGTCACCGCCGCGAGACAGAGCCGGCCGATTGCTGAGTGGGAGGCGCAGGCACGGGCTTCGACGGCACCGGGCAACCCGCTTGCCCCGCGAGGCTTTGAACGTGCGCTTAGGCGACAGATCGCCGCAGGTCGATCTGCGGTGATCGCTGAGGTCAAGCGCGCAAGCCCCAGCAAGGGGCTGTTGCGAGATCCGTTCGAGCCGCCTGCGATTGCTGCGAGCTATGAGCGGGGCGGCGCGGCCTGCCTGTCAGTGCTCACCGACGAGCAGTTCTTTCGGGGGAACCCGGAGCATCTCGAGCAGGCGCGCGCAGCCTGCAAGCTGCCTGTGCTGCGCAAGGATTTCCTGATCGACACCGTCCAGGTCCTGCAGGCGCGTTGCTGGGGCGCCGACTGCATCCTGCTGATTGTTGCTGCGCTCTCCGATATGCAGATGGCGGAGTTGGAGATCTGGGCTCATGCGCTCGGCATGGATGTTCTGGTCGAGGTACACGACGCGGGCGAGCTTGACCGGGCCCTCCGTCTGAAGACCCCTCTCATCGGTATCAACAACCGCAATCTGCGCAGTTTCGAGGTCTCCCTTGATACGACCCTGGATCTGCTGGACAGAGTCCCGGCCGATCGGCTGGTGGTCACAGAAAGCGGCATTCTCTCTGCCGCTGATGTGCGAACGATGCGCGACGCAGGTGTGGGCTCCTTTCTCGTCGGCGAAGCCTTCATGCGTGCGCCCGACCCGGGGGAGGCGCTTCGGAGCCTGTTTGGCTAGTGCGTGGACGACCGTCGAGGCGTCAGGATATTGCGAGCCAGGCCGCTCTCAGGCGCCGCGCTGCGGCGCTGGGCCGGGGTGCCAGGGTGATGCTCGCTTCGGTATCGGGAGCTCGGCTGATCTCGATCTCAAAACGCATCAGCTCATCGCGCCGGAAGGCAAGGATCGTCGTCCGCGCCCGGGTTTGGCGCCGGCCCAGGATCGTTTTGAAGTTGCTCATGTCCGCGCGCAGACCATCGATCGCGACGAGTTCATCACCGGCCGACAGCCCTGCGCGCTGAGCTGCGCCGCCGGCAAGCGCGTTGGTCACCTTGAGGCGGCCACCGGCATCTGCGATGCGCAGGCCGAGCTTTGCGCCCGGCTGATCAGCCGCGGAGAGTTTCAGCGCGAGACCCATGTCGGCGAGCAGGCTTGCGATGGGGAGCTCGGCCGTGCCGTCTGCCCATTGCCTGAGCAGTGAGCCGACCCGCACCCCTGTTGCTTCGAGGATCAGCTCGGGCAATGCAGACTCTTCGACGCCCGCTGCGTTGGCAGCGATCCGGCCGTCTGCGCCGTAGAACCCGCGGCCGAACCGACGCCATAAGAGGCGCATCAGGTCATCGAGTGAACGCCGCCCCTCCGATTGTTGTCGGATGTGCAGATCGAGCGCGAGCGCGACCAGCGCGCCCTTGGCGTAATAACTCACGATTGCGTTGGGAGAATTCTCGTCCTGGCGGTAGTACTTGATCCATGCGTCAAAGCTCGATTCGGCGACGCTCTGTGCGCGGCGACCGGGGTTGCGCAGGACGCTTGATATCGTTCCCCCGAGGGCGCCGAGATAATCGTCAGCGCCGATCACCCCGGCGCGACGCAGCATGAGGTCATCGTAGTAGGAGGTAAATCCCTCGAAGACCCAGAGGAGCCGGGTGTAGCTCTCGCTGCGCAGGTCGTGATGGACGAAGCCTGCAGGCTTGATTCGCTTGACATGCCAGGCATGAAAATATTCGTGGCTGCAGAGCCCCAGAAAGCGTCGATAGCCTTCGGGCGTTCCCGTCATTCCAGGCCAGGGGAGATCATTGCGCTGAGTGATGAGCGCGGTGCTCGACCTATGCTCGAGGCCGCCGTAGCCGTCGCCTACGGCCATGGTCTGAAAGAGATAGCGATCGAATGGCGCTCGACCGCCTCGGGGTTCAAAGAGCCTTGCCTGCAGTGCGCAAACCCGGCTGAGGTCGCTGGTCAAGCGTTCGGTGTCGGTATCGTGCTGCCCGGTGATGGCGATGTCGTGCCGGGCGCCTGCAACATTGAAGTGCGCCAGAGTGAAAGAGCCCATTTCGACGGGGTGATCGATCAGGGCGTCATAGTCCGGCGCACGGTAACGGCCAAACCCGTAGGGTCTGGCGCCGTCGCGCGGCAGCGTGGTCGCCACGCGCCATCCTTTACCCAGCGGGTCGGGAGGCGGCAACAATTCCACCGAACAGCCGAGTTGCTCCTGGCCGATCACTGCCAGGAATACGCTGGTACCGTTGAAAAAGCCATGGGTGGCATCGAGGTGCGCACCTCGCACAGAGAGATCCCATGCGTACACCTTGTACCGAATGCCAAGCGACCCTGGACAAGGGGCGACCCGCCAGGTGTGCTTGTCGAGTTTTCGCAGGGCCAGCCGCGCGGAACCGCTGTAGGCCTCGATCGCAACGATGTGACGGGCGAACTCACGAATCATGTAGCTGCCCGGGATCCACGCGGGCAGGGCGACGCGCTGACCCTCGCTATCTGGGCGCGCGATGATCAGTTCGACCTCGAAAAGGTGAGCGTGCGGATCAATCGGGCGGATTCGATAGCGGTGATCGAGGTCTAAGGGGCGGCTGGGCATGACTCTTCCCTTGGGGGTCGGGCGTATCGGGTCTGGTTCAGGACTGGTGGGCGTCCGGCGTGTCGCGGCGCCGGTCCATACTGCCGTGGCTGGCATCGGAGCCGAGATCACCGGGCGCGTCGATATCCTGAAGAACACCAGGATCATCCACAGCGACGAGGCGCGGTGGATGGCGTTCCAGCACTATTGCCGCGCCCCTGTCGCCGTCGAGCTGGCAAAGGGCCGGAAGGTGGACTGCGTCAAAGACCACCGGGTGCCCGCGCCGACCGGCGAACGTTGGCGCAACGATGCTGTGGGGTTCGGCGAGGGCAGCCTCGATCAGCTGTGCAATCGTTTCTGCATGCAGCGCGGGCATGTCGCCCAGGGCGATCACGACAACCGAGGGCTGACACCGCTCGATGATGCGCGCAGCGCCGAACGCAATCGAGTGACCCATGCCGAGTCGGGTCGCCTCGGTTACCAGAGGTTCGCATCCAGCCTCGCTCAGGGTTGCGAGAAGTTCGGGCTTGCCGGGGGGCAGGACCGCAAAAACGCGCCGGCAGACACTCGCAAGTGTGTGCGCCGCTCGCGCCGCAACGGGTTTACCGTCAAAGCGCGCAAGCAGCTTGTCGCGGTGACCGCTTGCATCGAACCGGCTGCCCCGGCCTCCGGCGAGCAGCAGTCCGACAGGACCGTCTTCTCGCACAACGATCAGCAGTGGTCAGCGGTTGACATCAACCACCAGCCGTCCGCGCACCTTGCCGGCGAGAACCTCCGGGGCGACCGCGAGTGACTCGGCAAGCCCTATCTCGCGGGTCATTGCATCAAGTTTGTTGCGGTCGAGATCAGCGGCAAGTCGCGCCCAGGCCTGCTCCCGGATCGGTCGCGGACACATGACTGAGTCGATCCCGGCAAGTGTGACGCCGCGCAGAATGAAGGGAGCAACGCTCGACGGGAAATCCATGCCCTGGGCGAGCCCGCACGCGGCCACGACACCGCGCAGCCGGGTCTGCGCGCAGGCGTTGGCAAGCGTATGCGAGCCGACCGCATCGATCACGCCAGCCCAACGTTCCTTTTGCAGGGGTTTGCCCGGCGCGGCAAGAGCCTCCCGGTCGATGACCTCGGCAGCGCCCAGGCCGCGCAGATACTCGGCCTCGCCCAGCCGTCCAGTGGATGCGACAACGCGATGCCCCCGGCCTGAAAGTATCGCGATAGCGACGCTTCCGACACCGCCTGCGGCGCCGGTGACCAGCACTTCGCCATCGCCGGGCTTGACTCCCCCCTGTTCCAGAGCGAGGGCTGCAAGCATCGCCGTGTATCCGGCAGTCCCGATAGCCATCGCCTGGCGCGATGACAGTCCGGCGGGCAGCGCGACCAGCCAGTCGCCTTTGAGGCGCGCCCGTTCAGCCAGGCAGCCCCAGTGGGTTTCGCCAACGCCCCAGCCGTTCAAGACGACCCGCTCGCCTGGCGCAAAACGCGGATCGCCGCTCTCCTCGACGATGCCCGCACCATCGATTCCCGGCACCATTGGCCATTTGCGGACGACAGGCGACTTGTTGGTGATCGCCAGGCCGTCCTTGTAGTTGATGGTCGACCATTCAATGCGTACCGTCACATTACCCTCGCCGGCATGCCGGGCAAGTTCCTGCTCGGGCACATCCCGTACGCCGGCCCGAAATCCCGCGTCATCTTTCTCAAGGAACAAGGCTTTCATGATTGCCTC
>CAZZKA010000240.1:0-5610 GCA_964654745.1 uncultured Bordetella sp. | reverse complement strand
CCCGGCCGGGGAGCTGCGGGGATCGAGCCGGCCAAGCGGGGCGCGCAGCACTGCCAGCAGAACCAGGCCTGGAATCGCCGCGAGCACGGTGAGTACGAAAAAAACCGGCCAGCCGAGCGACTCGACGAGCAGCGCCGATACCGGACCTACATAGATGCGCCCGACTGCCGAAAGCGCCGACAGCAACGCATACTGCGCAGCAGAAAAGCGCCGGTCCGTGAGCGCCATGAGAAAGGCCACAAACGCGGCCGTTCCCAGGCCGCCGCACAGGTTCTCAACCGCCACCGCCGCAGCCATCAGCGGCATGCTTTTCGGCAGAACCGAGACCAGCCAGTAGCCGAGGTTGGAGAGAGCCTGCAGCACACCGAAGAGCATGAGCGAGTCGGCGAGCGGCCTCCGCGCGAGCCACGCTCCGCCGGCGAGCACGCCGACGATCGTGGCGATCAGGCCCAGCACTTTGTTGACAGCGCCGACTTCGGCGGCGGAAAAGCCCGCTCCCCGGATGAGGAAGGTGGTGGAGAGGGCACTTGCGAAAGCATCGCCCAGTTTGTAGAGCACGATAAGGGCAAGGAGCGCGAGCGCGCGCTCGCGCGAGAAGAACGCATCCCAGGGCTCGACAAAAGAAGGAAATCCCACGCGGCGCGCGGCAATGATCGCGACCACCAGCGCGACGACGACGATCACGGTGTCGATCATGAGTTTGCCAAGCCGGCTGGGCGACAGCATGTCCCAGGGCAGCAAGCGCAGGAGCCACCAGCACAGAAGGCCGCTTGTGATCATCGCGGTAAAGCCCAGGAGCTCGCGAAAGACCGCGCTTCGCTCGCCCTCGGGCTCGTTGACCCTGGGAACGAACAGGGTGAAACAGGCGAGCGCTGCAAAGAGCAGCCCCATCAGCCTATAAGTGTTGGGCCAGCCCAGTACTGTATCGGCGAGCACCATGGCGAGCCCGCCCGATACAAGCATCGCGAGCCGGTAACCGAGGACTGATACCGCAGCGCCGGCGCCACGCTCGTGCTCGCCGAGCAAGTCGGTGCGGTAGGCGTCAAAGATGATGTCCTGTGAGGCGGAAAAGAAGGCAAGGGCCACCGCGCAGAGCGCAAGAAGCCCGATTGCGCTCTTCGGCTCGATCGAGGCGAGCGCAAAGCACAATACGGCGAGGGCAAGTTGCGTGAGCAGCAGCCAGCTCCTGCGTCGGCCTGCGATCGGGGGTTCGAACCGGTCGGCGAGCGGTGCCCAGGCAAACTTGAAGGTATACGGCAAGCCCGCGAGCGCGAAGAAGCCGATCGTGGCGAGATCAACGCCTTCGACGGTGAGCCACGCCTGCAGCGTTCCGGCGGAGAGGGCAAGCGGCAACCCGCTTGCAAAGCCAAGCATCAGCATCGCGGCGATCCTGCGGCTGGCAAAGACCTGCAGGTAGGGATTGGCGCGGCGAACTGGTTCGGCTGCGGAGGGTGCTGGGTCGGTCAAGGCTGAAGTGCTCGGGTCGGCAAGGCGCTCTGCCTCGACCACAAGTGTAGCCCCCTGGGTCGCGTGGGAAGCGAGCAGGGGTCAATGTGCCCGCTCAAGCGGCGCGGGCAGCGCCCTGGCCGCGGCAAGCGGCGCAGAGGCTTCCGCCTGCCGGGGTCTTGCTATGCTCCTCGGGTAACCCCATCTTTGACGGATGAATAATCCTGCCGTGATGCGAGTTCGGGCTGATTTATGCGCTGATCTGAAGGTTCGCCGAACCGGGCTGCCCGGTCTGCGCAGGGCGCTTGCGAGCCTTCTCGCAGCGTCGGTCCTCGCTCTGGCCATCGGCGCTCCGGCGGTCCGCGCCGCGGATTCCCGTGGAGCCGGCGCTGCACCGTCCGGCGCGGCACCGGCGGATTCGCGCAGCCCGCCCGACGAGGGGCTCAAGCCCGGCGAGCGCAGCCGTGCGATTTCGCTCGCTTCGGCCGAGCAGGTCGAGCGGGAGGCGGCCAAGCAGTTTGAGGCGCTCAAGCGGGAGGCGTCGGAAAAGCGCGCCCTCGCCCCGCCCGAACATCCCCAGCTGCAGCGGCTTTCGCGCATCGCCCGACAGCTCATCGCGTTTGCCCCGCGCGTGAACGAGCGCGCCGCGCAGTGGCGTTGGGAGGTGGTCTTGATCGGCTCCCGGCAGGTCAATGCGTTTTGCATGCCAGGCGGAAAGATTGCGTTTTTTACCGGCATCCTGGATTCGCTCAAGCTCGACGATGATGAAGTGGCGATGGTGATGGGCCACGAGGTTGCGCATGCGCTTCTCGAGCACGGCCGCGAGCGGGTCGGCAAGGCGCGCGCTGCGCAGGCGGTGACCTTCGGTGCTTCGATCGCTTCGCAGCTCATGGGTTTTGGTGATCTCGGCGGACAACTCGCCTCGGGCGCAGCCAAACTCACGTTGCTCAAATACGGCAGAGATGACGAGACCGAAGCCGATCTGATCGGCATGGATCTCGCCGCACGCGCAGGCTTCGATCCGCGCGCGGCGGTGAGCCTCTGGCAGAAGATGGCCGCCGGCGCTGCGGCAGCCGGAGGCGCGGGTTCCGGCACCGCAGGCAGCGGCGCGGCGCGCACGGCCGCGCAGCCACCTGAGTGGCTCTCGACCCATCCTTCGCATGAGCGCCGCATCGAGGAAATCCGCGGCAAGCTGCCCAAGGTGCTACCGATATTTGCCCGCGCGCGCGGGCTCGATCCCGAGGATCTGCCTCAGCGCTCGGGGGCAGCAGGTCCGGTTCGCTGATCCGTCGCGGTACCCCGGAGCGGCTGCGGGCGGCTATGCTTGCCGCTCCGAAAGGAGACGATTCGTGCTCAAAGTCATCACTGCCAACCTCAACGGCATCCGCTCGGCTGCATCCAAAGGCTTTTTCGAGTGGGTGGCGGCCGAGCGCGCGGCTGCGGTTGGTGTCCAGGAGGTCAAGGCGCAGCACGATCAGGTTCACGGTCAGCTCGACCGCGTAGGGCGGCTCGCCGGCCACTTTCACTACGCTCTGAAGAAAGGCTATTCGGGGGTCGGTCTGTTTCTGCGCGAAACGCCGAGCGACCTGATCCGGGGGCTAGGCGCAGCCGAGTTCGACGCTGAGGGCCGGTGGATTGAGGCGCGCTACGACCGACCCGGCCGACGCCTGAGCCTCATCAGCTGCTACGTGCCGAGCGGATCAAGCGGAGAGGATCGCCAGGCTGCCAAGTACCGCTTTCTTGACGTGCTTGGCCCGAAGCTGCGGGAGCTTGAGGGTTCTCGGGAGTTCATTTTCATGGGCGATGTCAACATTGCGCACCGCGAAGCCGACCTCAAGAACTGGAAGAGCAATCAGAAAAACAGTGGTTTTCTGCCCGAGGAGCGTGCCTGGATGACGCAACTGCTCGAGGGCGGCCAGCTGGTCGATGTGTATCGGAAATTGCATCCTCAGGCGACCGAGGCCTGCTACACCTGGTGGAGCAATCGGGGCGAAGCCTGGGCTAAGAACGTCGGCTGGCGGCTTGACTATCACGTGGCGACCCGCGCGCTTGCCGGCGGCGCGCGGCGCGCAACGATCTACAAGGCGCAGCGTTTCAGTGACCACGCCCCGCTCGCAATCGAGTATGACGCAACGCTGTAGCGTGGCCTCGTCCAGGGTCCGGCGTGGGTCCGGCTCGGCTTTCCGTATCATCACGGTTCCTGCCACCCACGCCGCCGGGAGCCGTACTTGAGCAGCGATCTGCGCACGCAGTTCATCCGTTTCTGCCTCGACGCGGGGATCCTCCGCTTTGGGGAGTTTCGCACCAAGGCCGGCCGCCTCTCGCCGTACTTTTTCAATGCGGGCCTGTTTAATGACGGCGCGTTGCTGGGCCGGGTCGCCGAGTTCTATGCGCAGACGCTTGTTGCTGCCGAGCGCGAGGGCCGAATCGCCTTTGACATGCTGTTCGGGCCCGCCTACAAGGGCATCACGCTCGCGTCGGCGACTGCCGTCGCGCTGGCCCGCCTTGGCCGTAATGTTCCCTTTGCGTTCAACCGAAAGGAAGCGAAGGACCACGGCGAGGGGGGCGTGCTGATTGGTGCGCCGCTTAGCGGCCGGGTCCTCATCATCGATGACGTGATTAGCGCCGGAACCTCGGTGCGCGAGTCGGTCGAGTTAATCCGCACCCAGGGGGCGCAGCCCTGTGCGGTCATGATCGCGCTTGATCGGCAGGAGCGTGCGGGCGATGCTGAGCGGGTCGGCGAGCTGTCGGCAAGCCAGGAGGTTGGCCGGCTGTACGGGATGCCGGTCCTCGCCATTGCAAGCCTTGATGATTTGTTGGGCTATCTGTCCGCGGCCGGCGCCGCCGACGCGGTGCATCGCGAACGCGTTGCGGCGTACCGCAGTCGCTACGGCGAGGCAGCGGGCACCTAGGCTCGGCCGACCATGGCCGCTCAGGATCCGGCGGCGCGTCAGGTCAGTTCCGGGCGAGTCGGGTGCGCAGCAGTTCATTGACCTGCTGGGGATTGGCTTTGCCGCGGCTAGCCTTCATCACCTGACCGACGAGTGCATTGAAGGCCTTGTCCTTGCCGGCGCGAAACTCCTCGACCGACTTCGGGTTGGCGGCGATCACGTCGTCGATGATGGCAGCAATCGCCCCGGTGTCGCTGATCTGCCGAAGTCCCTGCGCGTCGATCATCCGGTCCGGCGCATCGGGCTCGGGTTGCGGCGCAGCCCAGAGCTGGGCGAAAAGTTCACGCGCAATCTTGACCGACACGGTGCCGTCGTCGATGCGGCGGATCAGCGCCGCTACCTGAGCCGCCGACACCGGGCTTGCGGAGATCTCCAGCCCCTCCCTATTGAGCGCTGCTGCGAGATCGCCCATCACCCAATTAGCCGCCGATTTGGCCTGCGCAGCGCCCACCGGACTGCCGAGCGCTGTCAGGACAGCCTCGAAGTAGTCAGCGGAACCACGGCTAGAGGTAAGCGTGGAAGCGTCATACGACGACAGCGAGTACTCGCTAATGTACCGATCTCGCCGGGCGGCCGGCAGTTCTGGCAACTCGGCGCGGACGCGGTCGATCCAGTCCTGACCGATCTGCAGTGCGGGCAGATCCGGATCGGGGAAGTACCGGTAGTCGTGCGCGTCCTCCTTGCTGCGCATCGAGCGGGTCTCGTCGCGGTCGGGATCGTAGAGCCGGGTCTCCTGTACGACCCGGCCGCCGTCGTCGATCAGGTCGATCTGGCGCCGGACCTCGAATTCGATCGCGCGCTCGAGGAAACGGAAGGAATTCAAGTTCTTGATCTCGCATCGTGTGCCGAGCTCGGTCGTGCCCGCAGGCCTCACCGATACGTTGGCATCGCAGCGGAACGATCCTTCCTGCATGTTGCCGTCGCAGATCCCCAGCCACACCACCAGGCCATGCAGCGTGCGGGCGTAGGCGAGGGCTTCACGCGCCGAACGGATGTCGGGCTCGGTGACGATCTCGAGGAGCGGGGTGCCGGCGCGGTTGAGGTCGATGCCCGTGCTGCCATGGAAGTCTTCGTGAAGGGACTTGCCCGCGTCCTCTTCGAGGTGGGCGCGGGTCAGACGAACAAGGCGCTGGCACACCTGCTCGTCCTGCTGCCAGACGACGAGCAGGCCGCCGCCCGCGACCACAGGGATTTCGAACTGGCTGATCTGGTA
>CAZZKA010000239.1:0-5615 GCA_964654745.1 uncultured Bordetella sp. | reverse complement strand
CTGGTGATGCCGCGCGGCCTTGCAGGGCTGCTGGATCGGGGGCGTTCATGAACGCTGCCGCCGATGTACTGACGGTTGACTCCGTGACCAAACGCTTTGGCGGTGTGCAGGCACTTGGGGGGGTCACCCTTCAAGTCCGTCGCGGTGAATTCCACGCCATCATCGGTCCAAACGGCGCCGGCAAAAGCACATTCTTCAACACACTTACCGGACTCGTCGTTCCGGACGCGGGCAGCGTGAAATTCGAGGGGCGCGATCTGGCCGGCCTCGCTCCCCACCAACGTGTTCGACTGGGAATGGGACGGACTTTTCAAATCACGCGAGTCTTTCCGGACCTGTCGCTTATGGAAAATGTGCAGGTAGCCCTGCTTGCGCATGACGGCCTCACGCTGATGCCCTGGCGCAATGCGTCAAACCACCGTACTGCGGACGCCCGCTCGCTCCTCGAGCGAGTCGGCCTTCAGGTACCGGATCACCAACTTGCCTCGACGCTGGCCCATGGAGACCGCAAGCGGCTGGAACTCGCCATCACCCTCGCGGGTGAGCCGAAACTGCTTCTTCTCGACGAACCCACCGCGGGTATGGCGGCGCAGGAGCGGCTCGAATCGATTCGCATGGTGCATAAGGTCGCCGCTCAAATGGGTCTTAGCTGCCTCTTCACCGAGCACGATATGGCGGTGGTTTTTTCCGTCGCCTCGCGTATTTCCGTCCTCGTGCAGGGCAAACTCCTCATCACTGGACAGCCCGCAGAGGTTCGCGCAAGCGATCAGGTGCAGCGGGTGTATCTCGGCGAGGCGGTCATCGAACAAGGGGCGAATTGATGGACTTCGAATCGCATCACGAGCACGAGTTGCTGCGCGAGAGCGTTCGGGAATTCTTTGATCGCGAATTACCTGAGACAAAGATTCGGGAGTATGACCGCGCGCGCCGCATCCCCCGCAGCATCTGGAAGCAGTTTGCGTCGCAGGGCTGGATGGGTATCAGCGTGCCCGAGGAATACGGCGGTTCGGGTAGCGACATCATGATGGGGTCGATTTTCTGCGAAGAACTCGCCCGAAGATTTCCCTCGCTCGCAACGGACTGGCTACTCACCTCCATGACGGCCCGTGTATTTCTCCAGGTCGGGAGCGAGGCGCACAAACGCGAGTACCTGCCTAAGCTCGTTCAAGGCGACTTTCTCATGGGTTTTGGCATGAGCGAGCCCGGAGGCGGTACCGATGTGCTCGCGCTCAAGACGAGCGCTCAACCGGGCGCCGACGGCTGGACGATTCGCGGTCAAAAACTCTACACCTCGCTTGCTGATGACGCCGACGCGATCCTTGTTCTGTGCCGTACCGAAACACCCGACGAGTCCAGGCGCGCTCGCGGGCTGTCGCTCGTGCTCACGCCGCGCAATCAGCCAGCTGTCACGGTGCGCAGACTCGAGCTCATGGGAATGCGGGCAGCCTGTACCTGCGAGGTGTTCTTTGACGATGCAAAGGCTCCGCTCGATTCGGTGGTGGGTGAGCGCGGCCGCGGCTGGTACCACCTGCTCGCCACGCTCGACGAGGAACGCATCCTGTGTGCGGCCATGTATGTCGGGATCACCAGCGCAGCGCTCGATCAGACGCTTCAATACGCTCGGGATCGCACCGCGTTCGGCCGCCCCATCGGAGGTTTCCAGGCGGTGCAGCACCCTCTTGCCGACACGGCTACCGAGCTCGAACAGATCAGGCTCCTCACCACCAAGGCCGCCTGGATGCTCTCCCGCGGCAAACCCTGTTCGACCGAAGCGGCGATGGCCAAGCTCGCCGCCACTGAAACAGCGGTACGAGCCACCGACCGATGCATGCGGGTGCTCGGCGGCTACGGTCTTGTCGAGGAGACCCCGATGGAGCGACTGTTCCGCGACACGCGGCTTGGTCCCTTCAGCCCCATCTCCAATGAAATGGTGCGTAATTTTGTCGGCGAGCGACTCGGCCTGCCGCGCAGCTACTGAACCGGGAAATCCGCTTTCATGAAAATTACCCGTCACTTCGTGACCGTAGGCAGGCGGCGCGTACATTATCTGCGGTGTGGCCGTGGCCCGGCAGTTGCCATGCTGCATGCCTGCCCGGTATCGGCCAAGGTGATGCGCCCGCTCATGCAGATCTTCGCCCGGCGATTTACCTGTCTCGCTTTCGATATGCCCGGGTTCGGACAGTCCGACAAGCTGTCCATCGCGCAACCGACCGTCGAAGACTTTGCCGATGCGCTTGCCGATACGCTCTCTGCCCTCGATATTCGCAAGGTCGCCGCGTACGGGCGGCATACCGGCGCGTCAATCGCGGTGGAGTATGCGGCGCGTCACCCGGATCGCTGCTCGATGGCGCTTGCCGACGGCTATGCTGTCTTTGCAAGCCGCTATTCCGATGAGGCGCTCGAACGCTATCTCGAGCCGATTACGCCCGCCTGGGACGGTGCGCACCTGCTGCGACTCTGGTTCCGCTACCGCGACCAGCACGCCTTCTGGCCATGGAATGCGCAGGATGATGAACACCGTTCCGACACCGATACACCCGATACTGACTTTATCCATCGCGGCGTGATTGAGATGCTGGAGGCCGGAAACGACTATCGCATCGGTTATCGCGCGCCTTTTCGGCACCGCGAGCTTGAAATCATTCCTCACCTCAAGGTTCCTGTGTGCTTCGGCAACCGCCCGGGCGACAGCATGTACCGGACCCGGCCGCTCTATCCGAAAGGCATCTGGGAAGCCGACGTACCCAGGGAATTTCAGGCTGCTTCCGAGATGGAACTGGACCTCTTGAGCCGGTATACGGCTGATGAGCCCCCGCCCGCCGCTTCGGCGTGCTCTCCGCTTGCGGGCCGCAGCACCGATCGCTTTGTCGATCTTCATGGCGCGCAAATTCTCGTGCGCTCTCATGGGGATCTGACCGGTCCGGTTATACCGCTGTTGGTCGTCCACCACGCCCCCGGCTCGTCCTGGCTATACCGTTCGCTCATCGATGCTGTAGGGCAGGCGATGCCCGTGATCGCCATCGATCTTCCCGGACATGGTGAGTCGGATCCCCTGCCGGGCAATCCGCAGAGCGTAGCCATTTGGACCGATGCGGTCGCATCCATCCTCGATGAGTTCTCGATTACCCGGGTGCACGCGCTCGGACACAACGGGGGCGCGGCGGTCGCTCTCGAACTCGCCGTCGGCCGATCCGAACGGGTGGCATCGCTACTCCTCGACGCGCCCTTTTTTCTCGACGAGACCGATCAGGCCTTGTTTCGCTCACACGCTGCCCCTTCGCTCGAGCCCGATCCCGAGGGCTTTCATCTCCTTCGCGCCTGGCATCACCTGCGCGATGCCGAACTCTGGTGGCCATGGTTTCGTCGCGAAAAAGCCTTCCAGAGCCCGCGCCCCTCACGGCTCGATCCGGAGGCGCTCACCGAACGTGCCCGCGAAGTGTTGAAGCAGCCGCGCAGCTACGCAACGGCCTGGCAGGCCGTCGTGAACTATGCGTGGAGTGGTCGGCTTGCCGCCTGCAGACAGCCAAGAGTCGTCCTATCAGACCTCAATGACCTTGCCTCTCATCTGATCGATCCGATCGCCAAGACCTGTAACGCACCGGCCCTGCGCTGCGAACCGGGACGCAAGGTCGAGACGATTCTGCGTTTCCTCGACAGTCTGCCCGCCACAAACCGCACGAATGGGGCAAGCCAGACAGGGAGCCCCCCGCCATCTGACGCCCATCGGGCCAACCGGCCAATCCCGCCTCAACCCTGAACTGAGAGAGATCTCCTTGAGACCCGTCCCCATCAAGCCTGCGTATTTCCCCTGGTTCGATTACTCACGCTACTCGTTTTCGCTTGGCTTGAAGGTTGGCGCGAACGTCTACCTTTCAGGTCACACAGCTTCCGAACACGATCCCGCGACGAAGCGAATGGTGGTCCGCGGCGATATGAGTGCGCAGGTCCGCACAGCCTGGAAAAAAATTGGCGCCCTGCTTGAGGCGGCGGGTTACGGCTACGCTGACGTGGTCCGGGTGGTGGAGTACCTTCGTCCCGAGGGCATCGAGCGATACGCCGAGGCGGCTGCCGTTCGCGCTGAAGTACTGGGCCCCAATCGCCCGGCTGTGCACACCGTCCCGGTGAAAAGTCTGCTCCGTCCCGAAGCGTTTCTCGAAATCGAGGTAACCGCGGGACCTGTGGGTACCACCATTGCCCTGGGTGACGGTCTGCCATCGGCGCGCGAATCGGCGGGCGTGGTGTTCCTGCCCTCAGTACTGCCTACCGATGCCCAGGGAAAAGTGATCGGCGCAGGGGATATCGGAGCGCAGACCCAGGCGATTTTTGAAAAAGCGGGTCGTATGCTTGCCGCTACCGGACTGTCATTCGCCAATGTGGTCAAAACGGTTGACTATCTGCTGCCAGCCGGACTATCCGGGTACAAGGCTACCGGCAAAATTCGCCGGCAATTTTTAGGTCCCGTTTATCCGGGTGCCGCAGGGATTCTGATGCCGCGTTTATGCCATCCGGATGCCCTTATCCAATACGACTTTATTGCTACACGCGATCTGCCGGTTGCGATCAATCCCGGCTGGGATCGGTATCAGAAACTTACCTATAGCCCTGCCGTTCGAGCTGGCAAGCTGCTCTTCATGTCCGGGCAGGGTTCACTGGACCCGGCGACCGAGCGGGTAGTGTTCGATGGTGATGTGGTTGGGCAGGCCGAATACACTTACAGCAACATCATCAAAGTGCTGGAAGCTGCAGGCGCCGGCCCGCAAAATCTGGTGAAGACGATCGAATACGTCACTCCGGCAGCGCTCGCGCGCTACCGCGAGGTAGCGGGCATACGCGAAAAACTGCTTCGGCAACCTTTTCCCGCTTCGACAGGCCTCGTCTGCGAGGCGTTGCTTCGACCCGAAATGCAGATCGAGGTCGACCCCTTCGCGATTCTCGACTGAGCCAGGGAGATCGCTGTCATGTCGCTTCTTTCAGAGGAACTGCGCGCCATGATCGGGCGGCAGATTCATTACCCGGCACGCGAAGCCCTCGGTCGGGCATCGATCCGCTATTTCGCAATCGCTATTGACGACGATAACCCGGTGTACCGTGATGCCGCCTATGCGCGCGCGGCGGGGCACGCCGACGTGATCGCTCCGCCCACTCTGATCTGCGAGACCTGTCAGACCGCCGATCGCCAGCCGGATGCCGACGGCTATATTGGCCATGACTGGCACCTGCCTGTCGGCAACAGTCGGTTGATTCGCGCGGGGAACGACTACAGCTTCGAGCGGCCGGTGCTCGCAAGCGACTGGATCTCCGCCACCTGGACCTTGGAGAGCATCGTTGAAAAGCCCTCGTCGCGAGGTGGTACCCAGCTTTTCGTCCAGTCGGTTGCCCGCTACACCGATGCCGAAGGAAAGCTGGTAGCCACCAATCGCGAGACGCTGGTCATTCAGCCCATCGGAACCACGGGCTGAGCCCATGTGAGCTCTGCTGAAATCGCGCCCGACCCTATCTGAACGGACGAGACTAATCAATGATCACTGACGATGCTTCTGCCGTGAGGTCCCAGCAAACCCCCATGCGGCTGGAGCCCACGGTCGACCCTGCCGCCCTCACGCCCGGTACGCGGT
>CAZZKA010000238.1:0-5634 GCA_964654745.1 uncultured Bordetella sp. | reverse complement strand
TACCGGAACCGAACGTGGCTGATCTGCGTAATGTGCGCGAGGGCGACCCCTCGCCCGACGGCCGCGGCTTACTTGCCATCCAGCGAGGCATCGAAGTCGGCCATGTTTTTTATCTCGGCACCAAATACTCCGAAGCTATGCGAGCCGCCTTCGTCGATGAGGACGGCGCGACCAGGCCGATCGAAATGGGTTGCTACGGTATCGGTGTCACGCGACTGCTCGGCGCAGCCATCGAGCAAAACCATGATGATCGCGGCATCATTTGGCCCCACGCGATCGCGCCCTTCGAGCTCGTCATTTGCCCGGTTGGCTACGATCGCTCTGAGCCGGTACGGGCAGCAGCCGACGCCCTGTATGCCACGCTGCACAGCGCTGGCATCGACGTGATCCTCGATGATCGCGGCGAGCGACCCGGGGCGATGTTTGCCGACTGGGAGCTGATTGGGGTACCGCTTCGGATCACGGTCGGTGACCGCGGGCTG
Organism: uncultured Bordetella sp.; assembly: GCA_964654745.1. Taxonomy (GTDB): domain Bacteria; phylum Pseudomonadota; class Gammaproteobacteria; order Burkholderiales; family Burkholderiaceae_E; genus SYIM01. The sequence continues at coordinate 5,152 of CAZZKA010000238.1, read as the reverse complement.
AAGGAAGGCAAGCTCGAGTTGCAAGGTCGGCGCGATGCGAGCCCCGAGATGGTCACGCCCGCCGATGCGCTCAAGGCCGCGCTGGCCCGCCTCGGGCGTGGGTAATCGCGCACCGCTCCGATCGGCGATGGTGAGCGGGCGCGACCCTCCGTTGAAATGCCTGTTCTCAACGCTGATGCGCTGATGCGATGAAGGACTCCGACGGCTGGCTGCGGATTCCGGGGGTGGTCGTGTTGAGCCTGGCCGGAGGTGGTTGCAGCCCCAAGCTGTTTGACGCCGTCGCCTCCACACAGCCGCGTTGGCACGCCTTGGACTGGTGCGCAGGCCAGGGGCCCTTTGATCCGGAATCGGTCGCCGGTCGTCTCGGACGCGTACTCGTCGAGCGACGTCATCCAACGATTCTTGCGGGTCACTCTCTCGGCGGTTTCATCAGCCTTCTGACCGCGTTGCGCTTTCCGGCCCACGTGCAGGGGCTCGTCATTTCCAACACCGGTGCCCATACCGGACAACACGGCGACAACTCGCTTCCGGATCGTGTGCGGCATCACTGGACCGATGAGGCGCAGGCCTCGTTTCTCGCCGGCTGCTTTTTGAAGCACCCGCCCGAGCCTCTGTGGTCGGAGCTTCGCCGCTATCTCAACCAACTGCCGGCGACCGCGCTCCTGCAGGCGGTCGAGGGGCTGCGGCGCATGGACCTGCGTTCCGGTCTGTCCGGTCTCGCCTGCCCCACACTGATCGCACACGGCGGCCTGGATCGCAGGCGCTCCCCCGTGGCAGCCTGGGAGTTGGCGCGCGGGATCACCAAAGCGCAGCTGGTGATGCTGCCGGGAGGGCATACGCCGATGGTCGACTGCGCGGTTCACTACCGCGCAGTGGTTGGTCGCTTTTTGGCGGGGCTGGGCTACGCTTGAGTTTGGGCAGGTCTGATCCCTGCCCGGGTTGCTTGCCTGGTTTAGCGGGTCCAACCCGTTTCCACCCGAGGCCGCCGCTGACCGGTTCTACCGGCGAGGAGCTGTGATGATTACCGACCGATTTCGTGGGCGCCGTCGCCAGATCCTGCTTGCTGCTGCCGCAGCGCTGGGCCCCTCGGCAGGCGTGCGCGCCCAGACCGGGGCATGGCCCGAGCGACCGATTACCGTCTTCGTACCCTCTGCCGCGGGGGGCGCTGCTGACTTCACCGGCCGCGCCTGGGGAGCATTTCTATCGCGCGCCCTATCGGGCGCGGTGGTCACCATCGACAACAAGGCGGGGGCCGGAGGCATCCTGGGTACGCTCGCCGCTCGAGCCGCGCCTGCCGATGGTCATGCCTTCCTGATTTCGACCAATTCCACTCATGCCGCCAACCTCAGCCTGTACGCAAAACCTGGCTACGATCCTCAGAAGGATTTCGATCCGGTCGGCATGTTCGGCAAGTTCGGCACCGTCCTGATGGTCCGCAGCGACAGCCGCATACCGACTCTGCCGGCGCTGGTCGGCTTTGCCCGCGCCAACCCGGGCAAACTCACGTTCGGGTTTTACAGCAGCTCCTCACAGGTCCCCGCGGAGCTTCTGAAGGCCCGCGCGAAGATCGACGCCGTCGGAACCTCGTACAAGAACATCACGCAGATCATCACCGACCTCGCGGGCGGCCAGATCGACTTTGCGTTTCTCGACATGCTCTCGGCCGCGCCGGGTCTGCAGAACCCCCGCCTGAAGGCTATCGCCGTGTCAGCGCCGACGCGAGAGCCTTCGCTGCCCGAAGTCCCGGCGGTGGCCGAATGGTTTCCCGGCTACGAGGTACAGGGCTGGATCGGCCTGCACGCCCCGGCGGGGGTGCCCCGCGCTGTCATCGAGCGGGTCGGTGCGATCACGCGCGAGGCGGTCGCTGACCCGACGTTCAAACAGGCGCTCGAGAGCCGGGGCATGGTGGTCGGCGGCATGACGCCGCAGGCGCTGCGCCAGTTTGTCGATGCTGATGTGGAGCGTTGGGCGCAGTGGGTAAAGCTCGCGGGCATCCCGCCGCAATAGGCGGCCACATCAATCCGGCGCCGACTGGCCCGGTAGGCTCCTCAGCGCCGGGCAAGCACCTTGCCCGGATTCATGAGGCCCGCCGGATCGAGCGCTTCTTTGATCGCCCGCATCAGCCTCAGCTCGACCGGCGACTTGTAGCGCGCCGCCTCATCGCGGCGCAATTGGCCCAGTCCGTGTTCGGCGGAAATTGAACCGCGAAATGCGGTGACCGCATCATGCGTAATCCGGTTGATGTCGGGCTGTAAGGCGAGAAACGCAGCCTCGTCGTGCCATCCAACGGGCGGCGATACGTTGTAATGCAGGTTGCCATCGCCAAGGTGGCCAAACACCACCATCCGGATGCCGGGAAACCGCCGCTCAAGTTCGGCATTGGTCTGAATCACAAAATCGCCGATTGACGAGATCGGCACCGAGATGTCGTGCTTGATGTTTTTACCCTCGGCGGCCTGCGCCTCGGAGATGTTTTCGCGCAAGGCCCACATCGCACGACTTTGTGCGAGCGAGGTGGCCAACGCGGCATCGCCTATCAACCCCCGCTCGAGCGCCTCGGCCAGGAGAGCGGTAAGCGCTGCCTCGGCGTGCGTCGCATCGTGCGGGTCGGAACACTCGAGCAGCACAAAGTAAGGGCTCTTTGCATCCGAGAGCGGCGTCCGGCAGTCCGGGAAGTGCCGCAGGACGAGTTCGAGGCACAGGGCCGACATCAGTTCGAAGGCGCTGAGCGAAGCGGCAAGACGGCGCTGAGCGAGTTCGAGCAGTGCTAGCGCCGATCGCGGGTCAGCGACCGCGACAAACGCGGTGAGCCGGGCCGAGGGCATCGGATGGAGCTTGAGCGTCGCCGCCGTGATGATGCCGAGCGTACCTTCGGCGCCGATAAAAAGATCGCGCAGATCGTAACCGGTGTTGTCTTTACGAAGCCCTCTGAGCCCATCCCACACCTCGCCCGACGCCGTCACCACCTCCAGGCCCAGGCAGAGTTCGCGCGCATTGCCGTAACGCAGCACCTGTACGCCGCCCGCGTTGGTCGAGAGGTTGCCGCCGATCGTGCAAGAGCCCTCGGCGGCAAGGCTGAGCGGGAACAGCCGCCCGGCGGCAGCCGCCGCCTGTTGTACCTCGGCGAGCACGCAGCCGGCCTCAACGGTAATCGAGTTGTTGATGGCATCGAGTGCCCGTACCCGCTTCATTCGCGCCAGCGAGACAACCAGCGCGCGGCCCGACTCGTCCGGGGTGGCGCCGCCTGAAAGCCCGGTATTGCCGCCCTGCGGCACCACCGCGATCTGGTGGGCTGCGCACCACCGCACAATCGCCGCGACATCCTGCGCGCTGTCGGGCTGAACGACTGCCAGCGCCCTGCCAACGTAGCGTTTTCGCCAATCGGTGACGAAGGGTGCGATCTCGGCGGGTGCCGAGATCAGCCTGCCCGCAAAGCTGGATCGAAGCGAGTCTAATTCGGTGGGGGTTGACATCGGCCGGGTAACCCGCGGTATCAGCGCATGCCGGGAAAGGCCCCGCCAAGCGAGCGCATCATCTTTGCGAGCCCACCCTTCTGCATACGCTTCATCATCGTCTGCATCTGATCAAACTGATTGAGCAGCCGGTTGACCTCCTGAACCGGTACGCCCGCGCCGGTGGCAATCCGGCGCTTGCGCGAGGCCTTGATCAGGTCGGGCTTGGTGCGTTCGAGCGGCGTCATCGCGTGAATGATCCCCTGCATGCGCCGCATCTGCCGCTCGGCCTGATTCATGTCGGCCCCGGCTGCGGCCTGCTGCATCTGCGCGGGCAGCTTATCGAGCATCGAGCCGAGTCCGCCCATTCGGTTCATCTGCCCGAGCTGGGCAGCAAAATCGTTGAGGTCGAACCGGTTGCCCGATTTGAGTTTGGAGGCGAGCTTTTGCGCCTCCTCCTGGTCGACCGCCCGACTGGCCTCCTCGACGAGCGAAACGATATCGCCCATGCCGAGGATGCGGTTCGCCATGCGCTCAGGGTGAAAGACCTCCAGGCCGTCGAGCTTTTCCCCGACGCCTGCGAACTTGATCGGCGCACCGGTCACGGCCTTGACCGAGAGCGCGGCGCCGCCGCGCGAATCGCCGTCGAGCTTGGTGAGAACCACGCCGGTGAGCTTGACGGTCTCGCCGAAAGCCTTGGCGGTATTGACGGCGTCCTGGCCCTGCATCGCATCAACAACGAGCAGCGTTTCGATCGGCGAAAGCGCGGCATGGAGTTCGCCGATCTCCCGCATCATCGCCGCATCGATGGCGAGTCGACCCGCGGTGTCGACGAGCAGGACATCGTGGTAGTGGGTGCGCGCCCAGGAAAGGGCCGCCGCAGCGATCGCCTGCGGCGCCTGGCTGGGCGAGGAGGCAAAAAAATCCGCGCCGGCCTGCTCGGTGACCACCTTGAGCTGATCGATCGCAGCCGGGCGATAGATATCGCAGGAGACCGTGAGCACTTTCTTTTTCTGAGCACGTAGCCAGGTGGCGAGTTTGCCTACCGTGGTGGTCTTTCCAGCCCCCTGCAGTCCGGCCATCAGCACCACTGCGGGCGGTTGCGTGGCAAGGTTGAGCGCACTTCCCGCCCCGCCCATGAGTTCGGTGAGTTCCTTGTGAACCACCCCCACCAGCGCCTGACCAGGCGACAGACTGCCGACCACGTCCTGGCCGAGCGCCTTGTCCCGCACTCTGGCGATGAAGTCGCGCACGACCGGCAGAGCCACATCGGCCTCGAGCAGCGCGACACGGATTTCGCGCAACATATCCTGCGTGTTGGCTTCGGTGAGGCGCGCTTGGCCGCGCAGGGTTTTGACGACCCGCGACAGGCGTTGGGAAAGATTGTCGAGCATGGGCTGGAGTAAACTGATCTGGTGAAGATTCTACTGGTTCTCATCTTCGTGGCGCCCGCGCTTCTCTATCTCGCCGCTTGGCGATGCGGCGAGCGCTGGGCGGCGCCTTTGCTGATCGCTGCGCTCGCACTCCATGCCGGCTCGCTTTATGTTGCCGTGAGTGGCGCTGAGGGTTGGCGCTTTGGTTTCGCTAGCATTCTTTCGGCGACGCTTTGGGTCGGAGTAACGGTAGTTTGGCTCGAGGCTCTGAGCGTGGGCATCCGGGCTCTGCGGGTGCTGCTGTTGCCGGCGGCTGCGCTGTCCGTG
>CAZZKA010000237.1:0-5650 GCA_964654745.1 uncultured Bordetella sp. | reverse complement strand
AGACGGATCAGGCTGAAAGCGGCATTGTCGCGGAAAGCGCAACCAGGGTGCAAACCGTGTTCGGTTGACATCGCCCGGCTCCCGGACACAATAACGACGGACAAGGGAGAAATCGTGGCAACGACATTTGATCTCGACGGCAGGGTGGCCCTGGTAACCGGTGCCTCAAGCGGACTTGGCGAGCGCTTTGCGCGGGTCCTCGCCGAAAATGGTGCCTACGTGGTGTTGGCTGCGCGGCGCGTTGACCGGCTGCAGAGGCTGCGCGATGAGATCGCGCAAGCCGGTGGCAGGGCATCCGCAGTCGCGCTCGATGTGACGGATGTTTCATCGATCCGTTCTGCCGTCGCAGCCGCTGAGGCCGCAGCCGGCCCGATCGACATCCTGGTCAATAACTCAGGCGTGAGCACTACGCAGAAACTGGTTGATGTCACGCCCGAGGACTACGACTTCGTACTTAACACCAACACGCGCGGGGCTTTTTTTGTCGCTCAGGAGGTTGCGAGGCGAATGATCGATCGTGCCCGCGCAGAGCCTGGGCGCCCCGCCCGCATCATCAACATAGCCTCGCTCGCGGCGGTCAAGGTCCTGCCGATGATAGGGACCTACTGCATGAGCAAAGCGGCGGTCACGCAAATGACGCGTGCCATGGCAATCGAATGGGGGCGCTTTGGCATCAACATCAACGCACTATGCCCCGGCTACATCAGCACCGAGTTGAACGAACACCACTGGGATACCGAGGCAGGGAAAAAGCTGATCGCCATGACGCCGCGCAAGCGCCTCGGCAAACCCGAGGACCTCGATGGCCTGCTCATGCTGCTCGCCTCGGACAAATCGGGGTTCATCAACGGAGCGGTGATTAATGTCGACGACGGGTTTGCGCTTTGACGCACGCTCACAACCTCGCTCAGTCGCGCATCGACCCGATGGCGTATTGCGTGTGCGCCTATCGAGAATGATTGCCAGTCGATTGTCATTTTGACAGTCGTCTGGTTGACTGTCATTGCCGAGCCGACTGTGCTGATTGACCCCTGCCCGGCGACGATCTGACCGGCTGAAGGCAGGGTTCGTGCAAGCGCTCCGCCGCTGAGAACTCCAACAGCGGTTAAGGCCACAAGTGTCGATATGGATCGTTTCGACGATCCCTTGGATCTGCCCCGGGCCGCCTCGCTGACCACCTGCCAGACCCCGATCGCTGAATTCCAGACAATTCTGTACGCTCGATGCATTGCTCAGGCTCCTGTGTCTTCTGATTCGATGCAACCGAGTTGGGACCCACGGCACCGGAAGAAAAAATGATTCGACCAGTCGTCCCCGCACAAAAAGCGCACGAAAACGGGTCATCACGAACGGGGGGAATTTATAAGGAGTCTAGGACGCTCCTGACCCGCTCGCATTTCGAGCGGTAGCCCGCTAACGCCTCCCCCGCGGACGACACGGTAAGGAGTGAGTGGAAGAAAAGCTGACAAAACCAACGCTACCGGGTGCGGCCACGAATACGGGAACGACTGGGCAGCGGCAAGCCGGCGCCATCGCGGCGGCGACTCAGGGATCAGGCTTCTCGCCTCGCTCCGAGCGAGCGCCGGATGCGACGCACTGCCCAGAACACGAACAGCGCGACCGGTACGACTGAAATCCCGCTCGCGAGATCGGCATCGATAGGGATCCCTGCCGAGTCGATACCCTTGAAGACGTGACCGAGGACGGCCACAGCGTAATAGGTGATCGCCACCACGGACAGGCCCTCGACGGTCTGCTGCAACTGCAGTTGCAGCTTGGCACGCCGGTTCATCGCGCTCAGGACCTGTTGGTTCTGCGCTTCGCGTTCGATTTCGACGCGGGTACGCAGCAGGTTGCTCGCCCTGTCGATACGCTCGGCGGCCACCGCGAGGCGCCGGTCCACGCTCTCGCAAAATGCCATGGCGGGCGTAAAGCGGCGTTCGAGGAATTCGGTGATGGTTTCGAGGCCGGGCAGACGCTCTTCGCGTAAATCGTCAGTGCGACGTCGTACCAGCGCGTGATAGGCGCGCGAGGCACCCATGCGAAACCCGGTGTCGGCCGAAATACGCTCGGCGAGCGCCGCGAGCCGTGTCACTTCGTTCAGCATTTCTGGTTCTTCGTCGGCGGGCGCCTTTTCGAGCCGTCCGACCAGGCGGCCGAGGCTGCGTTCGAGATCGTTCAATTCCTGCGCCGCGGAGCGGGCGACCGGGAATCCGAGCATCGCCATCATGCGGTAGACCTCCAGCTCGATCAGGCGCTGCAGATGCCGCCCCGCCAGCGAGGCATTCATCGACTGATTGACGAGCAGAAAGCGCGTATAGCCGTGGGCATCGAGGTGCAGGTCGGTGTAGACGGCAGCCGAGCCGTCGGTGATCTGCGCGCCGATCAGGTCGGATGCGCCGAGTGCGGCCGCGATGCGGTCGCGGTGCGCCCAAGTGGGGCTATCGGGAACCAGTGCGACGTGGACGGCAGCGATCAGTTGGCCCTCGAGTTGCCCGAGCCAGCCCGAGGGCAGGGCATCGACCGCTGGCTCCACAAAGGGGTCATCCGCGCGGACCAGATTGCGATACACGGTGAAATCGTCGAATTCGCCGTGCCGCTCCCACTTGAGCCGGAAGCGGGCGAAGTCACCGAAAAAATGACTCTGACCGTCGCCGGGGGGGCCCAGGCCGTACTGCAGGCATAACTCGCGCAGTGCCGGCGGGGTTCCGTGGCTACCCGGCTGGCGAAGCAGTGCGAGGTGCGACACCGCACAGGGCGAAGACACCCTCGTCCTCGGCCTTGCATGGATTTCGTTGTGAAGCGCGATGCGCTCAGGGTGCGGAGTCATGTGAACGTCCCCACGGCGTGAGCGAGCCCGATACGGGGCAACTCAGTGCTCAGGAAAGCGCCCCGGTATTGAGCCGGCACCCGGTACGGGTGACGATTTCATCGCGGCTGACGCCCGGGGCGAGTTCGGCCAGCCTCAAACCGTCCGGGGTGATGTCCATCACGCCCAGATCGGTGATGATCCGGTCGACCACGCCGACGCCGGTGAGCGGCAGATTGCATTCGGAAAGAATCTTGAAGTCTTCGCCGCCGTCCTTTTTGCGTGCGGTGTGCTCCATCAACACGATGACGCGGCCGACGCCCGCCACCAGGTCCATCGCACCACCCATGCCCTTGACCATCTTGCCCGGGATCATCCAGTTGGCCAGATCCCCGCGCTCGCTGACCTGCATCGCGCCCAGGATTGCGACGTCGATCTTGCCACCGCGAATCATCCCGAAGGAGTCGGCCGAGGAGAAGATCGCCGAGCCGGGCAGAGGCGTCACGGTTTGTTTGCCGGCGTTGATCATGTCGGCGTCGACCTCATCTTCGGTCGGAAAGGGGCCGATGCCGAGCAAGCCGTTTTCGGACTGCAGCCACACTTCCATATCGCGCGGGACATGGTTAGCCACCAGGGTCGGAAGGCCGATACCAAGGTTGACGTAGTAGCCGTTGCGAAGTTCGCGCGCCGCGCGGGCGGCCATCTGGTCGCGGGTCCAGGGCATGAGAGTCTCCTTCAGCGCTCGCTGCGAACGGTGCGCTGCTCAATGCGCTTTTCGGGGGAGGGGTTGAGCACCAGTCGATCGACGAAGATGCCGGGCAGATGCACCGCATCCGGGTCGATTTCGCCATTGGCCACTATCTGCTCGACCTCGACGACGCTGATGCGTCCTGCCATCGCGACGTTGGGGTTGAAATTGCGGGCGGTGCGGCGGAACACGAGGTTACCCGCTCGGTCCGCCATCCAGGCTTTGGCAAGCGACACGTCTGGCACCAGCGCCCGCTCCATGACATAGGTCTTGCCGTCGAACTCGCGGGTTTCCTTACCCTCGGCAACGATCGTGCCAACGCCGGTGGGGGTGAAGAATGCCGGAATGCCGGCGCCGCCCGCGCGCAGTTTTTCAGCCAGCGTTCCCTGCGGGGTGAACTCAAGCTCGAGTTCTCCGGCCAGGTACTGGCGCTCAAATTCCTTGTTTTCCCCGACGTAGGACGCGATCATTTTGCGGATCTGGCGGGTGGCTAGCAGAAGCCCCAGGCCAAAGCCGTCGACCCCGGCATTGTTGGAAATGCAGGTGAGATTGCGCACGCCTGAATCGCGCAGGGCTGCTATCAGCGCTTCGGGGATGCCGCAGAGACCGAATCCGCCGACGGCGATCATCTGCCCGTCTTTGACGACATCGGCCAACGCTGCGGCAGCGCTAGGGAAGATTTTGCTCATCGGAACCCCGGTGTTTCAAAAGGTTGTGGGATTATAAAGCCCGAGTTTGGCCCGTTCCCCCTCAACCTTAGTGCATGAGCCGCTATGTCGATTCCTGAAGGGCATTCTGCGCACCGCCACGGCGCTCATGCCGCGCACCACGGACACGGCGTTGATGATCGCCATCCCGGCCACGGCAGGCACTCAGCACCCGCCCGGGGTCTGGGGATCGCCTGCCTGGTTGTGTTCGGCTACAGCCTGGTTGAAATCGTGGTGGGCCTTGCCAGCGGGTCGCTCGCGCTCGCCTCGGACGGCCTGCACATGCTCACCGATGCGCTGGCGCTCGCGCTGGCCTGGGGAGCGCAATGGATCGCCCGGCGACCGCCTGATTCGAGCCTCACCTTCGGTTACGAGCGTGCGGAGTCCCTCGCCGCTTTCGTCAATGCGCTTGCCTACCTTGGGTTACTCGGATGGATCGTTTACGAGGCGTTGGACCGGTTCAGCGCTCCGCACGCGCTCAACGCGACCCTCGCGCTTCCCGTTGCTGCAGCGGGCCTGATCGTCAACGCGGTCGTCTGGTGGGCCTTGCACCGGGACAGCGAAGATCTGAATGTCCGGGGCGCGCTGCTCCACGTGATCGGAGATTTTGCCGGCTCCGCGATCGCCATCGTCGCGATCATCGTGGGCGCCTGGACCGGATGGACCTGGGTCGATCCCCTGCTCACCCTGGCCATATCCCTGCTGCTCCTCGCCTCCACGGTGCGGCTGCTGCGCGACAGCGCTCGGGTTCTGATGAACGCGACCCCGGCAGGGCTAGATGTCGGGGCGGTCTCTGCGGCACTGGGCCGGCTGCACGGGGTCTCGGAAGTGCATGACCTGCATGTCTGGAGCATGAGCAGCGGCCAGGCAGCGCTCGCCGCCCATCTGCGCCTGGATTCGGGGACCGACTGGCAGGCGGTGCTCGCCGCAGCCCGGGTCGCTCTGTCCGATGGTTTCGGTATCGACCACGTCACTTTGCAACCGGAGTTCGCGGAGCCGATATAATTGCCGGTTACCGGCTGGAATTCATGACCAAGTTCGTTTTCGTTACCGGCGGTGTGGTGTCCTCCCTGGGCAAGGGCATTGCCGCCGCGTCGATTGCCGCGCTACTCGAGTCGCGCGGCGTGCGGGTCACCCTGCTGAAACTCGATCCCTATATCAACGTCGATCCGGGCACGATGAGCCCGTTTCAGCACGGTGAGGTGTTCGTTACCGAAGACGGCGCCGAGACCGATCTCGATCTTGGCCACTATGAGAGATTCGTGTCGGCCCGAATGCGCCGTCACAACAATTTCACCACGGGTCAGATCTATGACTCAGTGATCCGCAAGGAACGCCGCGGCGAGTACCTCGGTCGAACTGTGCAGGTGATCCCGCACATCACCA
>CAZZKA010000236.1:0-5659 GCA_964654745.1 uncultured Bordetella sp. | reverse complement strand
TTCCATCGCTCGTCTGAGTGCGGAGCGCTTTACCCAGTCCTTAGGACAACCCTTCGTGGTGGAAAACCGGGTGGGGGCGGGCGGAGCGCTCGCCGCCGATCTGGTCGCCAAATCGGCGCCGGACGGCTACACGCTGTTCGTCGCGGCGATGGCGAACCTCGCCATCCTCCCGGCGATCAATAAGGTGAACTTTGACCCGATTCGCGATTTTGCTCCGATCAGCAATATCGGTAGCAATCCCTTCGTCCTCGGCATCCACCGTTCGGTACCGGCCACGACAGTCCAGGAGTTCATCGACTTCATCCGCCGTAACCCTGGAAAGTTCAACTACGCCTCCGGTGGATCGGGGAGCGTCTCTCATCTTTCGGCGGCACTTTTCGTAAAGCGCGCCGGTCTGGATATGGCTCACATCAGCTATAAGGGTGGCGCTCCCGCGGTCGTCGACCTGGTTGCCGGCAATGTGCAGATGTACTTCGGCAACTTCTCAGAGCTGACGCAGCACGCGAGCAGCGGGCAGATTCGTTTGCTCGGTGTGTCGAGCGAAACTCGCGTGACCCAGATGCCCTCGTTGCCGACTATTTCTGAGGCTGGCCTTCCTGGCTTCAAGACGGTAACCTGGAATGGCCTGCTCGGCCCTGCCGGCACCCCGCAGGCGATCATCGATCGCGTTGCGGTGCTTACCCGGGAGGCGCTTGCGAGCGATGCGGCGCGCGCGCGGCTTGCGCAGCTCGGCGTCGATCCGATCGGCAGTTCGCCGGCAGAGTTTGCAGCAACGCTCAAGGCAGATCTGGTGACCTGGGCTGAGGCTGCAAAGGTCGCCAATCTGAAAATGGAGTAGCAGGTGAACCAGCCCGTGCGCAGCCGTGGCAGTGTTGACATACTCGCGAGTCGCGCCAAGATCGGCGTCATCGTGCCGGCAACCAACACCATCGTTCAGCCCGAGATGGAGGCCATGCGGCCCGCTGGAGTGACTAACCATGTCAGCCGGATGTTGCTGCCGCCACGTCCTTACGATGACATGGCCCAGTACAGGCAGGCGCTTGATACGGAGCGAGGTGGGCTCGAGGAGGCGCTCGAACTTTTGCTTAAATGCGAGCCGCACGCTGTTGCTCACGGTCATTCGATACACTCGTTTCGCGGCGACCGGGCCCGCGCGCAGGCCGAGGAGGCAAGGCTCGAGTCACTTGCTGGGGGGGTGCCGTTTGTCACGCCGTCGATCGCCGTTCTTGAGGGATTGCGCGCGATCGGCAACCCCGGGCGTCTGGGCGTGCTGACGCCATACTGGCCGCCCGCCGACGCGCTGATCGCGGAGTTCTTTACCGCCTGTGGCTATCAGGTGACGGCCTCGCATGGCCTCAAGGCCAAGGGGCCTATCTCGGTCGCTCAATTCACGGCCGAGGACATCTTTGCGGGGTTTGATCAACTCGCTGCGACCAAGGGGGTTGAAGCCCTCGTCCATGTCGGCACGAATTTACCCGTCAGCGCATTGACCGATGCGATCGAAGCGCGGTACGGAGTGCCGCTGATCGGGGTGAATGTTGCTACTTACTGGCTGGCTTTGCGCAGGGCGGGCATCCAGGACCGGATCGAGGGATTCGGGGTTTTGGCGCGCGCCCATTGATAGCGGTCGGACTCGCCCACATTCTGCGGGCCCGGCTCGGCCTTGCATGCCGAGCCCTTCTCGTCCTCACGCGAAGCACGCAGGTGCTTCGCTTTCAGGGCACCAAAAACAAAAAAGCCGGCGATGCCGGCTTTAGAATGGTGCCCAGAAGAGGACTCGAACCTCCACAGTGTTGCCACCGCTAGGACCTGAACCTAGTGCGTCTACCAATTCCGCCATCTGGGCTGGGTCGATGACGCGAATCCACGCCACAACCGAGGCGCGGATTGTAAAGGAGATCGCTGTTTTGTCAAAACATCAAACGACGCGTGGCGCCGCACTGCCTGCAGGGGGTGCGAGTGAGTGAAGCTGAGCGGGCCCCCCCGGCCCGCGAGACCATTCTCGAGTGTCTTCGCGCAGCCGATGTCCCGCTTACCCCGGGTGAACTCGCCAACCGACTGGGTGTGGCACCTGCGCTCACAGAGGCCCTCAACCGGCGCCTCGCCGCAATGGAGCGCGATGGACAACTTTTGCCCAATCGCAAGGGTGTCCTGCTGCTTGCTAGCCGACTGGATCTGATTGCCGGCCGCATTCAGGGGCATCGCGATGGATTCGGGTTTCTGCTGCCCGATGCCGGCGGGCCCGATCTTTTTCTGTCACCGCGCGAGATGCAAAAAGCGATGCACGGTGACCGCGTGCTGGCACGTCGCATCGGGTTCGATGCCCGGGGCCGTCCGGAGGGCCTCATTGTCGAAGTCACCGAGCGCGCGCACCGTCGTCTGGTCGGCCGATTTGTCAATGAACGTGGTGTCCACATCGTCATTCCTGAAGATCAGCGAATTAAACACGACATCATCGTGGCCCCGGGCGATATCGGCTCCGCCCAACATGGGCAGGTTGTTTCGATCGAAATCATCGATCCGCCTGCCAACGGTGCGCCTCCGATCGGACGGGTCGTCGAAGTCCTCGGCGAAATTGGCGATCCCGGGATGGAGATCGAGATCGCGGTACGAAAATTCGATGTGCCGCATCAGTTCAGCGAGGCGGCCAGTCAATATGCCTCCAAACTGCCGGTGTCCGTACGACCATCCGATCTGCGCGACAGAGTCGATCTGCGCGACGTACCGCTGGTCACGATAGACGGCGAGGATGCGCGAGACTTTGACGACGCGGTGTACTGCGAGCCGATCGAGTTTGATGCTGACCCCGGCGAGGCAGTCGGCGGCACGGGCGCCTCGCTGGACACCGCTTCAGCGGATGATGAGATACCTGCACCGAAGCGATCTCGCAACCGTTCCGTCAGACAGGCCGGATTTCGTCTGCTAGTTGCGATCGCTGATGTCTCGCACTATGTGCATCCGGGTGACCCCCTGGACGCCGATGCGCTGGAACGCTCGACATCAGTCTATTTTCCGCGTCGGGTGATTCCGATGCTTCCGGAAAATCTATCCAACGGTCTGTGCTCCCTCAATCCTGCTGTAGATCGCCTCGTGCTGGTGTGCGACCTGCTTATCGATCGCCAGGGCAGCATTCGGGCATACCAGTTTTACGACGCCGTGATGCACTCAGCCGCGCGTCTGACCTACGACGAAGTCTGGTCGATGCTTTCGGGACAAGTGCCCACGAGGAGCGGCGGTGGGGCTTCGCGCCTCGGGCTGCTGCCTCAGTTACAACATCTGCACGAACTCTACCGGGTGCTTGCAGCCTCGCGCAGCGCGCGCGGGGCGCTTGAACTCGAGACGACCGAGACGCGCATCGTCTGCGACTCGCTTGGCCGGATCGAGCGAATCGTCCCTAGCGTACGAAACGACGCTCACCGGCTGATCGAAGAATGCATGCTCGCCGCAAACGTCTGCGCGGCGGACTTCATCGCCCGAAAATCGCACCCGGGTCTCTACCGCATTCATGAAGGCCCGACGCCCGAGAAGCTCGCCAGACTGCGGGAGTTCCTGCGCGGTGTCGGGCTGTCTCTTGGAGGTGGCGCGGATCCCTCACCCTTCGATTATGCGAGGCTCGCCCTTGCGGTACGACAGCGTCCGGACAGCGGGCTCTTGCAGTCGGTGTTGCTGCGTTCCATGCAGCAGGCGGTGTATTCGCCCGACAACATCGGGCACTTCGGTCTCGCGTATCCTGCTTATGCGCACTTTACCTCGCCGATTCGTCGCTATCCTGATCTTTTGACCCACAGGGTTATCAAAGCGTTGTTGCGTGGTGAAAGCTACAGGCCCCGGTTCGAGGAAGGCGGTGATGGGGGCGGAAGCCCTCGGCCTGCCGAAGACCTTCCCTCCGGCGGCCGCCGAGAGCGCTCCGGGGCGCAGTCCGAGCAGTCAGTGGAGACTTGGCGCATGCTCGGCGTCCTCTGCTCGACCAATGAGCGGCGCGCCGATGAGGCCTCGAGAGACGTTGAGGCGTGGCTCAAGTGTCAGTTCATGCGCGAGCGGGTAGGCGAGCAGTTCCGGGGACGCATCACCGGGGTTGCACCGTTCGGGATCTTCGTGACGCTTAACGAACTGTTTGTCGAAGGTCTGGTACACGTCTCAGAGCTTGGCGGCGAATATTTCCAATACAACGAGGCAGCGCATGAGCTGCGCGGCGAGCGAACGGGGCGGCGCTTCCGTTTGACCGATGAGCTCGAAGTCCAGGTGTCCAGAGTTGACCTGGAAGCCCGCCGAATAGAGTTCCGCATGGTGCCGCGATCAGGGGAGTGGAGTCGGTTTGGCGTGCGCGGTAAAAGCCCGGCAGTTGAGGCAGAGGGGCCCGGTGGAACCCCGGACGGCTCTGTGCCCTTGCGTGGTCCCGAAGCTCCCGCGGTGGTCAAGGCCGCCAAGAGTCGTTCTCCTCGCAAGGCCGCAGCGGCCAAGACCGAAGCGGTTGAGCAGGCGAGAGCACAGCGATTGGCCGCTCGACGCAACCGCCCCTCAGCGTCGCGTAAAAAGAAGAGCAGTACCCGGCGAACACGGCGGAGATAAGTCGTAATGAGAATTTTTGGTTTTCATGCAGTCCTTGCGAGGCTTCGCCGAGCGCCTGAGGGTATTGCCGAACTCTATGTTGACGCGTCGCGAGTTGACCCGAGGATGCGCGAACTCGCAAAGCTCGCGAGAGATGGCGGTGTCCTTCTCCATGAGGTCGACGGCGCCAGGATCGAGCGACTTTGTGCAGGCAAACGCCATCAGGGAGTCATGGCATTTGTCGAAGACGCTGTTCCCAGTCTGTCGCTCGATGAACTGCTTGCCCAGATCGACCATGACGAAAACAGTCCGGCTACGCTACTGCTGCTCGATGGGGTGACCGACCCTCGTAATCTCGGCGCGTGTCTGCGCGTTGCCGATGGCGCAGGTGTTGCCGCGGTGATCGCGCCCAAGGATCACGCCTGCGGACTCACCGAAGTGGCGATGCAGACTGCCAGCGGCGCGGCAGAGAGTGTTCCCTACCTCATGGTGACCAATCTCGCGCGGACCATCGACACGCTCCAGGAGCACGGTTTCGAAGTGATAGGTACCGCCGATGAGAGCGACGACGATATCTACGGCGTGGAGGTCGGCCGACGCATCGCCTGGGTGCTCGGAGCAGAGGGCAAGGGTCTGCGCAGACTTACCCGAGAGCGCTGTGACCGCCTCGTTCGCATACCGATGCGCGGGCAGGTCGCGAGCCTGAATGTTTCGGTGGCAACAGGGGTGGTGCTCTACGAGACGCTCAGGCAGCGACGTCAACCGCGGTAGCGGGAACTAGGCTCATGCGTTGTCCGCGCCGCTGTTCTTCCCTGAAGCGCCAGGGCGGCATGGGGTTCTCGTCCGCCCACAGACCGATCCGTTCGTTGCGCGCGCGGCCTTCAGCAGCCGCGTACTCGCGCCGCTCGCTTGGGGACTGTTCCGATTCGTAGCGGCGGTAGTGCCAGGCCATGCCGGCGCGGACCTGCTCAAGCCCGATATCCAGATCACCCACGAGTACGCGGGCAACCGTGCGGCCGTACGGGTCACGCTTGATAGGCAGGATGGTGAGGAGCTGCCCGTCAATCAGCGCCAGACGGGCCCGGCGCGATACGTCACCGTGTGCTTGCGA
>CAZZKA010000235.1:0-5725 GCA_964654745.1 uncultured Bordetella sp. | reverse complement strand
GCACGCCGGTTCCCGGGCTTTTTCTGGCGGGGGGCAGCGCTCACCCGGGGGCGGGGGTACCGATGGCAACGCTCTCGGGCCGGCTCGCGGCCGCAACCCTGATGGCACACCTCGATTCGACCAGACGGTCTCATCGGGTGCGTATCTCTGGTGGTATGTCGACGGCCTGAGCGACTGCGGCACCCATGCGATCACCCTTATCGCTTTCGTCGGCAGTGTGTTCTCGCCCTATTACGCCTGGGCGCATGAACGCGGATTGCGCAGTGGGCGAGCGGCCGATCCGGGCGACTACTGCGCGATCAATGTCGCGCTCTACTCGCCGGGCCGCAAGCGCTGGACCATGACCGAGCGCGGCCGTCGCAGCACAGAGCGCAGCGCCACGCATTTTCGCGTCGGGCCCAGCGCACTCGACTGGCGAGGCGACGAACTGGTCATCACCATTGACGAGCGCTCAGCGCCGATTCCCCTCAAGGTACGGGGGACGGTCCGACTGCGTGCCGAGCGATGGTTCGACTGGCAGATGGCGCTCGAACCGTCGGGGCGGCACCGCTGGGGACCGCTTGCACCTGCAGGCCGGATCGCGGTCGATTTCGATCAGCCCGGTATCCGCTGGTCGGGACACGGCTATGTCGATTCCAATGAGGGGGACGAGCCGCTCGCCGATCGCTTTGAAGAGTGGGACTGGTCGCGCGGCACGCTCGTCGACGGCTCAAGCGCCGTGGTCTACGACGTCCGGACCCGATCGGGCTCAGAACATCTGATCGCACAGCGTTTCGGCGCGGACGGTTCGGTGAGCGAATTCGATCCCGGTCCACGCTGGAAGCTTTCGCCCACCGCCTGGCGGATCGACCGCTCGATGCGCTCGGACGCGCAGGCCTCGCCGCCACGCATTCTGCGCACGCTCGAGGACACGCCGTTCTATGTTCGTTCGCTTGCTCAGTCCAGCGTGTGCGGTGAAGCCATCGTCTCGGTCCACGAGACCCTCAACGGGCCGCGACTTCGCTCACCGCTGGTCAGGCTGATGCTGCCCTGGCGCATGCCAAGACTGCGCTGATCGCTCGCGCTCCGCAAGCCGCAGAAAAAGGCTCACCATCCAGGCGGCTTTCTCCGCTGCGTTGCGCGGCGGGAGTTCACTCGTAGCCGACAGCGCCGCATCGACCAGAAATGCGATCGCGGGCAGCGGCTGGTGGCCGCGCGGCCGCCGCGGTGCTGCGAGCGAACACGGCAGGCTTTGTAGCACGCGTCCGATCTTGCGCCGGCCGCTGACCACCGCGCGCCGGCTGACCGAGTCAAAACGGGACCGGCGGATGACCGAGCCAATATCCGCGTAAATCAGGCGAGCTGCGAGAATCGCCGGGCGACAGCCGCGCGGGAGTTCCCAAAGCCCCTCTTCGGCTCGCTGGTAGAACTCATCAGCAATCTCGAGGAGCCGCCGAACCATGTTGGCGATCGCAGGCGTGCAGCGCGGCTCCATGAGCCACGCATCGGGTGCGACTCCCTCGGCCCTGAGCCAGGCGAGCGGCAGGTAGATGCGCCCCATGCGCGCATCCTCGCCGACATCCCGGGCGATATTGGTAAGTTGCATCGCAACGCCGAGTTCGCAGGCTCTGGCGAGCGCGCGCTCGTCACGCACGCCCATGATGAGCGCCATCATGACGCCGACAGTGCCGGCCACACGCGCGCAGTAATCGTAGAGCTCATCAAGCGTCTCGTAGCGCCGGCCCCTGGCATCCCACTCGAAGCCCTCGAGAAGGGCGAGCGGAACCCTGCGCGGCAATCGGTGCAGGTGCACGACGCGCGCAAACGCCTGATCGGCTGCGATATCGAACGGCATACCCGCATAGATGGCATCAAGCCTGCGGTGCAGCCCTGCGAGCGTATCCGGGCTCGCGCCGCTCGTATCGACTTCATCGTCTGCGACCCGGCAGAAGGCGTAGAGCGATACGGCGGCATCGCGATAACGAGGCGGCAGCAGTCGCGATGCTGCGAAAAAGGATTTCGATCCATGCCGCATCAGTTCGCTGCAGTCGGGTGCCGGCTGGGCAAGAAGCCTTTCAGCCGCTGACGTGGCCATCATGTTCATGCGCGGGCAAATCCTGGTTGACTGCGGGCGACTTCAGCAGGCGGGATGATCGAGTCCAGTACCTTGGCTGAAGTGAGTACCCCCGGGATGCCTGCGCCCGGGTGCGTGCTCGCACCGACCAGGTAGAGACCGGCGATGTCTTCGCTGCGGTTGTGGGGACGGAACCAGGCGCTTTGCAACAGCCTGGGCTCCATGCCGAAGGCGGCGCCTTTGTAGGACAGATAGCGGGTCTCGAAATCGGCCGGGGTGAGCAGACGCTGGGTACAGAGCGCTTCGCCCAACCCGGGAAGGACGGTGCTTTCGAGATGGCGTTGCAGCCCTTGCCGATAGGACTCGGCGCGCGCGTTCCAGTCTATGCCTGAGTCGTTGTGCGGCACCGGCGACAGCACATAGAACGTATCGCAACCCTTTGGCGCGAGCGACGGGTCGGTCGCCGTGGGCCGGTGCAGGTAGAGGCTGAAGTCCTCGGCAAGCACCTTGCGCTCGAAGATATCGCTGAGCAACTCGGCGTAGCGCGGGCCAAGCATGATCATGTGGTGCGGAATATCCTCGTAACGGCGCCTCGTTCCGAAGTACCAGACGAACAGTCCCATCGAGTACGCGGCCCGATCGACCTTGCTGTCGGTCCATACGCGGCGCGGCACATCGGCCAGGAGCTTTCGGTAGGTCCACGCGCTGTCGGCGTTTGAGACAACCATGTCGGCATCGACCCGCTCGCCGCTCGACAGAACGACGCCGCGCGCACGCCGGTCGACCACCCGGATACGGGCGACCTCCGCCTCGTAGCGGATCTGCCCGCCCAGTTCACCCACCAGGCGTGTCATCGCCGCGATGATCGCGCCGGTTCCGCCCATCGCTGAATGCACGCCATGAATGCGCTCGAGCGACGAGATCAGGCTGTAGACGCCCGTTACCGTCATGGGGTTACCGCCGATGAGAAGCGGGTGAAAGCTGAACACCTGGCGCAGCTTTTCGCTTTTCATATGGCGAGCCGCCATGCGGTAGATGCTTCGCCAGGCGCGCATCCGCAGCATCGCGGGTACCGCCGCCAGCAGATCGCCGAAGCTCTCGAAGGCGACCGTTCCAAGGCCCTCGTAGCCGAGCCGAAAGCAGCGTTCGGCCTCGGTCATGAAGGTCTCATAGCCCGCCACATCATCAGGGCTCACGCGGCGGACTTCCTCGCGCATGGCCCGCGGGTCGCGCTGGTAATCGAAGTGCGTACCGTCGTCGAACCGGATCCGGTAGCACGGTTGCATTTCGCGCAGTTCGACATCGTCAGCAAAGCGCCGCCCGCAAAGCGACCACAATTCCTCAAGCAGGAATGGTGCGGTGATGATGGTCGGGCCCGCGTCGAAAACAAACCCGTCCTGGCGAAACACGCTTGCCCGCCCGCCGGGTTGATCAAGGCGCTCGAGCACCGTGACGCGATATCCCTTGCACAGCATACGTATCGCGCAGGCGAGCCCCCCGAAGCCGCTGCCGATGATCGCGACCCGCGGCGCGCTGGCAAGGACCCGCCGGGGCGCAGTCAGGGAGGCTGGCGCGAACGCGGCGGCGGGAGAAACGGATTCGGTCAGCATGGGCGGTGTCGCCTCCTGGCGACGCGGGGTCCCAGATCCTGGCCGGCGATTCGTCCCGGACAGGGCCCCAGACTGTAAATTGCAATTGACGTTGCAGATTGTCAAGTAGAGAATCGGTCATGGCCATCCGGACTGTCCCGACGCTGTCGGCGTTTGCCGAGCTGCTCAAACCCATTACCTGGTTCCCGCCGATGTGGGCGTTCGCCTGCGGGGTGGTGGCATCAGGGGCGCAGCTGAGCGCGCACTGGCAGCTCGTACTGCTCGGGATCGTCCTCGCCGGGCCCATGGTCTGCGCCACCAGCCAGGCGGTCAACGACTGGTTCGACCGGGATGTCGACGCCATCAACGAACCTCACCGCCCCATCCCGTCAGGCCGTATGCCGGGGCGTTGGGGGCTCTACATAGCGATCGCCTGGACCATTCTGTCGCTTGCGGTGGCAACCGGACTCGGCACCTGGGGGTTCGCAGCCGCGGCCCTGGGCCTGCTGCTCGCCTGGGCCTACAGCATGCCGCCGGTACGCCTCAAGCAAAACGGCTGGTGGGGCAATCTCGCCTGCGGACTGTCCTACGAAGGGCTCGCCTGGATCACTGGCGCTGCGGTGATGGCGGGGGGCGCGCTGCCCGAAGCCCGCTCACTGCTGCTCGCGCTCCTCTACAGCGTGGGCGCGCACGGGATCATGACCCTCAACGATTTCAAGGCTATCGATGGCGATACCCGCATGGGCATCCGGTCGCTGCCGGTGCAACTCGGCGCCGAGCGCGCAGCGCGGGTCGCCTGCTGGACCATGGCACTGCCTCAGGTCGCGGTGATAGCACTGCTCATAGGTTGGGGCGCGCCAGCCTCGGCAGCAGGTATCGCCGCACTGCTCGCCGCCCAGTTCGTGCTCATGCGCCGCCTGGTTGCCGATCCGGTCGGCCAGGCGCTTTTTTACAGCGGCTTCGGTGTGCCGCTTTTCGTTTCAGGAATGATGGTGAGCGCCTTCGCGCTCAGAGGGCTGGGCTGAGGCGCGGGCAGTCCGCTCGCGCAACGGCACCGGACCCACGCCAAGGGGGAAACACGATGACGCAGACAGACGCCTTGCTGGCCGGGCATACCCTGCCCGACCCCGCCTTGCAGGGCGCGCCGCCCGCCGGCGCCCACGACCCAGGGTTCGGTTGGCTCGCGATCGCACGCCTCGGCCTGATCCAGGCCTGTCTGGGCGGCATCGTGGTGCTGGCGACCTCGACACTTAACCGCATCATGGTGGTGGAGCTTGCGCTGCCGGCCGTGCTCCCGGGGCTGCTCGTTGCCATGCACTACGCTGTCCAGATCCTGCGCCCTCGAATGGGTTTCGGCTCTGACCGCTCCGGCCGCTGCACTCCCTGGATCCTCGGCGGCATGGCGGTGCTTGCAACCGGCGGCGTGTTGGGCGCGGTGGCAGTCGTCACCATGGGCGCGGCGCTACTGCCGGGCATCGCGCTGTCGGTGCTCGCCTTTCTGCTGATCGGGGTCGGCGTGAGCGCCAGCGGGACATCAGTACTGGTGCTGCTCGCCAAACGCGTGGCCGAGCGCCGCCGGGCGGCCGCGGCGACCCTGGTCTGGCTGATGATGATCGCAGGCTTTGCCGTCACCGCAGGCGTCGCGGGCCATCTGCTCGACCCCTACTCCGAAACCCGCCTGTTAGTCGTCGCAGCGAGCGTTGCCGCAGGCGCATTCGTGCTGACCTCGCTCCTCCTTATCCGGCTCGAGTCTGCGCCGCGGGTAACCCGCACGGATTCACCAGCACCACCGGCCCCGGAGGGCTTTCGGGTCACGCTGGGCAAGGTCTGGCGCGAGCCGTCGGCGCGGCACTTCACCGTATTCGTGTTCGTATCGATGCTCGCCTTCAGCGCGCAAGACCTGATTCTCGAACCCTTCGCGGGAACGGTGTTCGGGTTCTCGCCGGGCGAGACAACCAAGCTTTCCGGGCTTCAGCATTCCGGCATCCTTGCGGGCATGCTGCTCGTTGCCGCCGCAGGCAGCGGGCGCATCTTCGGCAGGCGCCTCGGGTCCCTGCGCTTCTGGACGGTGGCAGGCTGCATC
>CAZZKA010000234.1:0-5785 GCA_964654745.1 uncultured Bordetella sp. | reverse complement strand
ACGCGCCTTGAGCGCTAGCACCACATCCACCCAGCGCACTGGGCCCCAGGCCTGACGGACCAGGGCATCGCGAATCAGCGCAGGGTCAGACTGCACCGCGGCGTCGATGTTATTGACCAGCGCAAACTGCGGCGCCCTGAGCGTCACCGAGGCAAGCGCGACGGCCAAACGCTCTCCCGCCGGCTTCAGGAGAGAAGAATGAAAGGGCGCAGACACCGCAAGCGGCAATGCACGCTTGGCACCCAACGCCTTGGCCCGCTCGCAGGCCCGGTCAACCGCCGCCTTGTGGCCCGCGATAACGACCTGCGAGGGTGCGTTGTAGTTGGCCGCCTCAACAATTAGCCCGTCACCGGAGGCCTCCGCGCACGCCTGTCGAACCTGATCGTCCGACAGGCCGAGGATAGCCGCCATGCTCCCGGTGCCGACCGGAACGGCCTCCTGCATCGCCTGCGCGCGCAGTCTCACCAGCCTGATCGCATCGGCAACCTCAAGGCTACCCGCGGCGGTCAGCGCTGTGTACTCACCCAGACTGTGGCCTGCGACCGCGGCAGGCTCGGGACCGCCGGCCTCCCGCCACGCAAGAAACGCGGCCAGACCTGCGGCCAGCATCGCCGGCTGAGTGTTGACGGTAAGCGCCAGCGCGTCGGACGGCCCGGACGCAATCAGACCGGAAAGTGATTCGCCAAGCGCACGATCGGCGGTCGCGAGCAGCTCACGCACCGCAGCGGACCCGGCAAAGCCGTCCAACATCCCAACCGTCTGCGAGCCCTGCCCTGGAAAAACAAACGCAAGTGCCATCAGGCCTTCCCCGTTATCCGAACCAACACCGCCCCCCAGGTGAAACCTCCACCGACCCCCTCAAGCAGCACATGCTGGCCCGCCTTTACCCGGCCATCGCGCACGGCCGCATCAAGAGCAAGCGGCACCGATGCAGCGGATGTGTTGGCATGGCGGTCGACGGTGATGACGACCTTGGACGGATCCACACCCAGGCGTTTCGCCGTAGCCTGAAGAATGCGCACATTGGCCTGATGCGGGATCAGCCAGTCCACCTGCGCAACCTCCATGCCGGCCGCCGCCAGCGTTTCCCGCGCCACCTCATCGAGCACCGTGACGGCGAGCTTGAACACCGCCTGACCGTCCATGGTAAGCATCGGCGAACCGGTAATCCCGCCGTTGCAGACATTTCCTGGTGTTCTCAGGATGCCTTCATGGCGGCCATCAGCGTGCAGCCGGCTGGCCAAAATCCCAGGCTCATCGCCAGCCTCAAGGAGTACGGCGCCGGCTCCGTCGCCGAACAGCACGCAGGTGCCGCGGTCGTTCCAGTCGAGGATGCGCGAAAACACTTCAGCGCCAATGACCAGGGCTCGGTGGGCCATGCCACCGCGGATCATTGCATCGGCCGTACCCATCGCGTAGACGAAACCACTGCAAACCGCCTGAACGTCGAACGCGGCGCCCCCCCTGCTGCCGAGCGCCTTTTGGACCAGGCAGGCCGTGCTCGGAAAGACATAATCCGGGGTCGATGTCGCGACGATGATCAGGTCGATCTCATCGGCCTCGCGACCGGCAGCCTCCAGAGCCCGCCTGGCAGCTTCGGTGGCGAGGTGGCTGCTCGCGGTGTCCTTATCTGCAAGGTAGCGCTGCCGGATTCCGGTCCGCTCAACGATCCAGTCGTCAGAGGACTCGATCCCGCGCTCGGCCAGCCGTCGAACGAGTTCAGCGTTGCTCACGCAGTCGGCAGGAAGCGCAGAGCCGGTTCCGGTGATGCGGGCGTAACGGTTCATGGCGAGGTGCTCAAGACGATGTCGCCGGTCAGGCCGCGCCCGCGACGACCGCGCCCTGTTCGGAAGCCGGCCGCGGTATCGCGGTGGCGATCCTCCCGGGCAGTCCGTTGCGGCATGCATCAAAGGCCCGCAGGAGCGCGGTTTCAAAGCCCACTGCATCGGCCGACCCATGACTCTTGAGGACGACGCCACGCAGCCCTACCAGACACGCGCCGTTGTACCGACTGGGATCCACCCTGCGCTTGAACCGCCTGAGAACGGGCATAGCGCAGAGGGCCGCCAGCCGCGAGAGCGCACTGCTGTTGAATTCCTCGCGAATCATTTGCGACAGCATCCGGGCCAGCCCCTCAGAAGTCTTTAACGCCACATTACCGACAAACCCGTCGCAGACCACCACATCGACACGCCCCTCGTAAATATCGTTGCCCTCAACGTTACCTACAAAATTGAGCGGACTTTCGCGCAGCAACTCGGCCGCCTGACGGACGATATCGTTACCCTTGATGAGCTCCTCGCCAATGTTCAGCAATCCTACCGACGGATTGGTCTTGCCATCCAGCGCAGTCACCAGTGCCGCGCCCATCAGACCGAACTGCAGAAAGTGGGCCGGTTCACAGTCGACGTTGGCGCCCAGATCGAGCATCGTCGTCGCCCCGCCCCGCATATTGGGCAGTTGTGTCGCTATCGCCGGCCTGTCTATGCCATCGATCATCTTGAGGACAAAGCGCGACATCGCCATCAGGGCGCCGGTGTTGCCGGCACTGAGGCACCCATCTGCCCTGCCCTCCTTGACCAGGTCGAGAGCGACGCGCATCGACGAGTCGCGCTTGCCGCGAAGCGCCTGAGCGGGCGCCTCATCCATGCCGACTACTTCAGATGCCGGCACGATCTCCAGTCGGTCGGCGAGCGCCGCGCGATCTGGTCCGGTGAGCACACGCTCGATTTCGTCAGCGCGCCCCACCAGCAGGCAGCGGGCATCGCTATGGCGCCGTAAAAAGGACAGGGACGCCGGAACCGTGACGGGCAGACCGTGGTCTCCCCCCATGCAATCAACGGCGATGCGAACGCTCATGCCTGGAGGCTAAAACGTGCACACGAGGGTGTTCGCCGTGCACGCGAACGAAGCTTACTCGTCGCTCTTGGTCTTGACGACCTTCTTGCCGCGGTAAAAGCCCGTCGGGCTGACATGGTGGCGAAGATGAACTTCGCCGGTCGTGGGCTCGACCGCAAGCGGGGGCGCCGACAGAAAATCGTGGGCGCGGTGCATGCCGCGCTTTGACGGCGATTTCTTGTTCTGTTGAACGGCCATGAGAGGAAGCTCCGCTATGTTTAATCGCCCCGACGGCAAGGCTTCGTAGAAAAATCTACGGAAACACTTTCGCTAAGGAAATTAACGCAAGGTGTTGAAGTAAACCGGGAATTGTATCACGGGGGTGGTTTTCGATTGAGTTTTGCGAGCTCTGCAAACGGCCGGCGCGGCGCATCCTCTGCGGTCCGAGGGGAAGGGGCTGCCCCCGGCGCTGCTGCCGGTCGGTCGCATTCGGCATGATTGGCGACCGGCGGTAGGGCCAGGATCGCCTCATCCTCAACCAGGGCGAGGGTATCGAATTTTCTGGAGGCTACCAGCGCGTCGCTTTCCTCGTCATCCAGATCCCACTTCTCGGCCTCCCCCTCCGAGGCTGCCAGGCGAAAACCCCGGTCGACGGCAAGCGGCAGCCGCGCCGGGCCAAGGCACCTGCCGCAGCGCATGACGACGCTGCCGCTCACCCGCAGATGCAGCCGCAGCCGCTCGTGGCCGGCCGCATCGCGTTCCCTCCAGCCATCCAGGCGCCAGTCCAGGTCGCCAACCGGGTCGCTGACCAGCGAGGCAAGACGCTCCAGGCGAACGAGGGCTATCCGGCCTTCAGCGCTGCGCGCCCCGCGGGTGAACTCAAAGACATCGATTTCCGTCGACATGGGATTCTTTCTACCATATGCGCATGAAACTTATCCTCGCCTCCACATCGCGGTATCGCCGCGAGTTGCTCGAACGCCTGCGGCTGCCGTTCGTCTGTCTGGCCCCTGGGGTCGACGAAACCGTGCTGCCAGGCGAGAAACCCGAACCGCTTTCGCTTCGGCTGTCAGTTGAAAAAGCGCGCGCCATTTCGCAAAGGGAGCCCGACGCCGTGGTCATCGGCTCGGACCAGACGGCCACCTTTGATGGCATTCACGCCATCGGCAAGCCCGGCACGCACGATCGCGCGGTCGAGCAACTGCGAGCAGCGTCCGGGCGCGAATTAGTCTTTCATTCGTCGATGGCGGTACTGCGCCATCGTGACGGGTTCGATCGCCGAGTAACCGTCGATACCCGGGTGCGCTTCAGGAAGCTGTCGGATGAGGAGATCGAATCCTATCTGCTCGCCGATACGCCCTATGACTGCGCGGGCGCGGCAAAGTGCGAGAGCCTGGGGATCAGCCTTCTCGAGGGCATTGACTCGAGCGACCCGACAGCAATCGTCGGCCTACCGCTGATCGTTTTGTCGGGTTTTCTGCGCGAGGCGGGGTTCGCTCTGCCCGGACCCGCTGTCAGGTGAATGAGCTGGTTGCGCCGGGAACGCTCTGGCTCATTCCAACGCCGCTTGGCGAGGAGGCAGATCCCTTGTCCTGTCTGCCCGATGCAACGCGGGAGATCGCCTGTCGCCTCGACTATTTCATCGCGGAGAACGCCCGGTCCGCCCGAGCCTTCCTCAAGGGGCTGCCTATCGGGCGCCCCCTGCAGCAAATCGAGGTTCGCGAACTCAGTGAGCACACCCCGGAAGCTGACTTCGACCGACTCCTTGCACCGATAACCGCCGGGCGCGATGCGGGTCTGGTTTCCGAGGCCGGATGCCCGGCGATAGCCGATCCCGGCGCTGGACTGATAGCGATGGCGCATACCCTCGGCGTCACTGTGCGCCCGCTGATCGGCCCGAGCTCAATTGTTCTCGCATTGATGGCCAGCGGTTTGGTGGGCCAGCGATTCTCCTTTGCGGGCTATTTACCGCAGCAGGCCGAAGACCGGGTGCGCGCAGCCCGCGAACTTGAAGCCCGCTCGGCGCGCAACGACGAGACCATCATCATGATCGAAACGCCCTACCGCAATCAGGCCTTCGCTGATGCCCTCATTGCATCGTTGGCGCCAGGCACCTCCCTCTGCATTGCTTCAGCGATCAGCCTCCCCTCCGAAAGCATCGCCACGCGCGCGATACAGGCCTGGCGCAAGGCCCCTCCACAGCTAAGCAAAATACCTACCGTCTTTCTGATCCAAGCGCAGGTGGCCCGACCCATTGCCGGGCCTCGCGGTCGAAATTTCGGGACAGGCTACACAACGCCTCGACTCAGCGAAGCCGCACACCGTCCAAGGCGCTCCTGACAGCGATCGCGACGGAGTGTGCGACCTGCGCGCCCAGACGTCGCGCGAGCTTATCGGCGATATTTTCGTGGCGCGAGAAGTCGACAATCTCCTCCGCCTTGATCACTTCCCGCGCGACGTGGCTGAGCGAGCCGATTTCATCGGCCAACCCAAGCTCGATGCTACGCGCGCCTGACCACACCAGACCGGAGAAAATCTGCGGATCGTCCTTCAGTCGCTCACCCCGACCCGCCTTCACCGCATCGATGAACTGCTGATGAATATCGTTGAGCATGGTCTGCGCATGCGCTTTGTGGCGCTCCGACAAGGGAGAGAAGCTGTCCAGGAACGCCTTGTTGTCGCCTGCGGTCATCAGCCTGCGTTCGACGCCTAGCTTCTTCATACTGTCGACAAATCCGAAGCCATCCATCAGGACGCCTATCGAGCCGATCAGGCTCGCCCGGTCGACAAAGATTCGGTCCGCCGCCGCCGCAACGTAGTACCCCCCCGAGGCGCAGATTTCCTCCACGACCGCAAAGACCGGTGTCTGGCTATGCTTTGCCTTGAGCCGGCGGATCTCTTCGAAAATGATGCCTGCCTGAACCGGGCTGCCGCCGGGGCTGTTGAT
>CAZZKA010000233.1:0-5788 GCA_964654745.1 uncultured Bordetella sp. | reverse complement strand
ACACTGGCGTAGGCGCCGGGCGCTGGACCCATATAGGCGACCCGGTCGGCGGGCATGAGCCCCGCCACGCCTTCGCCGATGTAGATGACCGAACCCGCCGCCTCCATACCGGGTGTGCCGGGCAAGGGCAGGAGCCCCGGGATCCAGCCTCGCCGCAGGTACACGTCGAAATAGTTGACGCCGATGACCCGTTGCCGGATCCGCACCTCTCCCGGTCCGGGAGCGGCCACCTCGGCGCGTCGCAGGCGCATGACATCGTGCCCGCCATAGGCGTCCAGTTCAACGCGATCCGATGGCAGGGGCAGGGCGGCAGGCATCGGTGCCTGACCTTTGGTCCGGCGATCGCCCCCCTGTTCGAGGTATCGGCGCAGATTGGCAAAGCCTGCTTCATAGACGCCCGTAGCAACCAACTCTGCAAGCTCACGCTCACGTCCCGGGGGGGTACCGAAGCTTGATTCCCAGTGCCAGAACGTTCGGTTGCCGTCGGTCACCGGTTTGAGTGTCACCGTGGAGACGTAACGTTCCAGCGGCACGGTTGCCTCGACAATGCAGTAGGTGAAACGATAACTGCTGTCGTCGAGGGCAAGCAGCTGTTCGCGGATGAAGCTTCCGTCAGCAAGCGTGAAGGCGCGCACGCACCCGACCTCAGCCGATTGTCGGCCCGCCTCGATACGGCTCGTCTGCACGATGTCGTGCCAGGCATCGTGGCTGTTGAAGTCGCGCAGCACCGCCCAGACCCGATCGATCGGAGCGTCGATCACAGCCGAGCGGACGACTTTTTGAAGCACGATGAGTAATGGCGGATCAGCGGCGCGCGAAATGGCGCTTGAGGGCATCGAAACCGCTTTGGAACACGCCCTGACCGATCAGGTCAGAGAGCTCGCGCTCGCGCCCCTCTTCGCAGTCAAATTCGGCACTCCATTCCGCAAAGCAGGCATCGCCGTCAGTGACTGGCGTCAGCTTGAGCGTAGCGACATAGTTCGCCACACCCATCGGGCTCTCGAGGATTTCATAGGTGCAGGTGAAATCGTAGTCCGACAGTGCAAGTAGCTTTTCGCGGATGCGTCCGCCGTCGCGGGTATGAAAACTGCGCACGCATCCAACCCGGTCTGCTGGCTGCTGATTTTCGATCCGGCTGTCCGCAATCAGGGGGTGCCACTGCGGCAGGCCGTTGAAATCGCGGATCCGGGCCCAGACGCTGTCGGCGCTTGACTCGATCACGCTTGAAACATAAACGCGAATCACCGTAGTTGCTCCAGGATCTTGGGTTTACCGATCGATTTGGGGAGCCTTCGGTGACGCTGCGGGTGCTCCGGCTGCGCCCGCGGCACCAGCGGTGAGTTTCTGGATATCCCCGGCATCCAGCCCGATCTCGCGCAGCAGCTGATCAACGATGGGCGCCTGGGCGCGGAAACGGAGCGCGGAATTGACCACCCCGTCTGCAAAGCCGACGCCACCTCCCTCGCCATGAGAGGAACCGCCGCCACTGCCACCGGCCAGGCCGTCGACATGGAGGATCTTGATGCCCTCGATTTTTTCCATGGGCTTGACTGACTCGCGGATGATGGCTTCGGCCTTGTCGACCAGGCGAAGTCGCAGGGCCGAGGCGCGTGCCTCGGGGGAGAGCACATTTTGCGCTTCGTTCATCATCCGTGTGGCCTCAGCCTCGGCCTCGGCGCGCACGCGCAGGGCGATCGCACGGATTTTTTCGGCATCGGCATCGGCCTCTGCCTGCGCACGAATCGCGACGCCTCGATCGGCACTCGCCTCTTTCTCTGCGGTCGCCGCTAAAGTCAGTCTCAAGGCCTCGCGCTCGGCATCCTGTCGGGCTGCGATGATCTCGATCGCGCGTTTACGCTCGGCCATCTCGATTTCGCGGGTGGTGAAGACCCGTTCTTCGGCCGCCACAGCGGTGGCGCGAGCCTCCTCGGCTTGCGCCTGCGCCTCGCTTTGGGCCTTGCTCTCGCGGGCAATCGCGATGGCTCGCTGCTGCTCGGCCAGTTCGAGCGCCTTTCGACGTTCGATCTCCGCAGCCTGAATCTCGCGCTCCTTGCGGATCCGTTCGTTTTCGATCTTTTCTTCGCTGCGGATGCGGGCTGCTTCGATCGCCTGACGCGCTGCGATTTGCGCCGACTCCGCGTCCTGTTCGCGTTGCGCTTTTTCGGTGCTCACTTCAGCACGCTGACGCGCGCGTGCCATCTCGACTTCGCGCTGCTGGGCAAGCCGCGCGCTTTCGCTTTCGAGATCGATGTCGAGCGAGAGCTTTTCCGCCTCAAGGTTTTTGTTGCGAATGGCGATCAGCGTGTCCTGCTCGATGTCATTGCGTTGCTTTTTGCGGCGCTCGATCTGCTCGGTGAGACGGGTGAGACCTTCGGCGTCAAACGCGTTGCTGGGATTGAAAAATTCCATGCCGGTCTGATCGAGCTGGGTGAGTGAGGCGGACTCCAGTTCAAGCCCGTTCTTGGTCAGATCCTCAGCGACTGCCTCGCGAACGCGGCGCACATAGGTTCCACGTTTTTCGTGGAGCTCTTCCATCGTCATATCGGCCGCGGCGGTGCGAAGGGCGTCGACAAATTTACCTTCAACGAGCTCTTTCAGCTGCTCGGGTTCCATGGTGCGAAGACCCAGGGTCTGGGCGGCGGCTGCGACCGCATCGGCGGCGGCGGCCACGCGCACATAAAACTCGGCGATCACATCCACGCGCATGCGGTCCTTGGTGATGAGCGCCTTGTCGCGTCCACGGCTCACCTCCAGCCGCAGGGTGTTCATGTTGACCGGGATGACGTCATGCACGATCGGCAAGACAAAGGCGCCGCCGTCGAGCACGACCTTCTGCCCACCCAGGCCGGTGCGCACAAACGCCCGCTCTTTGGAGCTGCGAAGATAGAGCCAGTGCAACAGCCAGACCGCGATGGCGACCACGATCGCCACGACGATCAATCCCAGGATGAAGCTACCGAATTCAGCACCGCTCATGGTCAATCTCCTCAAGCACGGGCATTGCGTCCGCCGCGGCGCGGTGCGGAGCCGGCTGCGGTCGGGGACGCTTTGGAAGGCGACTTACTGCGTCTGATCTGAGTGAATTCCTGTGTGGTCCGGGTGAGCGCAAGTTCGGTGGGCAGACGCTCCATCGAACTCGCGCCATAAAACCCATCGCACCCAGGGCAGTGATCCAGGATGAAACGCGCATCCTCGGGTGTGGCAATCGGCCCGCCGTGGCAGAGCACCAGGACATCCTTGCGAATCTTCTTTGCCGCAGCGCTCCAGCTTTGAATGGGCTCGACGCAGTCGGCGAGTTTCAGCGCGGTGTGAGCACCGATCGCGCCACCGGTGGTCAATCCCATGTGGCAGACGATGATGTCGGCACCCGCGCGGGTCATGGTCTGCGCCTGCCCGGCATCGAAGACATAGGGCGTGGTGAGCAGATCAAGCGCGGCGGCGCGCTTGATCATGTCGACTTCGAGCCCATAGCCCATGCCGGTTTCTTCGAGATTGGCGCGAAAGGTGCCATCGATCAGCCCTACGGTCGGGAAATTCTGAACGCCTGAAAAACCCAGGTCGATCAGCCGCCGCAGAAACTGGTCGGGAATCATGAATGGATCGGTGCCGTTCACGCCTGCTAGCACTGGCGTATGACGGACGACTGGGAGGACCTCGCTCGCCATATCGCAGACGATCTCGTTGGCATTGCCATAAGCGAGGAGACCGGCGAGCGAGCCGCGTCCAGCCATGCGGTAGCGCCCGGAGTTGTAGATGACGATAAGGTCGATACCGCCCGCCTCCTCGCACTTGGCCGAGAGACCGGTACCGGCACCGCCGCCAATGATAGGCTCGCCGCGCCGGACCTTGGCGCGGAGCTGTTTCAGAATCGTGTCGCGAGGAATTCTCGCCATCTGCTCGCTCTCCTGTGATCCGGGTGTCAGGCCCGCCGCGCGGCTGGTGGCCGCGACAGGTCAGCCCAGGCATCGACCAGTGCCTGGGCGAACGCCTCGTCATTGATATGGTGCGGCAGGCGGATCAGCTGCCGATCCGGGCCGCTGCGAAATCCCTGTCCGATGGTGTCGAACAGCACGCGATTGGCATCGGGATCGTGAAACGGCTGACCGGGACGATCGATCGCCGAAACACCACCCTCGGGGATGAGAAAGCGGACCGGGCCTCGCATTGCGTTGATTTTTTTCACCAGAAACTCGCCGATCGCGCGACATTCGTCAGGCGTGGTGCGCATCAATGTCACGGTGGGGTTGTGCCGGTAGAGTCTGCGACCCTTGAACCGTTCCGGGACTGACTCCCACGGACCAAAATTGGCCATATCCAGTGCGCCGCACGAACCCACCCAGGGAATAGCGTGGCGGGCGAATACATCGAGTCGGGTGGGGCCCGCTGACAGGGTGCCCCCGGCGATTTCGTCAGCAATCTCGGTGGTGGAGACATCGATCACGCCAGCGAGCAATTGCGAATCGGCAAGTTTTTCCATCGACTGCCCGCCCACGCCGGTGGCATGAAACACCAGGCAGTCGTAGCTGTCGCCAATGAGCTTCGTGACCGCCTGCACGCATGGCGTGGTGACGCCGAACATGGTGAGTCCGACTGTCGGACGAACCGACTGCGTCGCGAGCGGCGGATGCGTGATCATGCCGGCGAGAGCATGGGCGGCATTTGCGAGTACGCGTTCGCTGATGCGATTGATACCCTGTACATCAGTGACGGAATACATCATGCAGATGTCGCTTGGGCCGACATACGGGCGGGTGTCACCACTTGCCATAGTCGATACCATGACTTTGGGCAGGCCGACAGGTAACGCGCGCATGCCTGCGGTGGCCAGCGATGTACCCCCTGAACCGCCGGCCGAAATAATGCCGCCAAGATCGCGGCGCGTGGTGATGAATCGCTCGAAGGCGAGAGCCATCGCGGTGACCGCGCCGCCACGATCGCCGCTGAATACGGCAGACTCGCCATCAGGATGATGGCGCGCGATCTCGCGCGGATGCACGCTAGCAGGGGAGGTGCGGCCGCTGGTCGAGAGATCGACCGTGACGACGCGAAGCCCTAGCCGCTCCAGGCACTGACGCAGATAAAACAGCTCGCGTGCCTTGGTGTCAAAAGTGCCTGCCACATACGCGGCGCGTTCGCTTGTGGCGGAAACCGGGAAATCGAAAACTGAACCTGCGTTCGCGGTGCCGTCGCGGGGTGCGACGATAACGGGGGTGGAGATGCCTGCGGCGACAACCGCAGGCGTCGACCCGGCGCGCGGGTCGCTGCCTTCGGGCTGTGGCGATGACGGCGATGCACCCGCAAGGCCCCAGCGGTTGAAGCCTGCGCCTGCGCGTGGTGCGATGGCATCGAGCGCGGGTGGCGAGTCGCCGTGCGCGCGCTTGACCGTGATGACCTGAACGGCCGCAGTCTCGTCGGCGACGGCCGGCGCGGCTTCGGGAGCTCCGTCCTCGTCATCGCCGCCCGAACGAACGCCAAGCAGGCGCTCCTGCAGGTCGCGATCAGCAGCTAGCGCATCCGCCGGCATGATCTGCGCAAGTCGACCGTTCACCATGATGCCGATCCGGTCCGCAACATCGATCGCAACGCCGAGGTTCTGTTCGATCAGCAGCACCGCGATACCGTCCTCGTGGGCGAGGCGACGCAGGCTGGCAGCAACCTGTTCGACGATCACCGGAGCCAGACCTTCGGTGGGCTCGTCCATGACAAGAAGCCGCGGCTCGAGAATCAAGGCGCGCCCAATCGCGAGCATCTGCTGTTCAGCACCTGAAAGTTGCGAGCCGCCGTTTGA
>CAZZKA010000232.1:0-5922 GCA_964654745.1 uncultured Bordetella sp. | reverse complement strand
GGGGCCTTGGCGCAGAGTTTCCCCAACAGGCCAATCCGAATCGTGGTTCCCTTCCCTGCCGGGGGAACCACCGATGTCGTCGCACGAATCGTTGGGCAGCGCATGAGCGAATCAATGGGCCAGCCCGTGGTGATTGAAAATCGCGCCGGCGCAGGCGGGGCGATAGGCGCCGATGCAGTCGCCAAAGCGCCACCCGACGGCCACACCCTGCTGATGCACAACATCACATTTCCGCTTTCATCGGTCGCCCAGACGCTCGCTAATCGGTCGCCATTCAATGTCGACACCGATTTTTCCGGGGTATCGATTGCCGTATACGTTCCCCTGGTGATCACTGCCCACCCTTCAGTTCCAGCCAACGATCTGCGCGAGCTCGCAGCTCTGCTGCAACGGGAACGCAATCTGCAGTACAACCTCGGCTCGACCGGCCCCGGGTCGGCCATGCATGTGCTGGGCGAAGCTTTCAAAAAAGCCGCTGGCGTCGATCTACAACATGTCCCGTTCCGAGGCGCTGCTCCGCTGAAACAGGAGATGCTCGCCGGTCGGATCCAAATTGGCGGGGATCAGCTCTCCACTTCGCTTGCGGAGATTCGCGCCGGGACGCTCAAGGCGCTGGCCACCACCGGGTCCGCCCGCACGGACGCGCTCCCCAAGCTCGCAACGGTCCGCGAGCAGGGTTACCCGCAACTCGAGCTCGAGGGATGGAACGGTCTGTTTGTGCCCGCCAAGACGCCGCGCGATATCGTCGAGCGGCTCAGTCGCGAGGTTCGTGCAGCGGTCACCCAGCCCGAAGTGTCC
The DNA here is from genome assembly GCA_964654745.1 of uncultured Bordetella sp. GTDB lineage: Bacteria > Pseudomonadota > Gammaproteobacteria > Burkholderiales > Burkholderiaceae_E > SYIM01. The sequence goes on along the minus strand of CAZZKA010000232.1, from coordinate 5,124 downwards.
AAAAGGCTCGTGGACATGGGAGCCGAACCTGTCGGCTCAGAGCCGTCCGCTCAGGACAGGATCCTTCGTGCGCAAATGGATCAATTCCGGGACGTGATACGGAGTCTAAAGATCGACCAGTAATGTCGACCGAGCGGACAGCGAGCGAACGTATCAACGTGCGCTCGCGCTTATCCGGCTCACAGATACGGAAAAATTCGCCTCCCGCAGAGAGATCAATCGACCTGCGCTTTGGAAATTTCAACGGTGCGTTTCATTTTGACGAAGTCGTTCCTCAGGATCCCTCCAAACGCTTCGCTTCCGACATTGACGACCTCCGCGCCATCTGACTGCACCCGGTCGCGAAAAACAGGATCTGCGAGGATTTTTATAAGCTCCGTCTCAAGCCTGCGTGCGATCTCGGCAGGCATGCGTGCAGGGCCGATCACACCGAACCACGATCCAAAGTCATAGCCGGAGAGCGTATCGCCGATCGGCGCGACATCAGGCAGGGCGTGATTGCGCCCTACCCCGGTCACGCCGAGCGCTCGCAGACGTCCAGCCTTGACGTGAGGTACCGCCGTCGCAAGCGTGGGAAAACCGCACAGGGTTGAGCCGCCGATAACCGAGGTAACGATATCCGGCGCGCCCTTATAGGGGATATGGACCATCTCAACGCCAGCCGACGCCTTGAACAGCTCAGCGGCCAGATGCGCCCCGCTGCCGTTCCCGCCCGAGGCGTAGTTGTATTTCCCCGGCGCATCCTTCAGGAGTTTGATCAGATCGGCTGCGCTGCGAACGGGCGCCTCGGGGCCGACCACCAGCAGGTGCGGCATCGCGATCGCAAGGTGAATCGGCATGAAGTCGGCAACCGGATCGTATCCGGCTTTCCGGTACAGCCAGGGGTTGGTGACGATCGCGGAGGTGCCCAGGCCGATCGTGTAGCCATCTGCCGGTGCTTTAGCGAGCATTTCGGTCCCGATATTGCCGCCCGCTCCGCCGCGGTTTTCGATGACCACCGTTTGCCCCAGCGCCGGCCCCAGCCGCTCAGCCAGTTGACGGGCGATCGTGTCGGGAGCGCTTCCCGGGATGTAGGGAACGATGAAACGAACAGGCTTTGCTGGCCAGGCGCTGCTCTGCGCAACAACCGGAACGCTGGAGGCGGCCAGGGCCGCGCCCAAAAAAAGACGTCGCTGCATGAACTCGCTCCTCTACTACTCAGATCATCGGGATGCCGGTTAGAGTATAGGGATCACCGACGCAGTTCACCAGAGCGCCTGAAACCATTCATGAAACCGCAAAACCTTCTCATCCTGTTCTCCGACGAGCACAACCCAAAGGTCATGGGCTCGGCCGGGCACAGCTTCATCTCAACACCACATCTGGACAATCTGGCCCAGCGAGGGGCGCGCTTTACGCAGGCAACCACGCCCTGCCCGATCTGCGTTCCGGCGCGCGCGAGCCTTGCAACAGGCCGCTATAACCATCAAATCGGTTTTTGGGACAACGCCGACCCCTACGAAGGCTCGGTACCCAGCTGGCATCACGCAGCCCGTAGCGCCGGCCACCGCGTCGTATCGATCGGCAAACTGCATTTTCGCGGCGCACCCGCTGACGACAACGGATTTTCAGAAGAGCGCATCGCAATGCACGTCATCGAAGGCAAGGGAGATCTGCTCGCGCTCAACCGAGGCGCGGACGCACTACCCAGGGCCGGCGCGCGCAAATTGATCGGAATGGCCGGGCCAGGCGAATCCGACTACACGCGCTATGACCGCGATATTGCTGCTCAAGCGCAGATCTGGCTGCGCGAGCAGGCGCCGCTCTTCGCCGAAAAACCGTGGGTGCTGTTCGTATCGCTTGTGGCGCCGCATTTTCCACTAACCGCACCGCCCGAGCATTTTTACCGTTACGCGCTTGGCGACCTGCCCATGCCCAAGCAGTATGCCGATGGCGAACGGCCGCATCACCCCCATATCGATGAGTACGCACGCATCATCCCTTATGACGCCTCGATGCGTGGCCCGGCGGATGTCCGGCGCGCGCTGGCGGGTTATTTCGGGTTGGTCAGCTTCATGGATGAGCAGGTCGGAAAAATCCTCGCCGCACTTGAGGAGACGGGGCTCAACAAAAACACCCGCATCCTCTACACCTCAGACCACGGGGATAACAACGGCGCGCGCGGGCTTTGGGGGAAAAGTACTTTTTATGAGGAGAGCGTGGGCGTTCCAATGATTCTTGCCGGAGCGGACGTACCGGCTGGTCTGGTCGTCACCACACCGGCGAGTCTGGTCGACGTGAACGCGACCGTGAGGCAAGCCGTTGGTCTCGCTCCTGGTCCATCCTCGGGGACATCCTTGTTCAAACTACTTGAGTCACCCGATGCCGACCGCATGATCCTGTCCGAATATCATGCGACCGGATCACGTGAGGCGGCGTTCATGGTCCAGGACCAGCGCTATAAATATCTGCGATACGTTTCCTACCCGGTGCAGTTATACGACCGTCACAACGACCCTGAAGAACTTGTCGACATCGCCGGCGATCCTGCCTACGCGCCGGTGATTCGGCGCATGGAACAAGGGCTCAGGCAGTGGCTTGACCCGGCCGAAGTCGATGCACGAGCCAAGCGCCGTCAGGCCGACATGCTGGCGGCAAACGGAGGATGGGCAACGGTCATGCGCCGGGGAGATCTCCCTTACTCCCCGCCGCCAGGCGTTGCCCCGAACTGGAACTGATGCCGGCGCGGCACGTTGGTGCATCGTGACCATCGTTTCGAAACTTTCCCCTGTTGGCCGGGCCACCTCTGTCGTCCGGGAGATCCGGCTTGATTCGGTCGCTCACGCGGGGGGTTCCGGATGAATCATGGCGTACCCCCTCCATCAGCGACGCCGCGAGGCAAGCCCAGCACCGAGCCAGCTGGAGCCTGCGCTCGCGAAGAAGCCGGGCGCGCGCCTCTGCATTGTTGGCGGGGCGATGTACTGACGGTAGAGGCTCCCGGGCGTTACCGCATCATGCTCGACCATGTTCTCGAAGTCGATGCCTCAGGTCGTATCGCAGCAATACGACCCGCCCGCCCTGGCGAGCGCATCGAGCACGATCATCGGGGCTGCCTGATTGCGCCAGGGTTCGTCGACGCCCATGTGCATTTTTCGCAGCTCGACGTGATCGGCTCACCCGCAGCGGGCCTGCTGGAGTGGCTTGAACGGCATACCTTTCCTGCCGAAGCGCGATTCTCGGACCCGGCGCATGCAGCCATCATCGCCGAGATCTTTCTCGACGAATTGCTGCGCCACGGGGTGACTACTGCTTCAGTATTCTGCACGTCACACACCGCGTCCGTTGATGCATTCATGGCGGCGAGTCGCGAGCGCGGGCTCGCCATGATCGCCGGCAAGGTCCTGCAGGACCGGCATTCGCCCGAAGCGATTCGCGACGATACCGAGCAGTCGCTTCGCGACAGTGAAACCCTGATCGCACGATGGCATGGCTGTGACCGTCTCCTCTACGCGCTCACCCCACGGTTTGCGCCAACATCGACTGAACGACAGCTGTTCGGTGCTGCGGAACTCGTCCGCGCCCACCCAGGGGTCCGCATCCAATCGCACCTTGCCGAAAACATCGACGAAATCAAGTGGGTACGCGAGCTGTTCCCATCGGACCGCAGCTATCTGGGCGTCTACGAACGTATCGGCCTGCTGACGCCTCAGTCCGTCTGGGCGCACTGCATCCACCTGGATGACCGGGACCGCGCCGTGATGCGCGAACGCGGCGCCATCGCAGCAGTTTGCCCCATGTCCAATCTCTTTCTCGGCAGTGGCCTGTTTGATTTTGCCAAGACTCCCCAGGCCTGGGCCCTGGCAAGCGATGTTGGCGGCGGATCGTCTTTTTCACCGTTCCGGACCATGCTGGCAGCCTACGAGATCGCCCGCCTCCAGGGCCAGCATCTGAGTCCATCAACGCTCTGGTGGCATGCAAGCACCGGCAGCGCGCAGGCGCTCGGTCTTGGGGATGATATCGGCACCCTGAATCCGGGCCGGTTCGCCGACTTCATTGTCCTCCAGCCGCGCGCAACGCCGCTTCTTGAAAGGCGCTGGGCGAGCTCCCGGAACGATGACGAGCGGCTCTTTTCACTGATCGTCCTCGCCGACGACCGGCATATCGCCGAAACCGTTGTCGCCGGTCGCATCGCGCATCGCAGCGGTGCTCACCGGATGCCGGCGCGTTGATACTCCAGGCATCCCTGCCCGCTGATTCGGTTTAATCGATGACGGTGACGGTACCTGCTGCAGGATCGACACGTAGCCGCTCACCGCTTTTGACCGCGGTCGTGATGTCAAGGTCAAAGCCGCTCAACAGCGTGATGCCTGCCAGCGCTGCACCCTGCGCCAGGATGGGATTGACGCTATTGAGCACGATCGCTACCGGACAGAGATCGCGCGCTTTCATTTCATGCAACATCCAGGCGGTTGCCACGCCGCCTTTGGCGGTATCGAGCACCAGAATCCGTCCTGCATAGGATTGACCAAAGAGCCTGTGCGCGGGCCGCGAAAAGACTCCAGCAATACGGTCCAGGTCGTAACGGGCCGAGAATCCGTCGCTAGCCGCCAGGCACTGCGCCTCGACTGGCCGACCCATCGCATGGCGGGCCTTAAAGATACGAGTCAAGGCAGCCTCCCCGTTTGCGCAGCACTCACGCAATCTTCCATCGAGGCGAGCATCGGGACATAGCCGTAACCTCCCAGGATATTGACCATCTTCGCGCTGTTGGTGGCGAGTCGCTTCCAACCGCGTGCTTCGGCGATCTCTCTGGCATACGACTGATAGAAACACATACCGGCAAAGACGGTGCCTCCGGCGGCTTCAATCTGCGCCGTGTAGCCCATCCGATCGGCGTCGGGCTTGACCTGGGGGCTGGTTACTGCAAGAAGCGGACGGCTGAAAGTACGCCCGCCGCAAAGTGCAGCAAGATCGCGCAACTCGATAAGGCTCAATTGAGGCGCCGAAAAGACGACGACGTCAATGTCATCACCCGACCGATACGCAGCCTGTAAAGCTGAAACGTCGGCTGCGGTCACCTCTACCCGCTCGGCCCCAGCCTCCGGCTCGAGCGCCTTGTCGATCCGCGCCTCTGGCGTGATGCCC
>CAZZKA010000231.1:0-5945 GCA_964654745.1 uncultured Bordetella sp. | reverse complement strand
GTGACCAGTGAACGTGAGTGGCTTGCAATCAAGGCAGCCGCTGCGCTCGCGCCCGCGCTCGGCTGGCAATCTGCGCCGCTGCCCTTCGACGATCGGTCCGTGGCCACCTGGTTGTGCGAGCAGCCGGCCGACTCCAGACTGATTGCAAGTCGCGGCGACGAGGCACCCTCGCGCCCGCCGGATTTCAGCGCCACCTACGCCAAGCCCTTCATTGCCCACGCCTCGTTGATGCCATCGTGTGCACTCGCCCGCTGGGACGGCGACCATCTCGAAGTCTGGAGCCACAGCCAGGGTATCTTCAATCTACGAGCTGATCTTGCTCTGGTCTTTCCGCAGGCGCGCATCACCGTGCACCATGCCGAGGGCGCGGGCTGTTATGGTCACAACGCAGCAGACGATGCAGCGCTTGACGCAGCCATCGTGTCGCGGCTCTGTGGGGCGCCCGTGCGTCTGCTCTGGTCGCGGCGCGACGAGCTGACCCGCGCACCGCTTGGCTCTGCGATGTCGATGAAAATTCGCGCCTGGCTCGACCGTGGCCGCGTCACGCGCTGGGAGCATGAAGTCTGGAGCGGCGGTCACAGCCTGCGGCCCGGTCGTGCGCCCACCCCCACGTTGCTTGCCGCCACCGAAATCGCAAGCAACCGGTTTGCGCCACGCGAATCGGTCAATGCCGCGCTCGCAGCGGGCGGCGGCTCAGAGCGTAACGCGATTCCCGCTTATGCGTTGCCTGCGATCAGGATCACCAATCATCGTGTGACCGGCATGCCACTGCGCACCTCGGCGCTGCGCTCGCTCGGTGCCTATGGCAATGTGTTCGCGCTCGAATCATCCATTGATGAACTCGCACAGATGGCTGGCCAGGACCCGCTCGACTTTCGGTTGGCGCATCTCGAGCATCCCCGCGCCCGGCGCGTGCTCGAGGTGCTGGGCGAACGGCTGACCGACACGCCCGTGTCCGCCATGGCGCATCCCGTGCTGGCTTCAGCCCGACCAAACATTGCCCAGGTACCTGCCTCGGGCGACGCCCTGTCGGCTGTTGCAGGCGGGCAAGGCATCGCCTTTGCTCACTACAAAAACAGTGGTGCCTGGTGCGCAGTGGGTGCCGAGATCAGCGTGACCGACCGGATCCAGGTGCGGCGTCTGACCGTGGTGGCCGATATCGGGCGGGTGATCAATCCGGACGGAGCGCGCAATCAGCTCGAAGGCGGCGCGCTGCAGGCCTGCAGCTGGACCCTGCTGGAGTCGGTGCCGATTGAACCGGCGACTGGCCCCGGTGCAATCGACTGGAGCGGCTACCCGATTCTCGCCTTCAGTGACCAGCCAGTGATCGATGTGGTGCTGGTCGATGCGCCGACCGAGTCATCGCTCGGCGCGGGCGAGTGCGCGCAGGGACCTACTGCTGCGGCCATCGCTAATGCGCTCTGGGAAGCGGTGGGTCTCCGAGTACGCGAACTGCCTCTCACTGCTGAACGCCTGCGCGCGGCCGCGGCGGTTGCTTGACGCGCCGCACCCTAGCGCATCATCCGCTCGGGTAGCCAGGTCGCAATGCCCGGGAACCAGTAGAGCAGCAACACGGCAAACACCATCACCCAGAACATCGGTAGCGTAGCGCGCGCAATCCAGCCAAGTTGCCTACCGGTCATGCCCTGCAGTACGAACAGGTTGAAGCCGACTGGTGGCGTAATCTGAGCCATCTCGACCACCAGCACGATGAAAATTCCAAACCAGAGCGGATCGATCCCGGCTTTGACCACGGTAGGCAGAATCACGCCCATGGTGAGCACCACCATCGAGATCCCGTCGAGAAAACACCCAAGGACAATATAAAAAACGGTCAGCGCAAGAATCAGCTGAAACTGCGACAAGCCTAGCTCGGCAATCCATTCGGCCAGATGCCGTGGCAGGCCGATATAGCCCATCGAGAGCGTCAGGAAAGCCGCGCCGGCGAGGATCAGCGCAATCATGCAGTAGAGCCGCGTGGCACCCATCAGCGACTCGCGAAAGCTCGACCAGCTGAGCGTGCCCTGCATCGCTGACAAAACGAGTGAGCCCACCACGCCCACCGCGGCCGCCTCGGTCGCCGTAGCGATGCCGGTATAAATCGAACCAAGCACCGCAGCAATCAGCAGCACCACAGGGATGAGGCTTCGCGACTCGCGAATCTTTTCGACGAGCGTATAGCGTCGCTCGGCGGCGGGCACCTGATCGGGATGCCGCAGCGCCCAAAAGATGATGTAAAGGGAAAAGAGCCCTGCGAGCATCAGCCCGGGTAGCACCCCTGCAATGAAGAGCCGCGCAATCGAGACATCTGCCGTCACGCCATAGACGATCATGATGATCGAGGGCGGAATCAGCAGGCCCAGGGTGCCCGCGCCAGCGAGCGTTCCGATCACCAACTTATCGGGATAACCCCGTCGCGACAGCTCGGGCAGCGTCATCTTGCCGATCGTGGCGCAAGTCGCCGCTGATGAGCCCGAGACCGCCGCGAAGATCGTGCACCCGGCCACATTGGTGTGGAGCAGACGGCCGGGGAGCGACTGCAGCCATGGCGCAAGCCCATGAAACATGTCCTGACTCAACCGCGTCCGGAACAGGATCTCACCCATCCAGATGAATAGCGGCAGCGCGGTGAGCGTCCAACTCGAGGACGACCCCCAGATCGTCACCGCCATCGCATCGCCCGCAGGCCGGCTGCTGAAGAGCTGCATGCCCACCCAGGCGACCCCGGATAAGGACAAACCGATCCATACACCGCTACCCAGGATGAGGAACAGCGTGACGATGAGAAGCGTAGTGATCAGCAGATCGTTCACGGCGCGTTTACTCGTTGTGCAGCGGTTCGCTCGATGCCGCCGCGCTTCGTTTACCCAGAAATTCGAGAACCCACTCGTCGATCAGGGCGATGAAAAGAATCACTGTGCCCAGCGCCATCGACAGCTGCGGAATCCAGAGTGGCGTGGCGTCATTGCTGGTCGAGATATCGTGAAAGAGATGCGACTGCCAGCACAGCCGGACGCTGTATGCAGCCAGCAGCAGGCTCAACAGGCTCGCGAGCCCAAGCGCCCAGAGCTCCAGCCGGCGCAGCGCCGCTCCCCGCAGACGTCCGGTGAGGAGGGTAACGCGGATGTGCTCGCCACGTTTGAGGGTGTGCGCAAGCGCCAGAAAACCGCTTGCCGCCATGAAATAGCCGGCATAAGCGTCGGTCCCTCGCAAATGAAAGCCGATCTCTCGACCAAGGATCGAGAGCAGCACCATGACCAGAAGCGCCACCATGAAAAGCGCTGCGAGCGCGGCAGCGCCATCGTAAAGACGATCAAGAAGCTTTCGCATGCCAGGGGCTTATGAAAACACCGGGCACTCGCTCGCTACCGCAAGCGGTGCCCGGTTGATGAGAGGGGTGTTCGCGCGCGGCGTGCACTGCACGCCGATGCTCTCCTCAAAGCTTACGATAGGCATCAACCAGCGCTTTGCCTTCTGCACCCGCCTTGTCGAGCCATTCTTTGAGCATGGTCTCGCCCACCTTCTGCATATCGGCCTTGAGCTGAGCCGACGGAGCGACGATATTCATGCCGTTCTTCTTGAGCAGATCGATGTACTCCTGGTTCTTGCTCTGCGCCAGCGCCCAGCCGCGCGACTCCGCTGCGGCAGCCGCCTTGAGCACGGCATCACGAACATTGGGGGCGAGTTTTTCAAAGGCAGCCCGGTTCATGATCACCGCATTCTTGGGCAGCCACGCCTGCGTGTCATACCAGTACTTGATGTGCTCGTAGGTCTTGGTGTCATAGCCGGTCGAACCCGACGACATATAGCTCTCGACCACACCTGTTGCCATCGCCTGCGACAACTCGGCCGCCTGCACCGTCACCGGCTGCGCGCCCACCAGCTCGGCGATGCGCGCGGTGGCGGGACTGTAGGCGCGCCATTTGACGCCCTTGAGATCGGCAGCCGCGTTGATAGGCTTTTTCACATAGATGCCCTGGGGCGGCCACGGCACGGAATAGAGCAGCATCATGCCCTGTTCACCGAGCTTTTTCTCGAGGAACGGGCGTTGCGCCTTGTAGAGCTTGTTAGCCTGATCAAAACTGTCGGCGAGGAAGGGCAGCCCATCCGCACCAAACAGTTGCCACTCGTTCTGGAAGTTGGCGAGCAGAATCTCGCCCAGCTGCGCCTGTCCGCCCTGCACGGCGCGCTTGATCTCGGGCGCCTTGAAGAGCGAAGCGTTGGCGTGAACCGTGATCTTGAGTGCGCCGCCCGAGGCCTTGTCGGCCTCATCAGCGAACTGCTGAATGTTCTGGGTGTGATAGTTGCCAGCGGGGTAGGCGGCTGGCAGATCCCAACGCGTCTGGGCCGATACGGCTGATCCCACGGCGAGGGCGGCAAGAGCGAGAACAACACGCGATTTCATCAGAGGCTCCTAGATAGGGCCGGTCGCACTTTGCACGCCGGCATCGGTTGATGCGTGCAATCATGGCACACTAAACCCCGCCAGCGTCAATCCCACCATGCAGTCCTGCCCCACACCCCTCCTGCTCGGAGTATGGTTCGTTCGAGCGGATCCTGAAGCGCCCCAGGGTGGTGCGCCCATGAAGGCCGACGCGCGAGGCGAAGCATGAGCGCAGTCCGGCGCCCCCGGGTGGGCATCCTGATGCTCGACACCCGGTTCCCGCGTCCACCCGGCGATATCGGTCATCCTCAGAGCTTCACCACGCTCGGGATCGAACCGCTCTATAAAGTCGTCAGAGGTGCCTCGCCCCGACGCGTCATCGAAACGCGTGATCCATCGCTAATCGAAGCATTTGTCGCCGCAGGACAAGATCTGGTTCGCGAAGGCGCCGAGCGCATTGGCACCAGCTGCGGCTTTCTGGCCCGTTTCCAGCATGAACTCGCCCGGGCGCTTCCGGTCCCCGTGGTGAGTTCCAGTCTGCTCGCCTGTGCGAGGGTGTCGGCACCGGGCATTCTCACCTTTTCAGCGCAGGCACTCGATAGCGAGCTGCTCCAGGCGGCATCGGTGCCGCCCGGCACGCCGATCGAGAGTATCGATCCGGCGGGCGAGTTCTGCACCCGAATTCTCAATAACGAGTCCCATATGGACGTGACGCTTGCCGAGCGTGAGGTTGTTCACGCCGCGCGCCAACTTATTCAGCGTCACCCACAGATCAAGACCATCGTGCTGGAATGCACCAATCTTCCGCCGTATCGTGCGGCGATTGAAGCCGCAACCGGCTGCGCTACTATGGACGCCTTACGCATGCTCGCACACGGATTGCGAGCCGAATACCCGGGAGGAGACCCATGAAGCATTCATCCACGCGCCGCCGGATCGTCGGCACGCTTGCCGTATCATCGGCGCTGGGCGCCATAGCGCCTGCGCGCGCCCAGGCATGGCCCGACAAGCCGGTGCGGCTGATCGTGCCCTATCCTGCCGGGGGAGGCGCCGATTCCTGGTCACGCATCGTCTCCGGACGCCTGGAAAAAGTGCTGGGCCAGCCCGTCATCCTTGACTACCGGCCCGGTGCGAGCACCATGATCGGCAACGAAGCGGGCGCCCGCGCCACGCCCGACGGCTACACCTTTCTTCTCTACGACAGCACCGGCTTTGCGTATGTTCCCAACCTGCGCAAGATCAGCTATGACCCGATCAATGCCTATGTTCCGCTTGCCCACCTTGGCTCGATTCCGTTCATTTTTGTGGCGCACCCGAGTGTACCGGCGCGCAACATGCGCGAACTGGTCGCCTACGCCAAAGCCAACCCCGGCAAGCTCAACCATGCGAGCGCAGGCATCGCATCACCGCACCACCTGATCGCCGAACTTTTCAAGCTTCGAGCGGGCATCCAGATGAACCATGTCCCCTATAAGGGCGCAGTGCAGTATGTCGCCGAGCTGCTGGGCGGACAGGTCGATCTGGCGGTCTCCACCGTTGGCCCCGCCCTGCAGCATGTTCA
>CAZZKA010000230.1:0-5962 GCA_964654745.1 uncultured Bordetella sp. | reverse complement strand
AACAGATGCTGTCGGTGGCGCGCATCCTGCGCACCGGTGCCAACCTGCTTTTACTTGACGAGATTTCCGAAGGCCTCGCGCCGGTGATCGTGCAGGCCCTTGGCCGCGCGATCAGGATGCTGCGCGACAAGGGATTCACCACGGTGATGGTCGAACAGAATTTCCGCTTCGCCGCGCCCCTGGCCGATCGCTTCTACATCATCGAGCACGGGAGCGTGGTCGAAACCTTCACGGCATCCGAGCTCCAATCCAAGGCAGACGTTCTCAAGACTTATCTCGGGGTCTGAATTCCCCGCTATTTTCAACAGCAGCGCGACAACACCCAAGGAGACCCTCATGAAACTCAAGAAAGCCTTGCGATCGACCCTGGTCGCAGCCGCCGTGGCACTCGCCTGGACGGGTACGCAAGCACAAGTGTCAGACGGCGTAATCAAAATCGGCGTGTTGTCCGATATGTCGAGCCTCTACACCGACATCGCAGGCCGCGGCTCGGAGATTGCCGCGCGCATGGCGGTCGAGGACTTCGGCGCCGCAGCCAAAGGAATGAAGGTCGAGATCGTTTCCGCCGACCATCAGAACAAGCCCGATGTTGGATCACAGATCGCCAACCAGTGGTACGACGTCGATAAGGTCGATGTGATCGTCGACGTTCCGACATCGTCGGTTGCCCTCGCGGTCAATGAAATCACCCGCAAGAAGGGCAAAGCCTTCCTGGTCTCCGGCGCGGCAACGTCTGACCTGACCGGCAAGGCCTGCTCGCCCAACACGATCCACTGGGCTTACGACACCTGGATGCTCGCCAACGGCACAGGTAACGCCATCGTCAAGACGGGCGGCGACTCCTGGTTCTTCCTGACTGCCGATTATGCTTTTGGTCACGCGCTTGAGCGCGATACTGAGGCGGTCGTGCTCAAGAATGGCGGCAAGGTGCTTGGCAAGGTCCGCCACCCGCTCAACACGCAGGACTTTTCTTCCTTCCTGTTGCAGGCGCAGGCCTCCAAAGCCAAGATCGTTGGTCTGGCCAATGCGGGCGGCGACACCACCAACTCGATCAAGCAGGCCGCTGAGTTCGGTATCGTTCGCCGCGGCCAAAACCTCGCGGGTCTGCTCGTTTTTCTCACCGACGTGCACTCACTCGGCCTGCAGACCGCGCAGGGCCTGATCTTCACAGAGACCTTCTATTGGGACATGAACGATCAGACGCGCGCCTTCGCCAAACGCTTCGCAGCGGCCAACCGCGGTATTCACCCCACCATGGTCCATGCCGGCGTCTACTCAGCGGTGATGCACTACCTTAAGGCCATCGAGTCCGGCAAGACCGATGACGGCACCAAGGTGATCGCTGAGATGAAGCGGCTGCCGACCGATGACCCCCTGTTCGGCAAGGGCTCGGTCCGCGCCGATGGCCGCAAGATCCACCCGGCCTATCTGGTTGAAGTCAAGAAGCCCGCCGAATCCAAGGGCCCCTGGGACTACTACAAGGTCCGAGCCACCATTCCGGCCGAAGAAGCTTTCCGACCGATGGATCAGGGCGGCTGCACGATGGTGAAATAAGCCGGCCCGCCACATACACCGCCAAGTCGAACGATAGGCCATGGAAATTTTCGGTATTCCCATTCAGGCGCTGTTCGGACAGCTGTTGATCGGACTGATCAACGGCTCGTTCTATGCGCTCCTGTCGCTCGGCCTGGCGGTGATCTTTGGGCTCCTCAATATCATCAACTTCACCCATGGCGCCCAATACATGCTGGGTGCCTTCTGCTCTTTTCTCCTGCTGAGCAAGCTTGGGGTCGGCTACTGGTGGTCGTTGCTGCTTACCCCGGTCATTGTCGGCGCTACCGGCATGATCATCGAGCGCACAATGCTGGCGAGGCTCTACAAGCTCGATCATCTCTATGGCCTGCTGCTCACATTTGGTCTTGCCCTGATCATTCAGGGAATATTCCGTAATGAGTTCGGCTCCTCGGGACTGCCCTACCGGGTACCCGCCGAACTCACCGGCGGGCAAAATCTCGGATTCATGTTCCTGCCCAACTATCGGGGCTGGGTGGTGGCCACTTCGCTCGTGGTGTGTCTGGCCACCTGGTATGTGATCGAACGCACCAAGCTCGGCGCGTATTTGCGCGCCGCCACCGAAAACCCGCAGCTTGTTCAGGCTTTCGGTATCAATGTGCCGCGCATGATCACACTCACCTACGGCTTTGGCGTGGCGCTCGCCGCCTTTGCCGGCGTGATGGCGGCACCCATATATCAGGTCAATCCGTTAATGGGCGCGGATCTCATCATCGTGGTGTTCGCGGTCGTGGTGATCGGCGGCATGGGCTCGATCATGGGCGCCATCGTGACGGGCTTCGGTCTGGGCATCATCGAAGGCCTCACCAAGGTTTTCTACCCGGAAGCCTCCAACACCGTGATTTTTATCATCATGGCTATTGTGCTGTTGTTCAAGCCCGCCGGCCTTTTCGGCACACAAAAGTAGGCCCCGTCGATGAGTACGCCCCCAGCAATCAACCCCGGTGACGCCGACGGCGGATCGCGCGCGCAGCTGATTGCCTTTGTCATCATGGTGGCGGTGCTGCTGATCGCCCCGATCTGGGTCTACCCGATCTTCATGATGAAGTTGATGTGCTTTGCGCTGTTTGCCTGCGCGTTCAACCTGCTCATTGGCTTCGGAGGTCTGCTGTCGTTCGGACACGCCATGTTCCTGGGCTCGGCGGGTTATGTTTCGGCCTGGTGTGCCAAAGTGATGGGTCTCAGTCCCGAGCTCGCCATTGTCGCGGGTACGCTTGCCGCCGGACTGATCGCCGTGGTTGCGGGGATGCTCGCCATCCGCAGGCAGGGAATTTATTTCGCGATGATCACGCTGGCACTGGCGCAGATGATTTTTTTCTTCTGCCTGCAGGCGCCTTTTACCGGAGGCGAAGACGGCATCCAGGCCGTGCCTCGCGGCAAGCTCTTCGGCCTCATCGATCTCTCCAACAACTATGCCATGTACGGCGTCGTGATGGTGATCTTTCTGGGTGGGTTCCTGCTCATCTGGCGCATCATCCATTCGCCCTTCGGTCAGGTTCTCAAGGCGGTGCGGGAAAACGAGCCGCGCGCGATATCGCTTGGCTACGATACCGACCGCTACAAGCTGTTCGCCTTCATCCTGTCCGGCGCGATCTCTGGCCTTGCGGGAGCCACCAAGGCGTTAGTGTTTCAGCTTGCCTCGCTCACCGATGTGCACTGGACCATGTCAGGCGAGGTCGTCCTTATGACCCTGCTCGGTGGGCTGGGAACCATCTTCGGTCCGGTGGTCGGCGCCGCGATCATCGTGAGCATGCAAAACTATCTTGCCCAGTTCGGCGCCTGGGTCACCATCATTCAGGGCGTGATCTTCGTCGTCTGCGTGCTTGCGTTCCGGCGCGGCATCATTGGCGAGATCTCGCATGCCATCCGTAAGCCCCTCTGATCGAGGCGGCGCGCCTGGGCGCACGGCCGACATCGTCATCGCGGGGGCAGGCGTCATGGGCGCCTCGCTTGCCTACTGGCTCACCCGCACCGATCCGCGCCTCTCGGTCTTACTCATAGAGCGCGATCCGAGTTTTTCGCGGGCTTCCTCCAGCCTTTCGGCGAGCTCGATCCGGCAGCAGTTCACCTCCCCCGTCAACATCGCGCTATCGCAGTTCGGCATCCGTTTTTTACGGCAGGCTGAACACCTTCTTGCGGTCGACGGGCAAGGGCCTGTGCTGGGACTGCGCGAGCCAGGTTATCTTTATCTTGCGCGCGACAGCGATGCTCCGTCCCTTCGCAAAGCTCACGCAGTGCAATGCGCGCACGGTGCATCGGTAAGACTGCTCGCGCCCCAAGAGCTTAACGGGCGCTTCCCGTGGCTTAACACCGAGGGCCTCGCGCTGGGGTCACTTGGCCTCGACGGCGAGGGCTGGTTTGACGGGCCTGCACTGCATCAGGGCCTGCTCAGAAAGGCGCTCGCGCAGGGCGCAGCACTCGTCAGCGGCGAAGTGCTGCGACTCGTGACGGGAGCGGGTCAGCAGGTCGAACAGGTGGTCCTCGCCGACGGTCGGGTGATCGCCTGCGCACACTTCGTCAACGCCACCGGTGCCTGGTCCGGGGCACTCGCCGAGCGCATCGGGATAAATCTCGCGATCAGTCCGCGCCGGCGCACCGTGTTCGTGCTGTCGACGCCCGCGTCGCTACCCGGCTGTCCACTGATCATTGATCCCTCAGGCTTCTGGCTTCGGCCCGAGGGCGCGTGGCTGCTCTACGGCAGCCCCCCGATCGATGATGCCGATGAACTGCCTCTTGATCCCGACTGGCGCGAGCTTGACGAAACAGCGTGGTCACGCCTTGCCCATCGTGTTCCCTCGCTTGAGGCCATGCGCATCGAGCGCGCCTGGGCAGGGTATTACGACATGCATCACCTCGATCACAATGCAGTGATCGGTCCGCACCCGCAGACTCGCAATCTATGGTTCGTGTCAGGATTCTCAGGGCACGGCATGCAGCATGCACCCGGTGCGGGACTTGCACTGGCCGAGTGGGTTCTCACCGGTGCGCCCATCAGCATCGATGTGCGCGATCTCGGCTATGAACGCGTGCTGCGCGGCGAACAAGTTCGAGAGTTCAATGTGATCGGCTGACTCAGCGCGGCGCGATATCGAACACCACGCCCTGGGCAAGCGGCAGCGACGCGCCATAATTGATCGTGTTGGTCGAGCGCCGCATATAAGCCTTCCACGCATCAGAGCCCGACTCGCGCCCGCCGCCAGTATCCTTGTCGCCGCCAAAAGCACCGCCGATCTCAGCGCCCGAGGTGCCAAGGTTTACATTGGCGATGCCGCAGTCAGAGCCCGTAGCGCTCACGAACCGCTCAGCCTCGCGCAGATCATTGGTGAAAATCGCCGAAGACAGGCCCTGCGCCACAGCATTGTTCAGGGCGATCGCCTCCTCGAGCGTTTCATAACCGATCACATAGAGAATCGGTGCAAAGGTTTCTTCACACACCACTTGAGTCTGCCGGGGCATATCGACGAGTGCAGGCGAGACATACCATGCGTTGGGAAATCTTTCAGCGAGGCATCGCTCGCCGCCGTGCACCCTCCCGCCATCCGATCGCGCACTCGCGAGCGCCGCCTGCATCGCCGAAAAGGCGGCCTGATCGATCAGGGGGCCAACGAGCGTACCCGGATCAAATGGACTTCCGATCTTAAGACTGCCCCGCGCGCGCTCAAGCGAATCGACCACACGAGCGCGAACGCTATGATGCACGATCACCCGGCGGGTGCTCGTGCAGCGCTGCCCCGCCGTACCCCATGCGCCAAACACCAATCCCCGCAGAGCCAGATCGAGATCGGCCGAGGGCGCTACGATCACCGCGTTGTTGCCACCGAGCTCAAGGAGCGACCGGCCCAGTCGCGCTGCGACGCGGGGCGCAAGATCACGGCCCATCCTGGTGCTGCCTGTGGCCGATAGCAGGGCCACGCCGCGATGCTCGGCAAGACCGCGCCCAAGCTCCGCACCACCCACTCCGACCTGTAGTAGGGATCCGACCGCTTCGCGCTCCCGAGCATCGGGCGCGCGGGCCTGCAGGAATCGTTCGCACGCGGCAGCAAACAGTCGCTCGACGGCGAGCGCCGTGAGCGGCGTTTTTTCCGAGGGCTTCCAGATCACCGCGTTACCGCACACGTAGGCAAGCGCCGCATTCCATGACCACACCGCGACCGGAAAGTTGAAAGCGGTGATCACACCCACTACGCCCAGAGGCAACCACTGCTCCATCATGCGGTGATCGGGGCGCTCCGAGGCAATGGTGAGCCCGTGCAGCTGCCGCGACAGGCCCACGGCAAAATCGCAGATGTCGATCATTTCCTGCACTTCGCCCGCGGCCTCGCTGGGGATCTTGCCTGCCTCGAGACTTACCAGCGCCGCAAGCGCAGCCTTGTGGTCGCGAAGCACGAGG
>CAZZKA010000229.1:0-5964 GCA_964654745.1 uncultured Bordetella sp. | reverse complement strand
CGGGGCGGGTACTCGCGGTTCTATGTGCCGACTGCCTGCCGGTGCTCTTATCCGATGAGCAGGGCACGTGCGTTGGCGTCGCGCACGCTGGTTGGCGCGGCTTAGCCGGCGGCGTGGTCGAGTCCACGGTTGCGGCGCTACGGCGCCTGTCCTCCGCGCAAGCCGAGCTGGTGGCGTGGCTGGGTCCCGCCATCGGGCCGGAGTCCTTCGAGGTCGGCGCCGACGTGCTGGAGGCTTTTCAGGCGGATGACCCCGGATCGGTGTCGTGTTTTTATCCCGGAGCGCGCCCCGGTAAGTGGCAGGCCGATCTGTTTGAGCTAGCGCGCCGCAGGCTCAGGGCAACGGGTATCCGACTGATTGGAGGTGGTGGTCAGAGCACTGTAAGCCTTCCCGGGCATTATTACTCTCACAGACGCGATCGGATCAGCGGGCGCCAGGCGGCGTTGATATGGATCGTTTAGCTATCCCGGGGAAATAACATGGTATCTCGCAAGCGGCTTTCGCCCGAGGCAACCGGCGAGCAGGGTGCTGAGCAGGGCTCCGATTCCGAAGTCGGCCGGCTGTCGGCCACCCCAGCCTCACGCAGAGCGTCGCCCGGAGCCAAGGCCAGCGCATCGCGGACTTCAAAAAAAGCAGACGTCAAGCGCGCCAAGGCAGTGCAAGGCGCCAAGAGCGCTGCGGTCGGCGGGCCGGAGGATGGTGGGGCCAAGACGAGAACGTCTAATTCAGGCTCACCCAAGGCTCGCGCTTCCAAGAAAGGCTCGCCAAAGCCCGGTTCATCCAAAGCGGGCTCGTCCAAAGCGGGCTCGTCCAAAGCGGGCTCGTCCAAAGCGGGCTCGTTCGCACAAGGCGAGGCCAGGCCGGGCGCCCCTGAGCCCGGTCTGCCCCCTGGACTGCATATGAGTCCGGAAGTTTTTTCCAAGCTGCAGTCCGATTATTTCAAACGGCTGGCTGAGGTTTTCTCCTCGGCAGAGGCCCCTGCCGCTCCAGACCGGCGTTTTGCCGCTCAGCCCTGGCACGGGGGACCGTTTGCGTGGGGAGCGGCCCTCTATTCGCTCAATGCCGAGTTCCTGCAGAAAATGGCTGAGGCTGTCGAGGGCGATGCCAAGACGCGCGACCGCGTGAAGTTCGCCACGCAGCAGTGGGTGGACATGTTATCGCCCGCCAATTTCCTGCTGACCAATCCCGAAGCGCAGCAACGCCTGCTCGATACGCGCGGCGAGAGCCTGTGGAACGGCATCCAGAACATGCTCGCCGATCTTCAACGCGGTCGTATTTCGCAGACGGACGAAGAGGCCTTTGAGGTTGGTCGCAACGTGGCGACGACGCCCGGATCCGTAGTGTTCCAAAATGAACTGATCCAGATCGTTCAGTATTCGCCGACCACGGAGCGAGTGGGCAGCAGGCCGATCCTGATGGTGCCGCCGTGCATCAACAAGTTCTACATCATGGATCTCCAGCCAGACAATTCTCTGGTCGCCTACACGGTCGCTCAGGGCCATACGGTTTTCATGGTGTCTTGGCGTAACGTGCAGGCGGACCAGAGTGAACTCACCTGGGATGATTATCTTGAGAGGGGTGCGATCGAGGCGATTCGGGTGGTTCGGGAAATAACCGGGCAGCCCAAAATCAATCTGCTGGGTTTTTGTGTCGGCGGGACCATCGCAGCGACTGCTGCCGCGGTGCTGGCCGCGCGAAAGGAGCACTGGGTCGAGTCCCTCACGCTGCTCACCACGTTGCTGGATTTCGCCGATCCGGGCGTGCTTGGAATTTTCATTGACGAGGCTTTCGTGTCCTATAAAGAGGCCACGATCGGTAAGACCGGGTTGATGCACGGGCGCGAGCTCGCAACGACCTTTAATTTTCTTCGGCCCAACGATCTGGTCTGGAACTATGTCGTCAATAGTTATTTGAAGGGTGAGGCGCCGGCGGCCTTTGACCTTCTCTTCTGGAACAGTGACAGCACCAATTTGCCCGGCCCGATGTACTGCTGGTACATCCGCCACCTTTATCTTCAGAATGAGCTGCGCATCCCGGGTCGCCTCAGGTGCGCGGGCGAGCGAGTTGACCTGGGGGCGATCGGCGTCCCGACCTTCGTCTACGCGTCCAAAGAAGACCATATCGTTCCCTGGCGGGCGGGGTATGAGTCAACTCAGCTCATGAAGGCCCCCGTCAGGTTCGTCATGGGCGCGAGCGGGCATATCGCTGGTGTGATCAACCCCGCTCACCGCAATAAGCGTAATTATTGGGTTGGCGAAACCTGCCCCGCATCGGCGGACGAGTGGCTGAGCCAAGCCAGAGAGGTGCCGGGTAGCTGGTGGCCCGACTGGTCGCGATGGCTGAGCCAGTTTGGCGGAGAGCCGCGGCTCGCTCCGCGCAGCCCAGGATCGGTCAAGTACAGGGCCCTCGAGGCCGCGCCCGGCAGCTACGTCAAGCAAAAAGCTTGATCAGCTCAGACCCCGCCAACGAATCCTTTGCCCGCTTGTGGCCTGTCAAGGCGGGCTGCAGAAATTTCAGACCTCAACAATCAACGGAGAATCAAGCATGAGCAGCAAACTCGCATACGTGACCGGAGGTATGGGCGGCATCGGGACCGCGATCTGCCGCAGATTTCACGACATGGGCTATATCGTCATTGCCGGGTGCGGACCGACGCGCGATTTCTCAAAGTGGCTTGCCGAGCAAAAGGCTGAGGGCTATTCCTTTCATGCGTCGGTAGGAAATGTCGCGGACTGGGATTCGACCAAGGCCGCCTTTGATCAGGTCAAAGCGCAGTTCGGCAATCCCGATATTCTCGTCAACAACGCCGGTATCACGCGCGACGGCATGTTCCGCAAAATGTCGCTCGACGATTGGCGAGCGGTGATCGATACCAACCTCAACTCGCTTTTCAACGTCACCAAACAGGTCATAGACGGGATGCTGGACAAGGGTTGGGGGCGCATCATCAATATCTCTTCGGTAAACGGAGAGAAAGGCCAGTTCGGACAAAGCAACTATTCTGCCGCCAAGGCTGGTATGCATGGTTTTTCGATGGCCTTAGCCCAGGAAGTGGCGAGCAAGGGTGTTACGGTCAATACCGTTGCTCCGGGTTATATTGCGACGGACATGGTGATGGCTGTGCGTGAGGACGTTCGCGAAAAAATCATTCAGCAGATTCCGGTCAGGAGGCTGGGCCGCGCTGAGGAGATTGGATCGATCTGCGGATGGCTTGCCACGGACGATGCCGGGTTTACGACCGGAGCGGAGTTCTCCTGCAACGGCGGCCTTCACATGGGATGATGGCCGGCGTACCCGCTGCTGCTCGAGGCGGCTGCGGGTCGTTCCGTTGCGGGTGGGGCGGGCGTTCCGGGGATGATTTACCTTGCGGGGTTGTGAGCGATGACCGATTCGATTCGTTTGATCAAGAAATACCCTAACCGTCGCCTGTACGACACGCGGACCAGCATCTACATCACGCTGGCCGACGTCAAGCAGTTAGTTCTCGACAGCGAACCGTTTCGGGTGGCGGACGCGAAGACCTCGGAGGACCTCACGCGCAGCATCCTGTTGCAGATCATTCTTGAGGAGGAAGCCGGCGGGGCTCCGCTTTTTTCCTCCTCGATGCTCGCGCAGATTATCCGGTTCTATGGCCACGCGATGCAGGGGATGATGGGGGCTTATCTGGAAAAGACGATGCAAAGCTTCGTTGAGATCCAGGAAAAGCTCCAGGAGCAGTCCAAGTCAATCTACGATCCTGGAGCTGTGCCCAACGCAGAACTGTGGACCCAGTTCATGTCGATGCAGGCGCCGATGATGCAGGCGATGATGGGAAATTACATCGAGCAGAGTAAAAATTTATTCATGCAGATGCAGGAACAGATGAATGCGCAGACACGCAATATGTTCCAAAACCTCAATTTCCCGGGACCGCCCACGCGCTCCAAGTGATTGCAAAGCGCTTCGAATTGATCTTATTGTGACCTTGTCCGAATGACTCGGAACCCTTCCGGCGAGAAAGTTGTGCGCCGACCGAGGCGCCGCGCCCCGGCCGTGCCCAAGGTCGGGTTCGTTTCGCTGGGGTGCCCCAAGGCGCTGGTGGACTCGGAGCGCATCCTCACCCAGTTGCGCGCCGAAGGCTACGAAGTCTCTGGAAGTTACGAGGGTTCGGACCTCGTTATCGTCAATACCTGCGGGTTCATAGACGATGCGGTGCAGGAGTCGCTCGATGCGATCGGCGAGGCGCTCGCCGAAAATGGTCGAGTCATCGTAACCGGATGCCTGGGGGCCAAGTCCGGGAGTCGAGGCGATTCACTGGTTCGGGAGGTCCATCCGACTGTGCTCGCTGTCACGGGCCCTCACGCGACCGAAGAGGTGATGTCGCACGTGCACCAGGCGCTGCCGCGTCCGCATGATCCCTTCACCGACCTCGTGCCCGAAGCCGGTATCAAGCTAACCCCCCGCCACTACGCTTATCTCAAGATTTCCGAGGGCTGCAACCATCGCTGCAGTTTCTGCATTATCCCGTCGATGCGCGGCGATCTGGTCAGTCGTCCGATCGGCGATGTGGTGCGTGAGGCGCGGGCACTTTTTGCCTCAGGCGTTCGGGAACTCCTCGTGGTCTCTCAGGACACCAGCGCTTACGGGGTGGATATGCGCTATCGGACCGGGTTCGTTGAGGGTCGACCCGTTCGTACCCGTATTCACGAGTTAGCGCGCGAGCTTGGCCTGGCAGCTCGCGAGCATGGTGCGTGGGTGCGTATGCACTATGTCTATCCCTATCCGCATGTTGACCAACTCGTCGAACTCATGGCGGAGGGCCTGATCCTTCCTTACCTCGATGTGCCTTTTCAGCACGCGCATCCCCGCATCCTCAAACTGATGAAGCGACCCGCCAGTGGCGAGCGCAATATCGAACGAATCCGGGCGTGGCGGGCTATCGTGCCCGATATAACTGTCCGCAGTACCTTTATTGCGGGATTCCCGGGTGAGTCCGAGCGCGAGTTCGAAGCGATGCTTGAATTTTTGAACGAGGCCGAGCTTGACCGGGTCGGCTGCTTCGCCTATTCGCCCGTCGACGGCGCGACCGCGAACGAACTCCCTCATCCCGTGGCGGACGACATTCGCGAGGCGCGCAGGGCGCGCTTCATGGAGGTGCAGTCGGCGATTTCCTCTCGACGTCTGGCGCGATTTGTCGGCCGCACGATGCGGGTCCTTGTCGACGGGCTCGAGGAGGCTGAGGACGGAACCCAAGTCGCGGTGGGTCGAACGCAGATGGATGCGCCCGAAATTGACGGCATCGTGCGCTTCGGCGGCAAAGGACGTTTGCCCATCGGCGGCTTTGTTGATGTCCGGATCACCGGGTCGGACACGCACGATCTCGTTGGGCAGTTGGTAGCCTAACGAGCTTTGCTTGCGATGCGCGTGGCTCAGGGCCCGGGCGGGGGGCAGGTCTGGCGCTTAACCGACTGCGCCGCCGCCTTGGCGGCGGTTCCCTCGGCGGGCTTGCTCGGATTGCGCGTAGCTTAGGGCCCGGGCGGTGAGCTGGCCTGGCGCTTAACCGACTGCGCCGCCGCCTTGGCGGCGGTTCCCTCGGCGGGACCGCTCGGGCCGGGGCGTCCCGATTCGGGTTCGCCTTCGCTCACCCTCAGCCGGTCGCCTGATCCGGCCCTCGCAGGCCCCGCCTCGGCTTGTCAGATGCGCGCCTGGCCAGCCCTCCCGCCCGGTCCTCTCGTCCGCGCATCGCTTCGCGTCGCCTGGTGGTCTCTTAGGCGATGGCTAGTCGGTACACGTGGTCGTGTGTGTCGGATGGCTGTGTGGCCAGCCCTCCCGCCCGGTCCATTCGTCCGCGCAGCGCTTCGCGTCGCCTGGTGGTCGTGTACTCGATGGTTAGTCGGTACACGTGGTCGTGTAGTCGGGCGCTTGGCGCGGCATCGTCGTCGGCCGGGCCATGCATGATCGACCGGAATACGCACTCAACATACC
>CAZZKA010000228.1:0-6017 GCA_964654745.1 uncultured Bordetella sp. | reverse complement strand
GGTGGCCGCCCTCGACGTTCAGCGTTTTCGATCGGCCTTTATGGGTGCCCAGCCGGCCGGCGCACCGGCCGCACCCGAGCTCATTTCCAGTCCGGCGCTGCCTGCCTCCGCGTTGCCCGCAGGCCTCGCCGCACCGGCTGCGAGCGTGCCGAGCGCCCGCTCTGCGGCGCAACCAACGATAGGCGAGTCCATCCTGTCCGGCCTGCGCGATGTCTCAGAGGACACTCGCGTGCGGTACACCCAGATAGCCGAGGTTCTCAAAAAGCCCTCGCCCTCGGTGAGTGACCTGCTCGGCCTGCAATTTACGATGATCCAGGCGAGTCTGCAGTTTGAGTTGACCAGCAAGCTGATCAGCAAAGCGCCGCAAACCATTGACGCAATTCTCAAGGCTCAGTAATCGATGCGGTCTCATCTCGCTGCTTACTCGCTCGCGGCCCTACCAGTTGAAGGGTCGGCGGCAGCTTTGTCCTGTTTCAGGCAGCTTTTTCTCGCGCTGGTCGCTGTGGCGGTCTTTGGCCTGGCGGGCTGCGGCGGCAAGGTCGAGCTCCTCGCCAACATTCCGGAGCGAGACATCAACGATGTGATCGCTGAGTTGCTCAACAAAGGCATCAGCGCCACCAAGATCGCCGGCAAGGAAGGCAACGCCAGCGTGCAGGTGCCGACCGCCGACGTTGCGCGAGCGCTCGACGTGTTGCGGGTAGCCGGGTTGCCGCGCGAGAGCTTCAAGGCCATGGGTCAGGTGTTCACCAAGGACGGGTTGATTTCCTCGCCGCTTGAGGAGCGCGCGCGCTACTTGTACGCGCTATCTCAGGAGCTGTCGGGGACCCTCGCCAATATCGATGGCGTCCTGTTTGCCCGGGTGCATCTCGTGCTTCCGGAGAGGGGGACTGGCCTCGAAAAGGGCTCCCCTTCGTCAGCTGCGGTGTTCATCAAACACCGTGCCGAGTACGACATCGAGATCCTGCAACCGCAGGTCCGCCGCCTGGTCGCCAACAGCATTCCTGACTTGACCGCCGAACGGGTGACCGTCGTTCTGGTCGCGAGCACGTCCAAGCCGGTGCCTGCCCCCGATACGGTGAGCGTCATGGGTGTCAAGGTTCCCCCGGGCGCGGCGGCTGCCCTCGAATCACTGCTCTGGGCGATGATCGTCGGAATGGTGCTGCTTGGGGCGGTGGCGGTTGGCGCCGGTTATCTCGCCTGGCGGGCCCGCAGCGCCACGCCCCTGGAAAGCGATGAGGCGGCCTGATGACGCTCGCGCAGCGTGTTTTGCGACTTCCGCGAAGCGAAGGCAAGGCGGTTTACGATTTTCTTTTTGCGCCGGCTGCCTCGGCTCATCCTGACCGCATTGGCCTGCCCGAGCCGTTGCGCTCGGCTGGTCCCGCGGTTCGAGCGCTCGCATTGGCGGCCAAAGGAGAGCCGGCAGCGGGAAAAGTTGACGGTTTACCAGAGCTGATCAACTGGCGTTCGCCAGACCACCGGACCGCCATCCTGCCTGCCAAGGTGCTCGAGACGCTTGCCTGGTATCTCGGGCTGGCCGCGTACGCGGGGACGCTTCGACGGGTCGTGCTGCGCGACGAGCTGATGGCGCTCAATGCGGCCGGGATAGGTGACAGTGAGCTCCAATTCGTCTACAGCCTGCCCGCCCCGGACCCTCAGCTTACCGACACTGAGCCAGTGAGCGTTCTGGCTGGCGAGGGCGCCTCTTCGCGCGTCTGGCGCGCCGGATGGACACAATTGATCGAACTGGCTAGCCGTCTGCCGGCGCCGATAGGGGCCAGATTCCGGCTCAAGCTGCCGTTCGTCGAGACAGAGGCGGCCGAGAGGCCTCCGTCCATGAACGAGGCTGCGTTTGCGCATGTACGGAAACTGGTCATGGATTCCATGCTTCCTCAATTTGATGAAAGCCTCGAGTCACTCGCCGCATAGCGAGGGCACGTCACGCCATGTCATTTGTTCGATTCAAGGATCTCGACAAAACACCGATTCCGGCCTTGGACTCGTCGCAACTCGTCCTGGAACCCGAGGCGGTCGCCGCATGGCATGAAGCGAAACAATTACTTGAAGACGCTCATACCGAAGCCGACCGGATCCGTTCGGAAGCCGTCGCTGCCTATGAATCAGAGAAGCAGCGGGGATTCGAGGAGGGGCAGATGGCAGCCCGGCTCGAGGAAGCGGAGAGAATGATCGACAACGCTGCACGAGCGGTCGATTTTTTCGCTTCAACCGAGCAGAAAATCGTTGCGCTGGTGATGCAGGCGGTGCGCCGTATCATCGCCGATTTCAGCGATACAGAGCGGGTTGTTGCGGTCGTTCAAAGCGGCCTTGCCGTCATGCGCAACCAGAAACAGCTCACACTGCGGCTGCCACCGGAGCATGCCGAGAGCATGAAAGCACGGGCGGGCGAACTCTTAGAGCGCTTCCCTGGCGTGGGCATGATCGATTTCGTACCAGACCCGCGCCTGAAAGGCGATGCCGCGATCCTCGAGAGCGAGACCGGAGTTGTCGAAGCAAGCATCGAGCTGCAGCTGCGGGCTATCGAGCAAAGCTTTATCAGGCTTCTGGGCAGCAGGGTCTGATCCGGAACACAACGCGCGATGAAAAACTTCGACTACGTTACCGACATGCTTGAGCTGGCGATTGCCGATACGCCAACTCTTGCCATCAAAGGGCGGGTCACTCAGGTCATTGGCACGATCATCAAAGCTGTAGTGCCAGCGGTAAAGATCGGCGAGGTGTGCATCCTGCGCCAGCCTGGCGAGGACTTCGAGATGAAGGCCGAGGTGGTGGGCTTTGCCCGCGATGCAGCGCTGCTCACGCCGATCGGCGATATGTACGGGATTTCGGCCACCACCGAGGTCATGCCCACTGGCCGTGCTCATATGGTACCGGTCGGCGACGGTCTGCTGGGCCGCGTGCTGGACGGACTTGGCAATCCACTCGATCTGGATGAACGCGGCCCGCTTGAGGCAGACCGGTTTTACCCAGTGTTTGCGGATGCGCCCGATCCCATGAAGCGTCGCGTGATCAAAGATGCTGTGCCGATGGGCGTTCGTGTTATCGACGCCATGCTCACTTGCGGAGAAGGTCAGCGCATGGGCATCTTCGCGGCAGCGGGCGGCGGTAAGTCGACCCTGCTCGGTATGCTCGTCAAGGGCGCTGAAGTCGATGTGACCGTGATCGCGCTGATCGGCGAGCGGGGCCGCGAGGTCAGGGAGTTCATCGAACACGAGTTGGGACCCGAGGGACGCAAGCGCGCCGTGATCGTTTGTGCGACCTCTGACAAGTCGTCGATGGAGCGGGCCAAGGCAGCGTATGTCGCCACCGCCATCGCCGAGTACTTTCGCGACCAAGGCCGCAAGGTGTTGTTTCTGATGGACTCGGTGACGCGGTTTGCCCGCGCTCAGCGCGAGATCGGACTGGCTGCGGGTGAACCCCCCACGCGGCGCGGCTATCCGCCATCCGTATTCGCCACCTTGCCCAAGCTCATGGAGCGAGTCGGCATGAACGAAAAGGGATCAATCACCGCGCTCTACACGGTCCTGGTCGAGGGCGATGACATGACCGAGCCTATTGCTGACGAGACGCGCTCCATTCTCGATGGCCATATCGTGTTGTCGCGCGCACTCGCGTCGTCCAACCACTATCCAGCGATCGACGTGCTCGCCTCGGCGAGCCGGGTTCAAAACAACGTCATCAGGCCCGAGCACCGCGCTGCAGCGGGGCGCCTGCGTGAGCTGATGGCCAAGTATGCCGACGTCGAGCTGTTGGTAAAAATCGGCGAATATAAACGCGGCTCGGATGCAACTGCAGACGAAGCGATCGACAAGATCGACGAAATCCGCAGCTTTCTCAAGCAGGGCACCCGCGAGCGCTCGGAGTATCCTGCAACGATCAGCACCTTGTGCCAGATAACCGGCAAGCCCGCGCCGGCTGGTCTGTAACGGACTCGAGGAGCCACTCCCATGCCAATGGTGGATGACCTCTTGTTCATCAAACGCTTTCGCGAGACCAAGGCAGAGACCGAGCTGCAAAAGTCCCGCGCCGCCGTCGTGCTGGCCCAAAAAGCCGAAAAGGCGGCTGAACGGGCGCTGGATGAATTCGTCCACTTTGCCAGCGCCCAGGAGAAGGCCTGGTACGAGGATTTGTGCAGCCGTCTGGTGAAGCTTCGCGAAATTGAAAATGTGCAGCAGGACGTCGCCGGGCTCAAGCAGACCGAACTCAAGCATGTCGAGACGCTTGATACTCGCAAGGTTGAACACGTACAAGCCGTCAAGCAGATGGAAGAGAGTGTTGTGCGAATGCGCGATGCATCCGTAGCCCGCCAGAAATTTGTCGAACTCGCCCGCAATTTTCATGCGCTCGCGGCGCGCGAACAGGAAAGGAAGGAAGAGCTCGAGCTCGAGGAGCTGGCCTCGATCCGTCGCGACCGAGAGGAATGGGGGGAGGCTGATGCCTGAGCGTTCGATCAGCCTCGACGTCAGAACGCCGTCCGGGCAGGGGCAGGGCGGACTGCCTGGCGGCACCTCGGGCGGCCTCGCCAGGCAGCCGCCGGACAGGGAGTCGGTCGAGCGTTTTTCCGGTTTACTCCGTGGCAGCGGAGTTGACGGGCGAGCGTCAGCCGACCACGCGGCGCCGGGTGAGGCTGTTCCCGTCATGCCAGCCGGACCGTTGAGCTTGTTTGCCACCCCAGCCGCTGCGGCGGGGGTACCCGCCTCAAAGGTCCCTCAGGCTGCCGTCGGGTCCGAGCAACTTCTCAGAGACTTGCAGGATAACGTTAAGCGACTGCTGGTAGGAGAAGACCAGCGCAGCCTGCGGCTCGATCTGGACCCGGCCGTTTTCCCGGGCACCTCGGTGAGGGTCTATGAGGACGCCGGCGCCTGGGGCGCCGAATTCTCATGTTCAAACGCCGACAGTTTCGACAGACTGGCTCGCCCCGCTCAGGAAATGGCGGCAAGCCTCGCGCAGGCGCTATCGAGTGATGCGCTCTGGCGGGTTGTGCTGATCGGAATCGACGGTGCCGATGCACCCGAGCCGGTTGAATCGTTCGCCTCCGCACCAGGAGGCATGCGATGAGCTCGATCAGGCCGCTCGCACTGACACGGCTCAATGCCTCGCATGCCCAGGCCCTGCGAACCCTGGGCGCATCGGTCGACGGGTTATCGGTGGCGGGCCTCGGCGATGACCTGACGGTTCAGGTCCGATTGACGCCGATCGCAGCAAAAGACCTATCACAGGTCGATTCCGCCGGCTACCAGCGGCTAGCCATGGAGTGGGCTGGAGGCCGACTCATGCTGGATGTCACCCCGGACGGCGCGGCGATCTGGGCGAGGGCGGTTCTGGGTGCGGAGGCCTATGCGACCCTGCCGTACGACTGGATGGAGGCGGCGCTTGCCCATGCGGTGGAACGAGTCTCGGCCGCCCTTGAGCATTCAGGACGCGGCCCGCTTGAACTCGCGCAGATCTCAACCATCGCAAGCGGGCAGAGTCTGCTGAGCGGCTTCCATCCCTTCTGGTTTGAGGTGAGTCTGGGTGAGGAACGACTACAGGGACTGCTTCAACTGGATAGCATGTCGCTGCTGATTTTGTCGAGCATCGTACCCGCGACAAAGTCCGCGTCAGGGCCTCACGCCGACTCGACACTGCCGCTGCCGATGCTGATCGGCATTGGCCATACCGACCTGGATCTCGATCAGCTTCGCCGGCTCAAGCCAAAGGGTGTTGTGATGATCGCGCAACCCTACGGCAGCGAGCCGCAGGGACTGCTCCTCCGAACACGACCTGGACCCGGCAGAGCGTGGGCTCTGTCGGCAAAGTTGGACGATGGCCAACTCATCATTCTGGAGCCTGCGCACGCCATGGCAAACGACCAAACCCCCGTCAGCGACGGCGGCAAAGACGATCGCCGCAACGCTGGTAAAGCCGGTCTTGTCACAAAGGCAGATCGTGGCAAAGAGAGTCAAGGCGGCGGTGGTGGCGGCGGCAGCGGCGGGGGAAACAACAAGG
Organism: uncultured Bordetella sp.; assembly: GCA_964654745.1. Classification (GTDB taxonomy): domain Bacteria; phylum Pseudomonadota; class Gammaproteobacteria; order Burkholderiales; family Burkholderiaceae_E; genus SYIM01. The sequence continues at coordinate 14 of CAZZKA010000228.1, read as the reverse complement.
ACGACGACAAAGGT
>CAZZKA010000227.1:0-6031 GCA_964654745.1 uncultured Bordetella sp. | reverse complement strand
TCGTAGCCGCCGACGATAACCATGATGAGGAGGTTGGAAATCATCACCACGTCAATAAGAGACAGAACGATCAGCATGATCACCGTCTCTTTGCTGCGCTCCGTCAGGCCGAGCCGCTCGATCGAAAGGTCCAGCGCCTCAGGGCGCCACAGCAACTCGACCAGATGCAGAAGTTCCTCGGCAAAAAGGAATACATAGACGATCTGGGTCACAATCAGGCCCAGGTACAAAGGGAGTTGCAACCAGCGGCTGCTGAAAATTACCCGGGCGAGAAGGCTTGGCTGGGAAGGGCGGTCGGTCAAGAAGGGCTCCGGTTCGTTCGGGTGTAGGCAAATCGGGCGGCCAATATAGCGGAAATCCGGCCGGGATCGAGGCGATCAGCCAGGGGCGACGCGAGGGTCATTCGGGCCTGGGTGCGCGCTGAACGCCGGGCGCGGCCTGCCGCGCGTAAGGCCCCAGTAAGGCACCCCCCCTAGCATCCGCCCGCAATTAGGAAAGAAGGGGAGGTTTTCACCCATCCCCTCCCGGAGAGACTGCAATGAGTGCGCACATTGAATCGGTGCTTCAGGAAGATCGCGTCTTCCCCCCGGCGGAGGCTTTTTCCCGCGGGGCCGCCATTGGCAGCATGGCTCAATACGAATCGCTCTGCCGGGAGGCGGAAGAGGATCATTCCGGCTTTTGGGCGAGGCTCGCCCGGGAGCATGTGAAATGGCATAAGCCCTTCACCCGCAGCCTGGATTCCTCAAATGCGCCGTTTTACAAGTGGTTCGAGGACGGCGAGCTCAATGTGTCCTTCAACTGCCTCGACCGGCACATGGGTACGCCGGTTGAGCATAAAACCGCGCTGATATTTGAGGCTGATGACGGCTCGGTCTCGCGGGTCACCTATCGTGAGTTGCTTTCCCGGGTCTGCCGGTTTGCCAACGGCCTCAAGGCACTGGGCGCGAGGAAGGGCGACCGCGCGATCATTTACATGCCCATGTCCGTCGAGGGCGTGGTTGCCATGCAGGCTTGCGCTCGCCTGGGCGTGATTCACTCGGTCGTGTTTGGCGGTTTTTCTGCCAAGAGTCTTCAGGAGCGTATCCAGGATGCGGGCGCCGCATGGGTGATTTGTGCGGACGAACAGGTTCGTGGCGGCAAAAAGATTCCGCTCAAGCCTGCTGTGGACGAAGCTTTCAGCATGGGCGGCTGCGAGTCAGTCAAGAAAGTGGTCGTCTACCAGCGCACCGGAGCCGCGGTCGCCATGCAGACCGGGCGAGACCTCGCCTGGGGTGCAGTCGAAGCGGGTCAACCGGACACCTGCGAACCCGAGTGGGTCGGTGCCGAGCACCCGTTGTTCATCCTGTACACCTCGGGTTCGACCGGCAAGCCCAAGGGTGTGCAGCACGCATCGGGAGGCTACATCCTGCATGCGGCCCTCACGATGAAGTGGACCTTCGATATCAAGCCCGAGGATGTATTCTGGTGCACGGCTGACATCGGATGGGTAACCGGGCACACCTATATCACCTATGGTCCGCTTGCCTGCGGCGCGACTGAAATCGTGTTCGAAGGTGTGCCGACGTTTCCCAATGCTGGACGGTTCTGGGACATGATCCAGCGCCACAAGGTCAGCATTTTTTACACGGCTCCGACCGCAATCAGATCGCTCATCAAGGCTTGCGAAGCCGATCCTGCTGCGCATCCGTCACGTTTCGATATGAAGTCGCTGCGTCTCCTCGGTTCGGTGGGCGAGCCCATCAACCCGGAAGCATGGATGTGGTACTACCGTAATATTGGTACCGAACGCTGCCCGATCGTCGACACGTTTTGGCAGACCGAGACCGGTGGCCACATGATTACGCCACTGCCGGGCGCCACCCCACTCGTCCCGGGGTCCTGCACGCTGCCGCTACCTGGCATCGCCGCGGCGATAGTCGATGAAACCGCAGTCGACATCCCGAACGGAAGCGGCGGTCTGCTTGTGGTCAAGAAGCCCTGGCCGTCCATGATCCGAACCATCTGGGGTGATCCGGAGCGTTTCAAGAAGAGCTATTTTCCCGAGGAGCTCAAGGGCTTCTATCTGGCGGGTGATGGCGCGGTCCGTCATCGCGAAACCGGCTATTTCCGGATCACAGGCCGCATTGACGATGTGCTGAATGTATCCGGTCACCGCATGGGCACCATGGAGATCGAGTCGGCTCTGGTGGCCAATCCATTGGTCGCCGAGTCAGCAGTGGTGGGGCGACCTGATGACCTGACCGGAGAGGCCATCGTAGCGTTTGTGGTGCTCAAACAGGCGCGCCCGGAAGGCGAGGTGGCACGCAAAATTGCCGATGAATTGCGCGCGTGGGTGGGTAAGGAGATCGGCCCGATCGCCAAGCCCAAGGACATTCGTTTTGGTGACAATCTTCCAAAGACTCGTTCAGGCAAGATCATGAGGCGCCTGCTACGCGCGATCGCCAAGGGCGAGGAAATCAAGCAGGACACCTCCACACTCGAGAATCCTGCGATTCTCGAGCAGCTCAAACGGACCAACTGAACGATCGCCGCGCGTGGGCGCGCAGAGAGATGGATGCTGACCTTCGTTACGTTTGCCAAGGCGTTGGTGGAATTCGCGGGCCTGCTGTTGCTCGGTCAGGCGCTCGTCTTTCTGCTGAGTTTTGGCCGTCACGAGGGCAACCCGATTTATCGGTTCCTTCGATTCATTACCAGGCCCGTCGTTCGACCGGTGCGTTTAATCACGCCGAGGTTTGTCATGGATCAGCACGTGCCGGCGGTGTCGTTTTTCCTGCTCTTCTGGCTGTGGGTCGTGTTGAAGTTCTACCAGGTCGTGCTTGCTCACGAGGCCGGTTTACTGTGAAGCGTGTCAAAGCCTGGTATTGGCGCCAGATGGCGACCTGGAGCACGTTTTTCCGCCAGGCCGAGATGGCCATCGAATACTGGGAGCGGATTCGAGGGCTATTTCCCAATGATGCAGCGGTGCTGGCGACGCTGGCCGGGCTTCACGCAGCGCGCGGACGAAAGCCGCTTGCGATCGAGATGTTGAGAGCGTCGATTGGTATTGATGCTGCGAAGGCTTACACCCATTTCAACCTCGGCTTTCTGCTGCAGGAAGAGGGCGAGCACGCCGAAGCGCTGATCTGCTTTGATCGGGCAATCGCGCTGAATGAGAAACTCGATCAGGCGTTCTACGGCAAGGGCTTATCGCTGATCAAACTCGAACGTCTGGACGAGGCGCTCGAGCCCTTGCGTATCAACACTCGCTTACAACCGCTGTCGCCCTATGGGTTCTACCAACTTGCCCATGCGCTCCATCGTTTGGGCCGGGAGGAAGACGCTAAACGGATCATCGTGCAGTTGTCTGGGTTTGAGCCGCAGGTCGCCCGCCAGTTGCAGCGGGAAACGGGCATCGACGCCGGAGTGCCTGCGCTATGAGGCGATGTTGTGTTTTTAACGGTTTCAAGAAGTAGTTCGTACCACCACCAGGAGGATCCATGTCAACGGACTCAAAACGCCAGGAATACTGGTCCAGGAACCTCAGGATCACCGCGATCCTGTTAGGTCTCTGGTTTGTAGTGACTTTCGTCATCGGGTGGTTTGCCCGTGACCTGAGTTTCAATTTTTTCGGCTGGCCGTTTGCATTCTGGGTCGGAGCCCAGGGCGCGCTGGTGGTCTATGTCTGGATCATCTGGTACTACGCCAGCTACATGAACCGTCTCGATCGTGAGTTCGGTGTAGACGAGGGAGAGGAAGAATGAGTAGCGCTACACAATCCCAAAAAGCTTTCACCGCCCAGCTCAAGAAGGTGTACAGCTTCTACACCGGAGGCTTCATCGCCTTCGTGATAGTGCTTGCGATCCTCGAGCAGATGGGCTTGCCGCGGCACATGATCGGCTATGTGTTCCTCGCCGCAACGGTGCTGCTGTACGCGGGCATTGGCGTGATGAGCCGCACCAACGACGCAGCCGAGTATTACGTCGCCGGCCGTCGGGTACCAGCCGTGTTCAACGGCATGGCTACCGGCGCCGACTGGATGTCCGCAGCGTCCTTCATCGGTATGGCGGGAACGCTTTACCTCACCGGCTACGGTGGTCTCGCCTTCATCATGGGCTGGACAGGTGGCTATGTGCTGGTTGCCCTGTTCCTCGCGCCGTATCTGCGCAAGTTCGGCCAGTTTACGATTCCCGACTTTCTGGGCGCTCGCTACGGCGGCCATGTGCCCCGTTTCATCGGCATCGTGATCGCAATCATCTGCTCTTTCACGTATGTCGTTGCGCAGATCTACGGCGTGGGCCTGATCACTACGCGTTTGACCGGGGTGGGTTTTGAGATCGGTATTTTCCTGGGGCTTGCGGGTATTCTGGTCTGCTCGTTCCTCGGTGGCATGAAGGCGGTGACCTGGACGCAGGTAGCCCAGTACATCATCCTGATCGTTGCCTATCTGATTCCGGTGGTTTGGCTGTCGGTCAAACAAACTGGCTTCCCGATCCCTCAGATCATCTATGGTCAGCAACTCCAAAAGGTCACTCAGCTTGAGGACAAGCTGATCGCTGATGCCAAGGAGAACGAGGTGCGCAGCATCGCTGCCAAGCGCGCGGAAGCCGCTCGGGCATCGCTCAAGGAGCCGGATAAGGCGTTTGCGGCAGGCAAGGAATCCGCCCAAAAGGCGGTTGACGAGGCCAAGGCTGCTGGCAATGCAGAGGCCCTCAAGAAGGCGGAAGACGCTCTCGCGAAGTATCCGGCCAATGTGGACGCCGCCAAAGCGCAGTGGACGCGCGAGGCGGGGCTGCAGTCGCGAGCCGCGCCGCTACTGCGCCACGCTGAAGCATTTCCGGGTGCCAACGACAAAGCGCGCGACACGTCTCGCAAGAACTTTCTTGCGCTCGTGTTCTGTCTGATGGTCGGCACCGCAGCGCTTCCGCATATTCTGATGCGCTACTACACCACGCCGTCGGTCAAGGAGGCTCGGAGTTCAGTGACCTGGTCGCTGTTCTTCATCTTCCTGCTCTACTTCACCGCGCCGGCACTCGCTGTACTGGTCAAGTATGTGGTCTACAACGACATTGTGGGCACATCCTTCTCGCAGCTACCGGTATGGGTCCAGGCGTGGCAGAAGGTCGATCCGTCCTTGTTGTCACTGATTGATATCAACGGTGATGGCATCGTCCAGCGCGCCGAGCTTGCCATCGGTGGTGACATCGTGGTGTTGGCAACGCCTGAAATCGCGGGCCTGCCCTATGTGATCTCGGGTCTGGTGGCTGCCGGCGGTCTGGCTGCGGCGCTGTCGACCGCTGACGGGCTGCTGCTCACGATCGCCAACGCGCTGTCGCACGATCTCTACTACAAGATGATCGACCCGAATGCGCCGACAGCCCGTCGCGTGATGATCTCCAAGATCTTGCTGCTAGTGGTGGCTATCCTTGCTGCGCTGGTGGCGGCTCAGAAGCCTGCGGACATTCTGTTCCTGGTGTCTGCGGCGTTCTCGTTTGCCGCGGCGGGATTCTTCCCGGCGCTGGTGATGGGGATCTTCTGGAAGCGCACGACTGGTATCGCAGCCTCGTTGGGAATGGTTGCTGGCTTCGGCGTCACGTTCTACTACATGATCACCACGCAGGTGTGGCTGCGCGAGATTTTCTTTGGAATTCCGCGTTCGACACCAGTGACTAATCTGTGGTGGGACATTCAGCCTATCTCCGCAGGTCTGTTTGGTGTGCCGCTGGGCTTCATCGTGATCTTCCTCGTTTCGTTGGTCACGCCTGCGCCTGACAAGGCAACGCAGGATCTGGTTGAGGATGTTCGTTATCCCAACCTGAAAGCAGCCTAAGCGTGAAGTGGCCGGGCTGATCGGCTCGGCTCTTCGAAAGGGCGCCCTGCGGGGCGCCCTTTTTTTGGCGAAGTACAGATGGTGGCTCTGGTAAAATCCGCTTTACGGAGAGATGGATGAGTGGTTTAAGTCGCACGCCTGGAAAGCGTGTAAGGGTTAACAGCCCTTCGGGGGTTCGAATCCCTCTCTCTCCGCCAGAAACGGCTCACGCGCCATTTTCTGGAC
>CAZZKA010000226.1:0-6043 GCA_964654745.1 uncultured Bordetella sp. | reverse complement strand
CGAAATCTCCACCCCGCCCACATAGTCCATGCCAAGGGAGGCAGCAGTTTCGGCCGCCTCCTGCTGACCGCAGACTTCGTCGTGATCGGTGAGAGAAAAGATTTCCACGCCCTGCGCGGCAGCCCGCCGCACCAGATCACCCGGGGGCAGGACTCCATCAGACATCGAGGAATGGCAATGCAGGTCGGCGTTGCACCGCCAGGGATCGGGGCGAAAACTCATGATTTGATCTCTATTATAGGAGACAAGCCAGGATCCCCTTCTTTTTATTCCCTTAAAATCCGAGCAGGTCAAATAATGGGAGCTCCGGCATGGCCATCTACCGTCTGGGTGATCGATCTCCGCAAATTCACCCCGAAGCATGGGTAGCGGAGTCGGCCGACCTCATCGGCAATGTCGAGCTCGCAGCGCAATCGAGTGTCTGGTTCAATGTCACGATCCGTGGCGACAACGAATTGATCAGAGTCGGACCGGGGTCCAACGTGCAGGACAACTCGGTGCTGCACACCGACGCGGGGATGCCGCTCGACATCCAGGATAACGTCACGGTCGGCCACCAGGTGATGCTTCACGGCTGCACCATTGGCGCGGGTTCGTTGATCGGTATTCAGGCAGTGGTCCTGAACGGCGCGCGTATCGGTCGAAATTGCCTGATCGGCGCAGGAGCGCTCGTGACAGAGGGCAAGGAAATCCCGGATCGAAGCATGGTGCTGGGCTCGCCCGGCAAGATAGTCCGGACTCTCACCGACAAGGACATCGAGATGATGCAGCGCGGCGTTCAGATCTACATCGAACGGGCGCGGCAGTTTCGAACCCAGCTCATCCGGGTCGGCTGACATCGTCACGGACGCAGGCGGTCCCGGCCTCGCCCCGGATGTCGTCAAACGGGCGGGTGTATGAGCCAAGACGCTGTTCGCAGATTCATGCTCGAGGGCTCGGCTGTGCGGGGCGAGATCGTTTCGCTCGATCTCAGCTGGCAGCAGATCGCCCAGCGGCAACAAGGGCTCCCTGAGACCGTCGTACAGACGCTTGGTGAACTTTGCGCGGCGGCGGTGCTGCTGGGTGCAACGATCAAATTTGACGGGTCCATCATCCTGCAGATCCACGGAGACGGACCGATCGCGCTGGTGGTTGTCGAGTATCAGCACGATGGGAGCCTGCGCGCTACGGTCAAGATGCGCGAGGGCCAGATTGCACCGCCTGGCGCTTGCCTGCAATCGCTGGTGAACTCCGGCGGCCGCGGCCGCTTTGCAGTGACTCTCGATCCGCGAATCCGCAGCGACAGCCGGCAGCCCTGGCAGGGCATCGTACCCTTCGAGGGCGATTCGGTCGCGGCGGTGCTCGAGCGCTACATGCAGCGCTCAGAGCAGGTTCCGACTCGGCTGTGGCTCGCGGCCGACGGCGGGCGCGCCGCAGGGATGTTGCTTCAACAGCTGCCATCCGAGGGGGGACGCCCCTCGGCGCCCGACGATCCCGACGCGTGGAACCGCATGCAGCACCTGGCCGACACCCTCACTGAAGGCGAACTGCTGCAGCATTCCTCAGCGGACATTCTCAACCGCCTGTTCTGGCAGGAGCGCATGCACGGCTACGAGCCCCGCGGCCTGCGCTTCGGTTGCAGCTGTTCGCGCGCCAAGGTGGCAGGAATGCTGCGCATGTTGGGCGCAGCAGAAGTCGAAGAAATTCTCGCCGAGCGAGGCGAGGTGGAAGTACGCTGCGACTTTTGCAATCAGCCTTACGAGTTCGATGCGGTCGATTGCGCCGCCCTGTTTCAACCCAACCTGAGCGGCGACACTCCACTGGCGAGGCACTGACTGCCCGCAGGCTGGCAGGCTGTCGTCAATCCGGTCTGAGGATCGAAGCGGTCTTGACCTCTCCCGACGCCGCAGGCGAGCCCGAGTCATTGCGAGCGGGTTCGCTGATCTGAACGAAAAATTCGCCACGGCGCAACATGCCGAGCTCGGCGCGGGCCAGCTCTTCGATCGCATCGCTACCGAGCCGCAAGTCTCGTACCTGAGCCTCCAGGGCCGCATTGCGCTGGCGACGCTCGGCGTTGGCTTCGCCCTGGAGCTGGAGCTCGGACTCCAGCTCCCAGACGCGAAACCATCCTCCCTTGCCGAGCCAGAGGGGATACTGGATCAGCACGAGAAGTGAGCAAAGGCTGAAGGCAAGAAAGCGCACGAGTCGAACCTTACACCGATTGTCGGCTCCGGCGAAGGTTGTAAAAGGCCGAGCGCCCGGGATAGGACGCCGTCTCACCGAGATCCTCCTCGATGCGCAGCAGCTGGTTGTACTTGGCGATGCGATCGGTACGGCTCATCGACCCAGTCTTGATCTGCAACGCATTGGTGGCGACCGCAAGGTCGGCAATCGTGGTGTCCTCGGTCTCGCCGGAGCGGTGTGACACCACGGCGGTGTAATTGTGGCGCTTGGCCAGCTCGATGGCCGCAAAGGTCTCGGTCAGCGTACCAATCTGGTTGATCTTGATCAGGATGGAGTTGGCCACTGCCTCGTCGATTCCCCGTTGCAGGATGCGCGTGTTGGTGACAAAAAGATCGTCCCCGACCAACTGCACCGCCGAACCGAGCCGGGCGGTCAGCAATTTCCATCCCTCCCAGTCATTTTCCGCCATCCCGTCTTCAATCGAGATGATGGGATAGCGATCGCACCAGGTCGCCAGCAGATCGGTCAACTCCCCGGCCGAGAGGATCAGTCCCTCGCCGGCAAGGTGATAGCGGCCGTCCCGGAAAAACTCTGAACTCGCGCAGTCCAGGCCGAGCGCAATCTGGGTGCCGGGCTCATACCCCGCCAGCTCGATGGCCTGAAGGATCAGCTTGATCGCCGCTTCGTGGTTTTCAACACTGGGCGCAAAGCCGCCCTCGTCGCCGACCGCCGTCGACAGACCCTGCTTGTGCAGGAGCTTTTTGAGCGCGTGGAAGACCTCGGCGCCATAGCGCAGCGCCTCGCGAAACGACGGCGCCCCGACCGGGAGGATCATGAATTCCTGCAGATCAAGGTTGTTGTTGGCGTGCGCGCCACCGTTGATCACATTCATCATCGGAACCGGGAGGGACATCGCCCCCGAGCCACCGAAGTAGCGATAGAGCGGCAATCCCGACTGCTCGGCGGCCGCGCGTGCGACCGCCATCGACACAGCAAGCATCGCATTGGCGCCCAGGCGCTCTTTGTTCTCGGTGCCATCGAGCTCGATGAGCGTGCGGTCGACCCAGGCCTGCTCGGATGCATCGAGCCCGATCAGCGCTTCGCAAATTTCGGTATTGACGTGCTCCACCGCCTGCAGCACGCCCTTACCGAGAAAACGTGCCGCGTCGCCGTCGCGAAGTTCGATCGCCTCGCGTGAGCCGGTCGAAGCGCCAGACGGAACGGCTGCGCGCCCCATGACCCCCGACTCAAGCAGGACATCGCACTCGACCGTCGGGTTACCGCGTGAATCAATGATTTCGCGACCGATGATGTCAACAATCGCACTCATCAGACACCCTCTACGATGAACATGTTGAAATGCTCGGTCGCCCCAGCCCTCGCGGCCCGTGCCGCCCGATACTTCTCTGAGTTGTAGAAGGCGCGCGCCGCATCCATGGTCTCAAAGCGGAGTAACACAACCCGCCCGGGCGTGGGGTTACCCTCGAGAACCTCGGTTCGTCCTCCACGAGCAAGAAATTCGCCACCCGCCGAGGTGATCGCGTCGGGTGAGAGCGCCTGGTAGGCCTTGTATCGGTCAGGGTCGGAAATCTTTACATCGGTGATGACGTAGGCGGCCATGGCAAAGCGTCTCCTGAAAAAGGGGCTGTGATCAGAGCTGCTGCTCGGCAAAGCCGCTGCGTTTGACCACCGCGTCGAGCGCAACCAGCACATCGAGCAATTCAGCCATGCGGGCAAGCGGCCATGCGTTGGGACCGTCCGAGAGCGCCCGCGCCGGATCGGGGTGGGTCTCCATGAAGAGGCCGGCACAGCCGCTCGCCACCGCAGCTCGGGCCAGCACCGGAACAAACTCGCGCTGCCCTCCCGATGTACCGCCCTGCCCGCCTGGCAGCTGGACGGAGTGCGTCGCGTCAAAGACGACCGGACATCCCGTCTCACGCATGATCGCGAGCGATCGCATATCCGAAACCAGATTGTTGTAGCCGAAACTCGCGCCACGCTCGCACACCATGATGCAGTCGCCCGCCTCCTCGTCGCCGCCGGCGGCCTCGATCGCCGCCGCGCGCGCCTTGGCCACGACGTGCTTCATGTCGTGCGGCGCGAGAAACTGCCCTTTTTTGATGTTGACAGGCCGGCCGGTTGAGGCCGCCGCCCGGATGAAGTCGGTTTGACGGACGAGAAACGCCGGCGTCTGCAGCACATCGACAACGGATGAGACCTCGCGTATCTGGTCGGTATCGTGGATATCGGTGAGCACTGGCACGCCAAACGCTTTGCGCACGTCCGAAAGAATGCGCAGACCCTCGTCAAGTCCCGGACCGCGAAAGGAGCTGCCTGAGCTTCGGTTGGCTTTGTCGAATGAGGATTTGTAGATAAAGGGCATGCCGATGCGCCGGGTCAGTTCGACCAAAAGACCGGCGGTGTCCATCGCCATCTCGCGCGATTCGATCACGCAGGGTCCTGCGATCAGGAACAACGGCCGATCAAGGCCCACCTCAAAGCCGCAGAGCTTCATGCGGCGGTGTCGGGCAGCGACGACAAGACAGGCGCGGCGCTCATTCAGGCGGCTCTCGCCTCGCGCCGACGCAGAGAATGCTCGATCGCAGCTTGGATGTAGGAAATGAACAGTGGATGCCCCTCTCGCGGGGTCGACGTGAACTCAGGATGAAACTGCACGGCGAGGAACCAGGGATGCGCATGACGCCCCTCGTGCGGGAGTTCGATGATTTCGCAGAGATTTTCGCTCGGCGTGCGAGCCGAAACCCTGAGACCGGCCGCTTCGAGCTCGCCCACATAGTGGTTGTTGACCTCATAGCGGTGACGGTGGCGCTCGTTGACCGACTCACCATAGATCCGCGCCGCAAGCGTACCCGGTAGCACCGGACAACGCTGCGCGCCGAGCCGCATCGTCCCGCCGAGATCTGAGGACTGATCGCGCCGCTCGAGCCGCCCCTCCCGGTCCATCCACTCGGTGATGAGACCGACCAGAGGATGGGATACAGCGGGCTCGAACTCGGTGCTGTTGGCTTGGGCAAAACCGCACACATGGCGTGCAAACTCGATCACAGCAAGCTGCATCCCGAGGCAGATGCCGAGGTAAGGAATACCGGCCTCCCGGGCATGACGGATCGCGGCGATCTTGCCCTCCACGCCCCTGCGCCCGAAGCCGCCCGGGACCAGCACCGCATCAAAGCCTTCCAGCAGAGCGAGATGGCCCTCAGCCTCGATCCGCTCGGAGTCGATGTACTCGATCTGCACGCGGCTCGCCGTATGAATACCGGCGTGGATGAGCGCCTCGGAGAGCGATTTGTATGACTCGGTGAGATCGACATACTTACCGACCATGGCGATCCGCACCTCATGGCGCGGGTGATCCAGCGAATCGATCAGCCGATCCCATACGGTCAAGTCGGCGGGACTCGCATCGAGCCGGAGATGTTCAACGAGCAGTCGGTCCACGCTCTGCTCATGAAGCATGCGCGGGATGCGGTAAATGCTCGTTGCATCCCAGACCGAAATCACCGAATCAAGCGGGACATTGGAGAACAGCGAGATTTTGGCTCGCTCGTCATCGGGGATGGGGCGATCGGCACGGCATAGAAGCATGTCAGCCTGGATGCCGATCTCACGAAGCTTTTGAACCGAATGCTGGGTCGGCTTGGTCTTGAGTTCGCCGGCCGAGGGAATGAACGGCACCAGCGTGAGGTGTACGAAAGCGCTGTGCCCGCGGCCGAGCTTGAGGCTCATTTGCCGCACCGCTTCAAGAAAAGGTAAGGATTCGATGTCGCCGACGGTCCCGCCGATCTCGACGATGGCGACTTGCGCCGCGTCGGAGGTGCCGATACCCGCACCACGCTCGCTGAAGGCCTGGATCTCGTTG
>CAZZKA010000225.1:0-6054 GCA_964654745.1 uncultured Bordetella sp. | reverse complement strand
CGAGCATCATCGCTGACTGCAAATCGGGCGTGTCGGGCGCGGGCCGGAAAGCCGAGGTTCATACCCTCCTGTCCGAAGCCTCGGATAATTTCAAAGCCTATGGAGTCTCGGGCCATCGCCACTGGCCGGAGATCCGCCAGGGCTTGTCGGCGATTGCAGGCCATCCGGTGCAGCTCGTATTCACGCCGCACCTCGTTCCCATGATTCGCGGCATCCATTCGACGATCTACGCGCGACTGACGCCTGAGGGTCTGCGCGCCGACCTGCAGGCCCTGTTTGAGCAGCGCTTCGCTTCGGAGCCCTTTGTCGATGTGATGCCCCCCGGTTCGACACCCGATACGCGGTCGGTGCGCGCCTCGAATATCGCCAGGATCGCGATTCACCGCCCGCCGCAGAGCGACCTGCTGATGGTGCTGGTCGTCGAGGACAATCTCGTCAAGGGCGCTTCAGGCCAGGCGGTGCAGGCGATGAATCTGATGTTTGGCCTGCCTGAAGAAATGGGATTGACGCAGCTTCCCGTCCTGCCCTGAGCTAGAATGGTTGACTGTCGTGTAGGGAGAAATCCATGAATGCCGTCGCCGAGATGCCCGCCCCGCTCATCTTCACCGAGAGCGCTGCCGCCAAGGTCAAGCAATTGATCGACGAAGAGGGCAATGCCGCGCTGAAATTGCGCGTTTTCGTTCAGGGTGGCGGTTGCTCGGGTTTCCAGTACGGATTCACCTTCGACGAAGAGACCAACGATGACGATACCGTGATGGAGAAAAACGGTGTCCAGCTGCTCATTGATGCAATGAGCTATCAGTACCTCGTCGGTGCCGAGATCGATTACAAGGACGACCTGGAGGGCGCTCAGTTCGTCATCAAGAACCCCAACGCGACCACGACCTGCGGCTGCGGCTCGTCTTTTTCCGTCTGATCAGCGCTTCGAGTCGCGCAAGCGACCGAAGGGGTCGGCAACCGACCCCAACACCCGCGGCCCACGCGCGCCTGTGACGGCGGGGAGATTGCCCGGCTCAAGGGCCACTCTCCGCCATGCCAGCCAGGCGAAAGCGGCTGCCTCTACTGCCATGGGTTCGATGCCGAGCGCGCCCGTATCCTCGAGGCGGATTCCGGCGAGATGCCTGCGAAGCCGCCCGATCAGATCGTCGTTAAAGGTGCCTCCGCCGCACAGATAGACCTCGTCGGAATCCCTGCAGGCCTCGGCGATGGTGAGCGCGGTCAATTCCGACAGGGTCGCCTGCACGTCCCTTGGGCGGGTGCGGGCGCCGCTTTGCGAAGTCGCCTTGTCGATCCAGGCGGCGTTGAAATGATCGCGACCCGTGCTTTTCGGAGGGGGAGCGCTGAAATACGGATCCGCGCGCATGGCGGCAAGAAGCGCTGCGTCGACCTGCCCGCCGGCAGCCCAGACGCCGCCTGCGTCGAAAGGCCCGCCGCAATGGCGCTGGTGCCAGAGGTCCAACAGGGTGTTGCCCGGGCCCGTGTCGTGGCCGAGGATCTTGGGTGTGGCTGCGCCTGCGCCTGCGGTTGCGGGTAACAGGCTGACATTGGCGATACCGCCGATATTGACGATTGCACGCCGGTACCCGGCGGCAGAGAAAACATTCGCGTGGAACGCCGGCACGAGAGGCGCGCCCTGGCCGGAGGCTGCAACATCGGCCGCGCGCAGGTCATGAACCACCGCAATACCGGATAACTCAGACAATCGCGCCGCGTTGAGGAGCTGGATCGAGTAGCCGCGGCCTGGTTGATGCCTGACCGTCTGCCCGTGCGCGCCGATGGCGCGGATCTGTACCGCGCGTCGGCTCGTGCGGGTGAGCAGTTGGTCGACGGCTGCCGCGTAAACGTCGGCGAGCATGTTGGCCACGAAGGCCGCCCGTGCGAGTTCATCCTCGCCTGATCTCTGCAGCGATTCGATGCTCTGTCGCAGGAGACCATCAAAATTCAGAGAAGTCAGCCCGAGCGTACGGAGCGATTCCGAACCGGTGTCGAGCAATACGGCATCGACTCCGTCGGCGCTGGTGCCGGACATGAGCCCGATGAACAGCGAGTCGGCAGCCGGAGCCTCGGTGGCCGTGTCAGCGGAGGGATCAGAGGGCCGCGGCTCAGCAGGCACTTGCGTCGCCGGTGACCGGTGACGCTATTCGAAGCGGGCGACGCCGATGATCGCCTGATCCATCTGAGCCATCCGCTCGCGGTGCGAATCGGAGAGCGGCGTAAAGCGCAGGCGCTCGGCCATGGTGAGACGGCGGCCTTCAGGGAGCACCGCGCGCATCGGATCAACATGCTGGCCGTTGATGCGGAATTCGTAGTGCAGATGCGGACCGGTGGACCACCCGGTCATACCCACCGTGCCTATCACCTGGCCCTGGCTGACCCGTGTTCCTTTGGCAATGCCGTCGGAATAGGTGTTCAGGTGGGCGTAGAGGGTGGTGATCCTGCCGGCGTGCGACAGAATGATGGTCTTTCCGTATCCGCCGTTGTAGCCGACGAAATCGACAACACCGTCTGCGACGCTGCGGACCTTGGTGCCCACTGGGGCGGCAAAGTCGGTACCGGTGTGGGCGCGGACATCCCGGAACAAGGGATGAAGCCTCGCACCGCTGAAGCCTGAGGTGATCCGGGTGAACTCAATCGGTTCGCGCAGGAACGAACGGGCGAGACTGAGTCCGGCGAAGTTGTAATACGCACCGCGGCCGTCGTCGTGTTCGAACCAGATCGCCTCGTGACGAAGGTTTCCGCTCACCAGTTCCAGGGCGAGCACGCGGCCTGCGGCGGGCGGGTCAAGGCTATCTGCCTCGCGTAACGTCTCGAAAACGACCTTCAGTCGGGCGCCACGGCGCAAATCGCGACGCAGATCGATGCTGTTGCCGAGAATGTCGGCAGCCCGGTTGGCGATCGAGTCCGGGATGCCTGCCGCATCGGTAGCGGCAAAAAGCGTTGTGCGAATCTCGGTCGCCCGCACCTCGATACTGCGCTCGACGGCAACCGGCGTTTCGCTCGCCGACAGTCTGCCGTCGCGCCGCACGATGCTCAGCCGCAGCGGCGGTTTGCCGTCGGTCTCGATGTTGCCGTGGCGATACTGCAGCCGATGGATCAGGCCCGTCGCGTCGACTTCGGCAGTGACCGTGCGACCAGGCTGCAGCTGCAGCAGTCGTCTTCCGACGCGATCAGAGGACGCGAAACGGATCAGCTCGGGATCATCGGCGCCCAGTCGGGACAACAGGCTCGCCAGCGTTTCGCCGCGATTAATAATTTCTGTCTGTACAAACAGCGACGCGTTGGCGGTCGGCTGATCGCCAGGCTGAGAGGCCGGAGCGAGCAGAGCCGGCTCGGTGATAACGCTGAGCGATGGAAGCGCGACATCACTCGCCGGTGCGATGGCGACCGCCGTGACGGCTCCGAGACCGAACACCAGGCCCAGACCGGCCGCGACACGACGAAGCGTGAGGCGGGGAAGCCTCGGGAGGTCTTCTTCGCCTTCGGATGCAAAGTCGTCGTTGGCCGATTGGCCCGCTACCACTGTGGTTTGCAGCGCGGCCCGTTGAGCTGTCGCGAGCAGACCTGAGGATTCCTCCCAGGCCTCGTAGGCCAGCACTGCGGTGGCAACGCCATTCCAGTCGGCCGCCATGTCGGCACGCAGGCGCAGCAGTTCGGGAGCGCCGCAGGAGGCAAGGGCCGCCTCAAGGGCGAGCGCGTCGTCGATTCGTACCTCTCCACCCATAGCTCCGCCCACCGGATCCGGGCGGACTGCGTTGAATGGGGTCGGACGATCGGACATGACTGACTGGCTTTTTCGGTGCGGAAACTTAGCTAAAGAAAATCTAAAAAGGCTGGGCGCGACAGCAGCCGACGCGCAACTCGTCTTTGGGCACTCGGATAGAATCCGCGGCGGCCCTGAAATCAAGGGGAAACCGGTCCCAGGGTCGCCCCGGGGCAGGAAACCGCGGCGAAGTCTACCGGAAAACCCCGGCAATGGTGAAATTTCATTCGAAGATCCAGAAATGGCAGTGAAAAAGGCCTCTGAACCGTCCCCCGGGGCGGCCAGCCCCCCCTCCGGCAACCCGCCCCTCCCGAGTGACCGGGTCCGTGAGGCGCTCGCGGTCAGCCTCAGGGGCTGCGACGAACTGCTGGTCGAGGCGGAGTGGTCAGCCAAGCTCAGCCGCAGCGAGTCCACGGGCAAGCCGCTGAGGATCAAGCTGGGCCTGGATCCGACCGCACCGGATCTGCACCTGGGCCACACCGTGGTGCTCAACAAGATGCGCCAGCTCCAGGACCTTGGGCACACGGTGATTTTTCTGATCGGCGACTTCACCGCCATGATCGGCGACCCCTCGGGGCGCAACACGACCCGCCCGCCGCTCACCCGCGAGCAGATCGAGGACAACGCGCGGACCTACTTCAATCAGGCAAGCCTGGTCCTGGACCGCGATCGCACCGAAATCCGCTACAACTCGGAGTGGAGCGACCCTCTGGGCGCGCGCGGCATGATTCAGCTCGCCTCACGCTACACGGTGGCGAGGATGATGGAGCGGGATGACTTTTCGAAACGGTTTCGCACCGGCGTGCCGATCTCGGTCCATGAGTTCCTCTATCCCCTGATGCAGGGCTACGACTCGGTGGCGCTGCAGGCTGACATCGAACTCGGCGGCACCGATCAGAAATTCAACCTGCTGGTCGGACGTGAACTGCAGCGCGAAATGGGCCAGGAGCCGCAGTGCATTCTTACGATGCCGCTGCTCGAAGGGCTGGACGGTGTCGACAAGATGTCCAAGTCCAAGGGCAACTACGTCGGGATCAGCGAGCCGGCGGGTGAGATGTTCGGCAAACTGATGTCGATCTCGGATACGCTGATGTGGCGCTACTACGAGCTGCTGTCGTTCCGCAGCCTCGAGGAGATTGCGCGGTTGCGGGCCGAATGCGATGCCGGGCGCAATCCCAGGGATGCCAAAGTGATGCTAGGCCAGGAGATCGTTACCCGCTTCCATTCTCGCTCCGCAGCAGAGCGGGCACTTACAGACTTTGAGGCCAGATTCCGCGAAGGAGCGATTCCCGACGATATCGCTGAGGTGGCGATGGCTGGAGCGCCGCTCGGGATCGCGACGCTGCTCAAGCAGGCGGGCCTGGCGGCCTCGACCTCCGAGGCGATCCGCAGCATCGAACAGGGCGGCGTCAAGGTCGATGGTAGCCGCGTCGATGACCGCGCGCTCAAGCTCGCTGCGGGCACCTACGTCGTTCAGGTCGGCAAGCGGCGCTTTGCCCGCGTCACGCTGAGCGCCTGACGTGGGTTCAGGCGATCGGACCCCGCGCCCGGGAGCACCCGGCGCGCTCGGGCGGTAGGCGGGACAGCGCCCGGGCTATGCTGGCTTTGGTTCAAAGAGTGAGCGAGGCATCGGTCCGGGTTGACGGCCGGGTGACCGGAGAAATCGGGACGGGGCTCCTCGTCCTGGTGTGCGCTGAACATGGCGATCGCGAGGTGCAGGGAGAGCGACTGCTCGCCCGGCTCCTCAAGCTGCGCTGCTTTGGCGACGAGGCAGGCCGCATGAACCGCAGCCTCCAGGACATCGGTGGCGGGCTTCTGCTCGTCCCGCAATTCACCCTGGCGGCCGATACCCGGTCGGGCAACCGCCCGAGCTTTACCGCCGCCGCGGCGCCCGAGGTCGGCCGCAGGCTGTTCGCCGATCTGGTCGACCGCGCTCAGAACACCTGGGGCTCGACCGGTCACCCGGTGGGTAGCGGTATCTTTGGAGCAGACATGAAGGTTTCGCTGATCAACGATGGGCCGGTGACGCTCTGGCTCACGCAAGCCCCTGACCCGGTCGCGGTGCCGTGATGCCGACTACCGAAATCATCTTCATCCGCCACGGCGAGACTGAATGGAATCGCGAGAACCGCTTTCAAGGCGGTACCGACATCCATCTCAACGAGCAGGGCCACGAACAGGCGCGCCGCGTCGCGCGACGGCTGGCCGGCCTGCCGGTGGCCGCGCTCTACTGCAGCGACCTCACCCGGGCGAGGCAGACCGCCGAGCCCATCGCCCGGGCGTTGGAGCTGAGC
>CAZZKA010000224.1:0-6083 GCA_964654745.1 uncultured Bordetella sp. | reverse complement strand
TTCTTTGGGATTCGTCATGCAAAGTCAAAAGATTCGTATCCGGCTGAAGGCCTTTGACTACCGACTGATCGACCAGTCGGCGGCCGAAATCGTTGATACCGCCAAGCGTACAGGCGCGGTGGTGTGCGGCCCGGTGCCGCTTCCCACTCGAATTCAGCGCTTTGATGTGTTGCGTTCGCCCCACGTCAACAAGACTTCGCGTGACCAGTTCGAAATGCGCACGCATCAGCGCCTGATGGATATCGTTGACCCGACCGACAAGACGATCGATGCGCTCACCAAGCTGGATCTGCCGGCGGGGGTGGACGTCAAGATCTATGTCCAGCAGGCTGATGGCTGGCGCGGCTGACCGCGGACCGCTCGGTTGGACGGGACGGCGCCGTTTGCGCATTTGCGGGCAGGGCGCTTCCTGAGTTAGACTTATCGGCTTTCCTCAAAAAAATCACCCGGGATGACCCGGGCCACACCCGGCCAATTGCAGTCGGGATCGGAGAAGAAAATGACGCTTGGCCTTTTAGGGCGCAAGGTCGGAATGATGCGCATCTTTACTGATGACGGCGATGCCGTGCCGGTAACGGTGGTCGATGTTTCCGACAACCGCGTGTCCCAGATCAAGACCGTAGAGACCGACGGTTACAGCGCGGTACAGGTGGCGTTCGGGTCGCGCCGCGCCAGCCGAGTAACCAAGGCTCGCGCCGGGCATTTTGCCAAAGCGGGCGTTCAGGCGGGCAGTATGGTCCGCGAATTCCCGGTCGCCCCCGATCTGCTTGCCAACTATCAGCCCGGCGCTGTCATTCCGGCTGCCCTCTTTGAGGCGGGCCAGAAAGTCGACGTGCAGGGCACTTCGCACGGCAAGGGCTTTGCCGGCACGATCAAGCGACACAACTTCGGGTCCGGCCGTGCTTCGCACGGCAACTCGCGCTCGCACAATGTGCCGGGCTCCATCGGCATGGCGCAGGATCCGGGCCGCGTTTTTCCGGGCAAGCGCATGTCGGGTCACATGGGTGCGGTCACCCGTAGCGTACAGAACCTCGTTGTCGCGCGTGTCGACGCCGAACGGGGCCTGCTGATGCTGCGCGGTGCGGTCCCGGGTGCCAAGAACGGCGACGTGATCGTCACCCCTGCAGTCAAGACGCCTGCCCCGCGTCGCTCCACCGGCAAGGCTTGAGGAGGCGGCAAGAGATGGAACTCAAACTGCTCGATGCCAGCGGCCAGGCTTGCGCCAAGGTCGAGGCTCCCGACACGATTTTCGGGCGCGAGTACAACGAACCGCTGATCCACCAGGTGGTCGTGGCCTTCCAGGCCAACGCCCGCAGCGCCAACCGCGCGCAAAAGGATCGCAGCGAGGTTCGACACTCGACCAAGAAGCCCTGGCGTCAGAAAGGTACGGGCCGCGCGCGTGCCGGTATGACGTCCTCGCCGCTTTGGCGCGGCGGCGGCAAGATCTTCCCGAACTCGCCGGAAGAAAACTTCAGCCACAAGGTCAATCGCAAGATGTACCGCGCCGGTGTGTGCTCGATCCTGTCGCAGCTCGCGCGCGAGGACCGCGTCGCCGTGGTCGAGACACTCGCGATCGAGGCGCCCAAGACCAAGCTGCTCGCCGAGAAGATCCGGGCGATGGGCCTGGGCAGCAACGGAGCATCGGTGCTCGTGATTACCGACAGCGTTGATGAGAATCTGTATCTGGCTTCCCGCAACCTGCCCCATGTGATGGTGGTTGAGCCGCGGCACGCCGATCCGGTTTCGCTCGTTCATTTCACCAAGGTGCTGATCACGCGCCCGGCGCTGGCCAAAGTTCAGGAGATGCTGGGATGAACCAGGAGCGTCTGACCAAGGTGCTGGTGGCCCCCATCGTTTCCGAGAAAGCCACTTTCGTCGCTGACCGCAACAACCAGATTACCTTTCGTGTGCTGCAGGACGCCACGCGCCAGGAAATCAAGGCAGCGGTCGAGCTGCTGTTCAAGGTTGAAGTTGAGTCGGTTCAGGTGCTCAACCAGAAGGGCAAGGCCAAGCGCTTTGGCCGCTACTCGGGCCGCCGTCGTCATATCCGCAAGGCCTATGTGAGCCTCAAGGCCGGCCAGGAAATCAATTTCGCGGAGGCTGCGTAAATGCCCATCGTCAAGACTAAACCCACCTCGCCCGGTCGCCGGGCGATGGTCAAGGTGGTCCATCCAAACCTGCACAAGGGCCGGCCGGTCGATGCGCTCACCGAAAGCACCAAGCGTGGTTCAGGCCGCAACAACCACGGCCGCATCACGGTGCGCCACAAGGGCGGTGGCCACAAGCGCCAGTACCGCATCGTAGACTTCCGTCGTAGCAAAGACGGCATTGCCGCGCGTGTTGAGCGGATCGAATACGACCCAAACCGCAGCGCGCATCTTGCGCTCCTTTGCTACGCGGACGGCGAACGTCGCTACATCCTCGCCCCGCGCGGCGTTGAGGTCGGCATGACGCTCATGAGCGGCTCGGAAGCCCCGATCCGCCCGGGCAATACCCTGCCGATCCGCAACATTCCCGTCGGCCAGTCGATCCACGCGATCGAGCTGCTTCCCGGCAAAGGTGCGCAGGTCGCGCGTTCGGCCGGAGCCTCGGCACGACTGCTCGCGCGGGAGGGCACCTATGCACAGGTGCGTCTGCGTTCAGGTGAGATCCGCAAGGTGCATATCGAGTGCCGCGCCACGATCGGCGAGGTCGGTAACGAAGAGCATGGACTGCGCCAGATCGGCAAGGCAGGCGCTACGCGCTGGCGCGGCATCCGCCCGACGGTTCGCGGCGAAACCATGAATCCGGTCGATCACCCGCACGGCGGGCGCACGCGTGGCAATCGCCACCCTGTGTCGCCCTGGGGTCAGCCCACCAAGGGCTACAAGACCCGGCGCAACAAGCGCACCAACTCGATGATCGTTCAGCGGCGCGGCAAGTAAGGCAAAGGTGACGGAATAAGCTATGGGACGTTCAGTCAAAAAAGGGCCTTTCGTCGACGGCCATCTGATGAAAAAAGTCGATACCGCAATCGCTGCCAAGGACAAGAAACCGATCAAGACCTGGTCGCGCCGCTCAACGGTGCTGCCTGACTTCATCGGGCTGACGATTGCCGTCCACAACGGGCGACAGCATGTGCCGGTGTTCATCAACGAGAACATGGTGGGCCACAAGCTTGGCGAGTTCGCGCTGACCCGTACGTTCAAGGGTCACGCTGCCGACAAGAAAGCCGGCGCCAAGAAATAAGGAATCGACATGCAAACGCAAGCCATCCTGCGCGGCGTGCGCTTATCGGCCCAGAAGGGTCGACTGGTCGCCGACATGATCCGCGGCAAGCCGGTCGAACAGGCGTTGAACATCCTCACGTTCTCGCCCAAGAAGGCCTCCAAGATCGTGCAAAAAGTGCTCGAGTCGGCGATCGCCAACGCCGAGCACAACGACGGTGCGGACATCGACGAATTGCGCGTCAAGACCATCACCGTCGAGAAAGCCACCTCGCTGCGCCGTTTTTCAGCGCGTGCCAAGGGGCGCGGCGCCAAAATCGAAAAGCAGACATGTCACATCTTTGTGACTGTCGCCGACAAGTAACCAGGCTCAAGGCATAGCACATGGGACAAAAGATCCATCCGACCGGATTCCGGCTCTCGGTCAGCCGCAACTGGGCCTCTCGTTGGTTCGCTTCAGGCGCTCAGTTTCCGCAGATGCTCAACGATGACCTGCGCGTTCGAGAATATCTGCGCCGCAAGCTCAAGAGTGCGTCAGTAAGCCGGGTGCTGATCGAGCGCCCAGCGAAGAATGCCCGCATCACGATTTTCTCGGCACGCCCGGGCGTGGTGATCGGCAAAAAGGGCGAGGACATCGAGCTCCTCAAGGCTGACCTGCAGCGCCTGATCGGCGTTCCTGTGCACGTCAATATCGAGGAAGTGCGCAAGCCCGAGATCGACGCGCAGCTGATCGCCGACTCGATCACGCAGCAGCTTGAAAAGCGGATCATGTTCCGTCGTGCGATGAAGCGCGCGATGCAAAACGCAATGCGCCTGGGCGCCCAGGGCATCAAGATCATGAGCTCCGGCCGGCTAAACGGCATCGAGATCGCCCGCACCGAGTGGTATCGAGAGGGCCGCGTGCCGCTCCACACGCTGCGTGCCGATGTTGACTACGGATTTTCCGAGGCGCGCACCACCTACGGCACCATCGGTGTCAAGGTATGGGTCTACAAAGGCGACACGCTGGGACGTAACGATGCCCCGCAGACTGCCGAGAAAGAGGCGTTGCCCGCCGAGCGTGAAGATCGCCGGCCTCGCCGTGCCCCCGCCTCTCGTCCTGGCGCTGGCCCCCGCGGCCCGCGCCGGGCTGCCGCAGGCGATGCTGCCGCTGCCGCCCCGGAAGCCGCACCGGCTGAAGCCGCCCCCAAGACCGCAGTCAAGCGCGTGCGCAAGGTTGCCGCTCCGGCGGCTGCGGCGGACGCCAAGAAGCCAGAGTAAAGGAGTGAGCGATGCTGCAACCCGCTCGTCGCAAATATCGTAAAGAACAAAAAGGCCGCAACAAGGGCCTCGCCACGCGTGGCGCCTCGGTGTCGTTTGGTGACTTCGGTCTCAAGGCGACAGGTCGTGGCCGCCTCACCGCGCGTCAGATCGAGGCAGCCCGCCGTGCGATGACCCGCCACATCAAGCGCGGCGGTCGAGTCTGGATCCGGATTTTTCCGGACAAGCCGATCTCCAAAAAACCCGCCGAGGTCCGCATGGGCAACGGCAAGGGCAATCCCGAGTACTACGTTGCCGAGATCCAGCCTGGCAAAGTGCTCTACGAGATGGACGGTGTGAACGAACAGCTCGCCCGCGAGGCCTTCGCTCTGGCTGCCGCCAAGCTGCCCATCTCGACCACTTTCGTCACGCGGATGGTCGGGGCCTGAGGCCCTGCCACAGCAAAGGACCTACCATGAAGGCTAAAGACCTCCGCGCCAAGGACGATGCGGCGCTTGCCAAGGAGCTCGACGAGCTCCTGCGCGCGCACTTCAAGCTGCGCATGCAGCACGGCACTCAGCAACTCAACGACTCCAGCCAGTTGCGCAAAACCCGTCGCGAAATCGCTCGGGTACGCACGGTCATCCACGAAAAGGCGGCAGCCAAATGAGCAACAGCGAATCGCAGGCTGTGCGCGCCAAGCGCACGCTTACCGGGCGCGTGGTGAGCAACAAGATGCAAAAGACGGTCACCGTGCTGGTCGAGCGTCGGGTCAAGCACCCCGTCTACGGAAAGTACGTCATGCGCAGCACCAAGTTTCACGCTCACACTGAGGCGTCGATCAACGAGGGCGCGACTGTCGAGATTCAGGAAAGCCGGCCGATTTCCCGGACCAAAGCATGGGTGGTGTCGCGGGTGGTGTCAGCTGACCAGGCCTGAGGGCGGTCATCGCCGGTTCGGCGCGTACGGCCTGCCGTACTCTTTGCCGGGCCGGGCATCCTGGGAGGGATCCCGGGCGCAGTTTGGCAGTTGTTGAGATTTGTGGCATTATTGAAAGCTTTCCCGAATTTCGGATGAGGCCAGTCAAAGTTTCTACAGTCTTCTGCAGCCAGTAGTTACGCCGAAGGCAATTAGAAATTTTTGACGGACGGGGGCTCCAGAGAATGGGGCTTTCGGGCAGGTCGAAGTCAGGGATGTGTCGAAACCCACTCCACGGGGCCAAGACTGTCCGCGCAAGGCGCCTCCGGTTTGACCGGATGCGGCGTGCGGTACAAGTTGGTGAGAGAACATGATTCAGATGCAGTCGACGCTGGACGTCGCCGACAACACGGGCGCCCGTTCAGTCATGTGTATCAAAGTGCTTGGCGGGTCCAAGCGACGCTACGCCGGAATTGGCGACATCATTAAGGTGTCTGTCAAAGAAGCGCAGCCGCGCGGCCGCGTGAAAAAGGGCGAGATCTACAACGCCGTCGTGGTTCGCACCGCCAAAGGCGTGCGTCGCCAGGACGGTTCGCTTGTGCGCTTCGACGGCAATGCAGCGGTGTTACTCAATGCCAAGCTCGAGCCGATCGGCACTCGCATCTTCGGACCGGTGACCCGCGAGCTGCGCACCGAGCGATTCATGAAGATCGTCTCGCT
>CAZZKA010000223.1:0-6191 GCA_964654745.1 uncultured Bordetella sp. | reverse complement strand
GGCTTACGGCGTCGTATTCGTAGAGCCCCTGCTGTGCCTTGGTGGTGGACTTGATATGCCACTGCAGCAGCGGCATGTCGAGTCCGCCCGCCACCTCCTCTGCCAGCATGGTTTTGCCGGTGCCGGGTTCGCCCTTTATCAGAAGGGGGCGTTCTAGGGTGATCGCGGCATTGACCGCAAGTTTGAGGTCGTCGGTGGCGACGTAGCTGTCGGTGCCTTCAAAGCGCATGACTCGGATCCAGGGTCAAAAACACCCGCCCAGTATACGGCCGGGGCCATTTTCCGGTCGGTGGCTTGGAGCGCTCGGCCTGCTCGGCTAGAATAGATCGGCTTTTAACCGGAGACGCCGTCGGGTGATTTTCGTCCCGACAGGCGAGTTCACCAGGACCGTCAGGGACTATGATTAAAAAATTCTTCATTCCGGCGGCGCTGCTGGCGCTTCCGCTTGCGTGTTTCGCTCAGGGTAGCGCCCCGAAGGGCGACGCTGTTTCTGGCGCCAAGAAAGTCTCTATGTGCATCGGCTGCCACGCCATCCCAGGCTATAAGGCCTCGTTTCCGAGCGTCTACAGCGTGCCGATGATCTCGGGCCAGACCCCTGGTTATCTAGCCGCCTCGCTTGAGGCGTACCGCAAGGGCGACCGCAGTCACCCGACGATGCGGGCGATTGCGGCCAGCCTGTCCGATCAGGACATCGCCGACCTCGCTGCCTATTACGCTGCGCGTTGACCTGGCAGCCGGATTCCGGCCTGGCCGTCGTGCGCGTGTGTGACCTGATTCAGGAGAAATTCATGTCGTCGTCCCTTAAAACCTTGCTGTCTTTGGGCCTGGGCCTGTGCATGTTGGGAAGCGCGTCAGCAGCTGATATCGCAAAGGGCAGGGAAAAGGCGGAGCAGGTCTGCGCGGCCTGTCACGGCAAGGACGGCAAGACGCCCATAGACCCGTCGTACCCCAGACTTGCCGGTCAACATGCCGACTATCTTGTCCGGGTGCTTCTCGATTACAAGAGCGAGCAGCGCAAGAACGCGATTATGGTTGCGCAGTCCAAGGGACTTTCCCGCGCGGATATCGAGAACCTCGCCGCCTATTACGCGAGCCTGCCCGGGACGCTCAGTCACAAGCGCTGAGTGCCGTCCGTTCCTGCGGGCGCGGTTTCGTCTTCCGTTTCGGGACCTGCTCGCTGTCAGCGGATTTGAGCCAGGCCGTCAGGTTGGCGTCGGTCATCCTGCGCAGGTTTCGAAACGTCGGCGGTTCCCACGATCGGACTGCGATAAGCAGACTGGCGGGGTACCGCTTAGCCAGAGGCAGCGACGAGTCAGCGCAATGGGCGTCCGCATAGTCGCGCGCCACATCTTCGAGTCTGCGAAGCAAGCCGAGGCGGTGCTCATTGCTCAGGCGAACGTTGACCATTCGTAAGGTTTCGCCTGGGCCGTCAAAGCCGTGATCGAGGAAGTCTTCGGCCTGCGAGCGGAAATGCTGCATGATTGGTCCGTTGGCTCGCCATCGGAATGTCCGGGACAGGCGAAGCCGATAGACGTTATTGGGGTAAAGCGCGAGGAATCCCATCCGGTCCAGGCGTAGCAGGCAGCGAACAACGTTTGCCGGAGCTATCCGGTAGATCGTAGTGATGTGTTCGAGTTCAAGTTGGTGAAAGGCACAGATCGCGACCAGGAGCAGTTGCGAGTCGGCGACGATCTCTCGCTCCTGCTCGGCGGTCAGTGCATCGAGCTCGGCAGGCCGTCGGGCCGCCTCGGCGAGAATGTCGCCGAGATCGAGACTCAGTGCGTCGATGATCTGGTCCAGGCGCCTGAGATCAAAATTTTTCCGCGCGAAGATGCGTTTTACCGAAGCCTCGGAGCATCCGATCTGATCGGCGAGGCGCGCATAGCTCAGTCCTCGGGTGCGCAGCGTTCTTTTGATGACCTCGGTCAGCGCTTCACTGGGTTTCATCGACAGGAGTGTTTGGCGCGATGGCGACGAAACAGCTTACTGTCTGCGTGTTGTCGTGCGGTTTTCGTTCGTCTTAATCCGTACAGATTCGGCCACCTGGCTTGAGCGATCCCGGCTGCTGAGCCTCGCGCTTACGCGACGGCCGCTTTGCGCAATCAGCCTGGCTATCCGGCGTTCGCGTGCACTGCGCAGGCTTTCAGGTGAGCAGATCCATCGGTACGCAGTCGACCCAGTCGCCTTGAGCGACACTGGCCCGTTCGTGTTCGAGAACCACGATACAGTGGGCGAGTGACATTGAACTGAGGACTGCTGAGCCCTGATTGGGCATGAGCCTAACAACCGGTATTCCGTCGCGATCGCGTTCGAGCAAGGCCCGCTGATACTCCGTCCGTCCGGCGCGCTTGCGGATGGGTCCCCCGGCGCGCGCCTTGATGGTGGGCCGTGGGATAGCCCGAGCCCCTGCCATCGCCAGCAAGGCATCGCGCACCAGAAATACGAAGGTGATCATGACCGCAACAGGATTACCTGGCAGGCCGAAATAAAGCGCGCGGCCGAGTTGACCGAAGGCAAGGGGTCTTCCCGGACGCATCGCAATCTTGCAGAAATCGACCGTCCCGAGCTTGGCCATCACCGTCCGGGTGAAGTCGGCTTCGCCCACTGATACCCCGGCTGATGAGATGATCGCATCGGCTTTGCCGCTCGCCTCGCGCAGCGTCCGCTCCAGTGCGCTCGGGTCATCCCGAACGATCCCCAGGTCGATCACCTCGACGCCCATACGAGTTAGCATCGCGGCGAGCGTGTACCGGTTGCTGTCGAAAATCTGTCCTGCCTGGAGCATGGAGCCAGGGGCCTGCAGTTCGTCGCCCGTCGATAAAATTGCGACGCGCAGCCTGCGTCGGACCGTTACGTTGTTCATCCCGAGCGACGCGAGTAGGCCCAGTTCAGCAGGTCCCAGCCGTTGACCCGCCGTGAGGGCAGGCTTACCGCGCTCAAGATCCTCACCGCGGAGGCGTCGATTCTGCCCTGCGGTCTGTCCCGCCGGTATATGGACGATATCCGCCTCGCGTTCGACCAGTTCCTGCGCGACCACGGTGTCGTGGCCAGGCGGCATCACTGCGCCGGTCATGACGCGGATGGCAGACGCGGCGGGCGGCAATCCCTCGAAGGGGCGACCAGCAAAGGCCTCGCCGACTACCGGTAGCGAGGAGACTTTTCCGGCCTGGAGATCGGCCGACGCAAACGAGTAACCATCCATCGCAGCGTTATCGTGCGACGGAACGTCGACCGCCGATATCACGGCCGCAGCGAGGATGCGGTCGAGCGCAAGCGACAGGCCGACCGTCTCCTCGCCTGATACCGGCGCGACGAGGGCGCCGATGCGCTGCAGCGCATCGGCTACCGGTAGCGCATCACCATCGAAGGGAGGTGGGTTGGCCGCGTTGCTCACGATCCTGCCTCAAGCATGCGGAGTTCATCAGGCGTGTTGAGGTTGACGAATGCATGCTCGTCTTCGAATTCGGTTTGTGCCCAATCGATCTCGCCGTACCAACTCTCGATGCGGCGGCCTCCCCGTTCTAGGTAGACGCGTACCGACTCCTGCAGCGAAGTGTGCAGTAGCGCGGTGGCGGGATGCGATCGACCGCAGCAGTTCACCGATACGCATTTCGCACCCGTCTCCAACTGCGTCCGGGTAAGGCGTGCCAGCAGATCGCTTGGCAGGCGAGGTGTATCGCAAGGCACGGCGAGGATCCAGGGCGTACGCGAGGCGAGCATGGCGGCGTGGATTCCAGCTAACGGACCGGGTCGACCGGCGATGTGGTCGCCAAGAAGCGGTAAACCGAAACGCTGCCAGCTTGGCGACTCGGGGTCAGTGTTCAGGAGAATCGCCGTCACCTGGGTTTGCAGACGTTCTATGACATGCGAGACGAGTGGTCGACCCATGAAGCTGACCAGTCCCTTGTCGACGCCGGCGCCGTCGGCGCTCATGCGTCGCCCGAGCCCCCCGGCGAGAATCACTGCGGTGACGTTGCCCGGGGCGGGCGCCGGGACAGTGGTCGGCGCGGCAGTCATCCGCCGATGTACGACATTTCTATGCGGCGCGCAGCTCCTGAGGCCTCAGACCGTACTTCGGAGTAGCGGTCGGACCGCCCGCTCCACAAATGCGCGATCGCTGCGCTGATCTGTTGATCGGAAAAATCGCCGCGTAGCAGCGCCCGCAGATCGTGCCCCTCCGTTGCGAACAGGCAGGTGTAAAGGCGGCCCTCGGTGGAAATCCGTGCGCGCGTACAGGTCGAGCAGAAAGGTTGGGTGACCGATGTGATCACGCCGATCTCCCCGGCGCCGTCCGCATAGCGCCAGCGCTCCGCGACCTCGCCCGGGTAGTTGGCTTCGATGGCTTCGAGCGGGTACTGCGCGTGGATTCTGGCGATGATGTCACGCGCCGGCAGGACTTCATCCATCTTCCAGCCGTTCGAAGCGCCCACATCCATAAACTCGATGAAGCGCAGGATGTGGCTGGTGCCGCGGAAGTGTCGGACCATGGGCAGGATTTCTTGATCGTTGACGCCTTTGCGAACGACCATGTTGACCTTGACCGGGCTTAACCCGACCTTCCCTGCGGCATCGATGCCCTCAAGAACGCTGGCGGCCGGAAAGTCGACATCGTTCATGCTTCGGAAGACAGCGTCGTCGATCGCATCGAGGCTCACCGTGACGCGGTGAAGACCGGCGTCGCGCAAGGCCTGAGCTTTTTTAGCGAGCAGGGTTGCATTGGTGGTGAGGGTGATCTCCACCGGATCGCCTGCGGGAGTCCGCAGTTCCGACAGCATTCCGATGAGCACCTCGAGGTTTTTTCGCAGCAGCGGTTCTCCACCGGTCAGTCGGACCTTTTCCACTCCTTGGCCCACAAAAAGGCGCGCAATCCGAGTGAGTTCTTCAAAGCTGAGTAGCGACGATTGCGGGAGAAACGCGTAATCCGGGCCGAAGATCGACTTCGGCATGCAGTAATTACAGCGGAAGTTGCACCGATCCGTCACGGATAGTCTGAGGTCATGAAGGCGGCGTCCCCGGGCGTCGGCAAGCCTGCCCGCCGGATCCGGCAAGCGGTCCGGTACGAGGGGCAGGCGCGCCGGATAGCGCGCCTCAGCGATCGGAATAATGCGTTCCGTCATGCGGGTTCCAACGAGACGCTGTTAATCGTATCAGCGAGTCTTGCGATCCGTCTTGATCCCCGGAGTCCTGCCGCAGGATTGCGTGCGAGGGCTGCCCACCACCCGGCGGACAGCCCGCGCGATCACTGCCGGGTCTCGACCTGCTGCAGGGGTTCGCTCTGAATCACCCGGCGCTCGGGACGTTTTCGAACGGGGCGCGGAGCGATTTCGGCTACCGGTTCTGGCTGCGCAGAGCCTGGCGCCGTCTCGACCCACTGCAAGCCGGCTTGAGCGACGATGGCTTCGAGCTCTTCCTTCCTGGGCGGTTCGGCTACCGGTTCCGGGGGCTGCGCGGTCGAGGCCACCGGCTCAGCGACGACGGCGCTGGGGTGGGTGGGCTCTGGGGCGGGGAGCGAAACCTCCGGTTGGGGGGAGGCAACCGCACCGGCCGTGACAGGTCCGGATGACGCGACCGCCGGCGACGCAATGTCGGGGGCCGACGAGGGACCGTTCAAAGCGCCCGAATTGGCCTCTGAGACAGCAGTCGACTCTCCGCTCGATGCGGTTGCGTGACTGGGTCCCGTCGCAGCGACGCTCGAGGCGGCCGCCTCAGATGCCGGCCGGTGGCTCGTCCCCTGCGATCCGAGGTCGACTGCGACGGCTGCCGCGCCCGCGGGAATCGCCGCGCTGGCGGCTGTTACTGAGCGGGCGGTATCGGCGCTACCCGGTTGCGGAGCGGTCGCCGGGCCTGATGCCCCCTCATCTGCTCCCTCGCCGCGCTCGCGCCGTCCGCCACGCCTACGACGCCCACGGCGTCGGCCTTCGCCGTCTGAGTCCTCAGCCGACGGATAGCCTTGCGCAGGCTGCGAGGTGCCGCCAGAGCCCTGAACGGCGAGGCCAGTGGTGCCGTTGGCTGGGGGTGCGCCCACGTCGCTCCCCGCTTCCGGCGGCCTGGGTTCAGGACGATCGCGGCGCCGGTCACGACCTTCGCGGCCCTCACGACCTTCGCGACCCTCGCGGCCCTCGCGGCCCTCACGACCTTCGCGGCCCTCACGACCTTCGCGACCCTCGCGACCCTCTCGACCTTCGCGGCCC
>CAZZKA010000222.1:0-6233 GCA_964654745.1 uncultured Bordetella sp. | reverse complement strand
GAACGCGGATCCGACCAGGCGGGCGAAAGCGGTGAGGGGCGTGCCGTCGGTGTTTGCGAGGCAGGCGCCTGCGCATTGGCATCCGACGAATGGACCCATGCGAGCGCGGTGAATGCGAGCAACGGCACGCCCAACAGGCGGACAGCGAGTCGCGACCCGGACGGGGTTCGGAGGGGGGGCGGTGCTATACTGAGACGCATATCCGGATTCTAGCTTTTGTGTGACCAGGGGCTGTATTTCGGCTCCGCGCCGCCTGCGATCCGGCGCAGCTCTGACGGATCTCGTCCATGCTTCGCGTCTTCAATACTCTCAGCCGCGCCAAAGAAGACTTTGTGCCGATCGAACCCGGCCGGGTTCGCATGTACGTCTGCGGCATGACGGTCTACGATTTTTGCCACGTTGGCCACGCGCGCGTGATGGTGGTCTTTGATGCCGTTCAACGATGGTTGCGCGCGAGCGGGTTTGAAGTCACCTATGTGCGCAATATCACCGACATCGATGACAAGATCATCCGCCGCGCCGTCGATAACAACGAAACCATTGGCGAGTTGACCGGTCGCTTCATCTCGGCGATGCATCAGGATGCCGACGCGCTCGGAGTGGAGCGCCCGGACCATGAGCCGCGCGCGACCGATTACGTGCCCCAGATGCTGGGCCTCATTGAGCTGCTCGAGGGCAAGGGGCTGGCTTATCGGGCCGCGGATGGTGATGTGAATTTTTCAGTGCGCCGATTTGACCGATATGGTCGCCTGTCCGGTAAATCGCTGGATGATCTGCGGGCAGGTGAACGTGTTGCCGTCGACAGCGCGAAACAGGATCCGCTTGATTTCGTGCTCTGGAAGGCGGGCAAACCCGACGAGCCGAAAGAGGCCCGTTGGCCTTCGCGTCATGGTGAAGGCCGGCCCGGATGGCATATCGAGTGCTCCGCGATGGCGACGAGCCTGCTCGGTAACACGATTGATATCCACGGTGGTGGTGCGGACCTTCAATTTCCTCATCATGAAAACGAGATCGCCCAAAGCGAAGGCGCACTCGATTGTCAGTTCGTGCGGTACTGGATGCATAACGGTTTTGTGAGGGTTGATGACGAAAAGATGTCCAAGTCGCTGGGCAACTTTTTCACCATCCGCGAGGTCTTGAAAAAATTCGATGCCGAAGTCATTCGGCTTTTCATACTGCGCGCGCATTACCGCAGTCCGCTCAACTACTCCGATGCTCATCTGGAGGACGCGCGGCAGTCGCTGCTGCGCCTCTACGGCGCATTGGGCGAGGGCGCCGAGCCATTACCGGTCGGCGCTGTGGACTGGGGCGATTCCTTCGCCACGCGTTTTCGCGCTGCGATGGATGATGATTTCAATACCCCCATCGCGATCTCGGTCCTGTTCGAACTCGCGGCTGAGGCCAATCGCGGTGTGGTCGGCGCGCGGGAGCGCCTGCGCTCGCTGGCCTCGCTACTGGGGTTGCTCGATCGTGCCCCGCAGGCTGTACGGCGCGGAGGACTGTCAGGCAGCGAGGTGGCGGGCGTCGAATCGCCAGACGAATCGTCTCGGATCGAAGCGCTCATCGCTCAACGTAGCGCTGCCAAAAAGTCCAAGCGCTTCCAGGACGCCGACCGGATCCGGAGCGAACTCGCCGCCGACGGGATTGTTCTCGAGGATACGCCCGCCGGTACCACCTGGCGCCGTGCCTGATGGGCCAGGCCTTTCTTTGAGCAAACCCAACCCTTTGAAGCCAGTCTACTGGGACCAGGCCTGCTCGGACCTGTCTCGCGCCGACCGGGTAATGGGCCGCATCATCGCCGCGGCCGGACCGGTGCATCTGCTGTCGCGGGGTGACCCTTTCGTTACGCTCGCGCGCTCGGTCGTGGGGCAGCAAATTTCGGTCAAAGCGGCGCAGTCAGTATGGGACCGTTTCAGCAGGACAGCTGGTTCAGTCGAGCCCCTGCGGGTGTCGAGGATGCGGGTCAATACGCTTCGCGGTTGCGGGTTGTCTGAGCGAAAGGCCGAATACATTCGCGATCTGGCCGGGCATTTTGTACGCCGGCAGGTCGACCCCTCCCGCTGGCCTGCGCTTGACGACGAGACGATCATCGAGGAGCTCACCGCGGTCAGGGGTATCGGGCGCTGGACAGCCGAGATGTTTCTGATCTTTAATCTGCTTCGTCCTGATGTGTTCCCGGTTGATGACATCGGACTCTTGCGTGGGATCGGGGTGGCGTACGGTGATGGCGCCAAGGCGAGCCGGGCCGAGGCGCTGGAGTTTGGCAAGCGGTGGCGACCCTGGCGCACTGTCGCCACCTGGTATCTGTGGCGCAGTCTCGATCCGTTGCCGGTGGAGTACTGATCTGATGAAGACGACTTTTCTCGATTTCGAGGCGTCGATCGCCGATCTTGAGCAAAAGATCGAGGCCTTGCGCTTCGCTCAGGAGGAGTCTGCGATCGACATCGCAGACGAAGTCGATCAGCTGCGCAAAAAAAGCCAGTCGCTACTCAAGGACACTTACGCCAAACTCACCCCCTGGCAGGTGGCGATGGTCGCGCGTCACCCGCAGCGGCCCTACACCCTCGACTATATCTCCGCGCTTTGCACGGACTTTCACGAGCTTCATGGCGACCGCACGTTCGGTGACGATCCGGCGATCGTGGGCGGGCTCGCGCGATTCAATGGCCAGCCGGTGATGGTGATCGGTCATCAGAAGGGCAGGGACACCAAGGAGCGCGGCTACCGCAACTTCGGGATGCCCAGACCGGAGGGCTATCGTAAGGCGCTTCGACTGATGAAGCTTGCCGAAAAATTCGATATCCCCGTCCTCACGTTCGTCGACACGCCAGGTGCGTTTCCGGGTATCGGCGCCGAAGAGCGCAACCAATCCGAGGCGATCGGCCGCAATCTCATCGAGATGGCTTCGCTTCGCGTGCCCATCATCACGACGATTATCGGTGAGGGTGGGTCGGGCGGCGCACTGGCCATCGCAGTGGGTGACACGGTGTTGATGCTTCAGTATTCGGTGTACTCTGTGATCTCTCCTGAGGGCTGTGCCGCGATCCTCTGGAAGAGTGCAGAAAAAGCGCCCGATGCTGCCGAGACGTTGGGCATCACCGCGCACCGTCTCAAGGCGCTCGGTCTGATTGACCGCATCGTTAGCGAGCCCTTGGGCGGGGCCCATCGCGATCCCCAACACATGGCGCAACTTCTCCGTCGTGCCATTTCCGATGCGCTGCGGCAGTTGCAATCGCTTGATCTCAAGTCGCTACTGCGTCAGCGACATGAGCGCATCATGGCCTACGGCAAGTTCAAGGAAATTGGCCAGAGCTGAACACCGGGCGGGCGATCCTCTCGCCGCGTCTCTGGTTCAGGCGCTTTCCTGCCTTCCCCGCGATGCGCGCCTGGTGATCGCCTTTAGCGGCGGAGTCGATTCCGTCGTATTGCTCCACGCGTGCGCAGTCCTTGGCCGAGACCTTATCGCCTGCCATGTTCACCACGGCCTGCAGACGGCTGCCGACGCGTTCGCCGATCATTGCAGGGCTCAGGCAGAGCGGCTTGGCGTACCGTACGTGATCAAGCGCTTGCAGGGCGCTCCTGCGCGGGGCGACTCGGTCGAGGCTTGGGCCCGCGATCAACGCTATGCGGCGCTTATCGATTGCGTTCGAGAGACGCAGGCACAGGCGCTTGTTACCGCGCACCACGCCGATGATCAGGCCGAGACGCTCTTGATCCGGCTATCAAGAGGCAGCGGACCCCGGGGATTGCTCGGGATCGAGGCGGCCTCGCAGCGAGATGGCGTGCCGTTGCTGCGTCCCTTTTTGCGTAGGCGCCGCGCGGAGATTGAGGCGTATGCAGCGCGTCATGCGCTTGCCGTCATCGATGATCCGATGAACGCGGAGGCCAGATGGCTGCGGGTGGGGCTGCGTACCAAGGTCATGCCGGCACTAGGAGAAGTCGCGCCTTCGTTTGTTGCCAATGTCGGCCGAAGTGCAGCGTTGCTCGCCGAGGCTGTCGAGGTAGTGTCCGAGGTCGCCAGAGGCGATCTCGAAAAGGCGCGCTTATCCGGGTCGTATTGCCTGGACCTCGCGAAACTGGTGTGCCTGAGCCCAGCTCGTCGTGCCAATGCGTTGCGCCACTGGCTGGCTGAACTTGGCGCTCCGCCCCCCTCACAGGCGAGGCTGGCAGCGCTGCTTACGCAGAGTTTCGAATCGCGCTCGGCACACGCCCTGTGGCGCTCGGAGCAATGGTCGGTGGTGCGGTATCGCAGGCGCCTGCAGGCGTTTGGTCCTGGCGCGTTACCCGGTCCGGGTTCCGAGCCGCCCGCGCCGATGTCGGTCAGATGGCGCGGCGAGGAGCGGATCGAGCTCAGGCCCTGGGGGCTTGCGATTTGTTTTAGTGATCGTACAAGCCAGGCGAGCGCGCCTGCGCAATGGGTGGTGTCGCGCGCCCGGCTCGAGGCTGGGCCGGTCAGTGTGGCCGCGCCCGAGTCGGCGTTGCGGCTGCGAAGCGACCCGGGCGCAATGTCGCGTCCCGTCCGAAAACATTGGCAGCTGGCTGGTACGCCACCTTGGCTGCGCCCCTGGATTCCTGCGTTGGCGGTGGCTGGCGAAGTGATCGGCATCCCCGGATTTGGGGTTACCGACCGGGGGATCGAGTTGCGTGACGAGGACGGGCCCGGCGTCGCCGTACGCGTCGAGGCGATCGACCCCCAGGACCCCAGGCGAGAGTGGGAAATCGCTTATACTTGAAGGTTTTATCGGCAGCCACCTGTCGAGTAACGGCAACGTAAAGTTCGGTTGGCTGAAACACTCCTTGTCCTGACAATTTTCTGACTTGGCTCGCGGTCGTTTGGGCCGCATCAACATGGCTTTAATCGTTCACAAATACGGCGGCACGTCGATGGGCTCGATCGAGCGCATCAAAAATGTCGCGGCGCGCGTTGCCAAATGGCATGAGGCAGGCCACCAGATGGTGGTTGTGCCTTCGGCCATGTCCGGCGAGACCAACCGCCTGATTGCGCTTGCAAAAGAAATCCAGCCCCAACCCGATCCGCGTGAACTCGACATGATCGCCTCGACCGGCGAGCAGGTGTCGGTGGGGCTGCTGGCAATGGCCTTGCAGGCGATCGGAGTGCCGGCGGTGAGCTATGCGGGCTGGCAGGTGCCGGTGCGCACGGACAGCGCTTTCACCAAAGCGCGGATCGAGTCGATTGATGACGCGCGCGTTCGCGCAGATCTGGCGGCCGGGCGGGTGGTGGTGATCACTGGTTTTCAGGGCGCGGATGGAGAAGGAAACATGACGACGCTGGGGCGCGGGGGGGCTGACACCTCGGCAGTGGCGGTGGCTGCCGCACTACAGGCCGAAGAGTGCCTGATCTACACCGATGTGGATGGGGTCTACACCACCGATCCACGCATCGTGCCAGAGGCGCGTCGCCTTGCGAAAATCACTTTCGAAGAGATGCTCGAGATGGCGAGCCTGGGCTCGAAGGTGCTGCAGATTCGCTCGGTGGAGTTTGCGGGCAAATACCGCGTCAAGACGCGTGTGTTGTCGAGTCTCACGTCGCCCGATATCGATCTCGCCACCGAGGCCGAGTCGGGCACGCTCATCACATTTGAGGAAGACGAACAGATGGAGAAGGCGGTCATTTCCGGGATCGCGTTCAATCGCGACGAAGCCAAGATCACGATCACCAATGTGCCCGATCGGCCGGGGATCGCCTATCAGATCCTGGGGCCTGTGGCCGAGGCCAACATCGACGTCGACATGATCATTCAGAACGCGAGTGTCAACGGCAACACCGATTTTTCCTTCACCGTACACCGCAATGAATATCAGAAGGCGATGGCGGTGTTGCAGGATTCGGTCGCGAGCAAGATCCAGGCTGGCGGGCTCGTGGGCGACCCCAAGATCGCCAAGGTGTCGGTGGTGGGGATCGGCATGCGCTCGCATGTGGGGATTGCCAGCCTGATGTTCCGGACGCTCTCGCAGGAAGGCATCAATATCCAGATGATTTCCACCTCTGAAATCAAGATTTCGGTGGTCATCGAAGACAAATACATGGAGCTCGCGGTGCGTGCGCTCCACAAGGCATTCGAACTGGACCAACCCGCGGCAGCCTGAGGCGGGTTAGAATGCAAGCTGAGCCGGCATCGAGAGCGAATGTTATCGAAGCCAGGAGACGTGGCCGAGAGGTCGAAGGCACTCCCCTGCTAAGGGAGCATCTGGGCAAAACCCGGATCGAGGGT
>CAZZKA010000221.1:0-6256 GCA_964654745.1 uncultured Bordetella sp. | reverse complement strand
CGATCGATGGAACCGCTGAGCGCGGAACCTCCTGACGTGCCATCCGCCAGGCCAGTTCCCCGCCCGGGCCCTAAGCTACGCGCAATCCGAGCAAGCCCGGCTGCGGCCTCAGGCGAAATTGCTCGCTGCGAAGTTCCAGTTGACCAGACTGTTGAGGAAGGTCTCGACAAACTTGGGCCGCGCGTTACGGTAGTCGACATAGTAGGCGTGTTCCCACAAGTCGATCGTAAGCAGCGGCTTGTCGCCCGTGGTGAGCGGCGTCGCGGCATTGCTCGTATTCACGATATCGACCGTACCGTCGGCCTTGCGTACCAGCCAGGTCCAGCTCGAACCGAAGTTGCCCACCGCGCTCTTGGTAAACGCCTCCTTGAACGCAGCGTAAGAGCCCCACTTGGCGTTGATGGCAGCTGCCAGCGCACCGGTCGGCTCACCGCCGCCGCCAGGCTTCAAACAGTTCCAGAAAAACGTGTGGTTCCAGACCTGTGCAGCGTTGTTGAAAATGCCACCGCTCGACTTGCGCACGATGTCGACCAGACCCATGGACTCAAACTCAGTTCCCTTGATGAGGTTGTTGAGGTTGGTCACGTAAGCCTGATGGTGCTTGCCGTGGTGATACTCGAAAGTCTCTTTGGACATGTGGGGCGCGAGCGCGTCGGGGGCAAATGGCAGTGCCGGCAGGGTATGTTCCATCGTCGTGATCCTCTTGGTTGATCGAGCGGCGCCACGTTGATCACGGCGCGCGCTTAACGGGCAGCGACCGTGTGAATCAAATCAAAACGCCGGGTTGCGGATTCTAGGCCCAAAGCAGGCGCACCTCAATGCGGACCGTGTCACGGAGGCGGCCTATCGCCTGCCAGCCATCGTCCGTCGGCTATCCGCTGTCAGCCGTCGTACCCGGCGAACGCGGGTCCCGCGCAGCAGGTGCGGCGGGCGAGGGGAATTTCGCCGGTGCCGAGGGTAGGGCGTGCTCGGGGAACTTCGCCGCTGCCGAGGGCGAAGCAGCCGCGCCGCCTTCTGCGCCCACCGCCCCCCCCTGTTTACGAATTGCGAGCACACTCGCGTCGAGTTCGTCCTCGTGCAATCGAATGTGCAACGCACTGCCAGGGATGATTCCGGACCCATCGCGCAGAACACGGCCCGATGTGTCGGCAACGATCGCGTAGCCCCTCGCGAGCACTGCGAGGGGACTGACGAGTTCAAGCGCGCCGCCCAGCTCGCGCACACGCGCTTCCCGCTCCTGAGAGAGGGTTCGCGCGGACTGCGTCAACCGCGCACAAACCGATTGCAGACGCAACGACGACGTATTGAGCCGGGGCGGTCTGAGCTTTGCCTCCTGTTGCGCAAGGCGCGCGAGCCGCGCCGACATCAGAGCGCGCAGCGCGACGCCGAGCCGGCCCTCGCACAGGGCAAGCCGATGCGCGCGCTCGCGCCACTGGACCGACGGCGGTCTCAGCCTTGCTACGGCGAGGTCCAGCCTCTGCTCGGCCCTGTCGGCGGCATTGCTCAAGGCGCCGGATGTACGTGATGCGAGCGCGCGCACCGAGGTGAGCAGTTCCTCCCGGTCGGCCGCGGCGAATTCCGCTGCGGCCGTGGGGGTCGGCGCCCGCACATCTGATACGAAATCGACCAATGTGAAATCGGTCTCGTGGCCAACCCCGGAAATCACCGGGACCGGGCAATCGGCAATCGCGCGGGCGAGCGCCTCATCATTGAAAGCCCACAGGTCTTCGATCGATCCGCCTCCGCGGACGAGCAACAGCACTTCGCACTCCGCGCGGCTCACCGCTTTGGCGAGTGCCTGACGCAACCCCGCGGGGGCGTCGACGCCCTGTACCGGTGCGGGGTAAAGCACGACCGGAATCTGCGGGGCTCGCCGTCGCAGGGTAGTGAGCACATCGCGCAGCGCTGCTGCCTGAGGCGACGTGATAACCCCGATACGATTTGGCAGTCGCGCAGGCGTACGCTTGCGTTCAGCTTCAAAGAGGCCCTCAGCCTGGAGCTTGGCCTTGAGTTCCAGAAATCGTTGGTGCAGGTCGCCCGCGCCGGCCCGGCGCATCACCTCGACGTTGAGCTGGAAATCGCCTCGAGGCTCATAGAGACTGGCTAGCGCCCGGACTTCTACACGGTCGCCCTCGCGCGGCGTGAAAGCGAGGCTCTGAGCCCGCCCCCGGAACATGACCGCCCGCACCTGTGCGCTCGCGTCCTTGAGCGAGAAATACCAGTGCCCACTCGCGGCGCGGGTGAGGTTGGACAATTCGCCGCCAACCCAGACCAGGGGAAGGCTGCGCTCCAAAAGCCCAGCGATTGCGCGGTTGAGTTGGCCAACCGTCAAGATTTCCCGCGTAAAACCTGGCTCCGCGATCGCAGAGCGAGACTTGGCGGGGCTTTCCGGAGCGAACCTATCCACAAAGCCCCGCGTAGACTGGATTTCGCCCGTAATGTTTTTGACTTCCCAGGAGGGGCATTTAACTATCTGATTTTAAAAGAAAAAAATTTTTTCTACGAGGAGAGGTGGTGCTTTCATCCGAAACAACAGGGTTGGTCCGGGATTGACAGCCTTGGTTGTGCACATAGTTTTCCACATCTGCGGACCACTTCCCAGCGGCCGGCTTGCCGCCGCCCGCCCGGCACCCTGACAATGAGGCGGTCCGCCTTCATTTCCATGCCAATTCCCGCCCAAACCTCGCGCCCGGCGAGGGCAGCTCTAGAGCACGGCCGGCTGCGCCAGCAGTTCGGGTCATGAGGGCGGCCCTCGAACGCTTTCTGCTGCGGGTTTGGTTCGGAAACGGGCCGATCGAGCAGCTCGTCGCGGGCCTGCTATCGCCCCTGGCCTGGATAGTTCGAAAAGCAAGTGCCGCCAGACGCGAAAAGATCCGGTCGCTGCCGCCGCCGCAACCGCCCGTCCTGGTGGTGGGTAACCTGATCGCCGGTGGCGCTGGCAAGACGCCTCTGGTGATCGCGCTGGCGCAGGCGCTGCGGCAGCGCGGTCTGCGGCCGGGCATTGTTTGTCGCGGTTATCGCGCGCATCGTAACGATGCGCGCATTGTTCCTGCAACCGGATCGGCGGCCGAGCACGGCGACGAAGCACTCCTGCTCGCCCGCTCGGTCAATTGTCCCGTAGCAGCAGGCGCGAACCGGGCGCACGCCATGGCGGCGTTGCTCAGGGCTCGACCCGACATCGATGTTGTGATCGCCGACGACGGGTTACAGCATCCCCATCTGCCAAGAACCCTGGAGGTCGCTGTCTTCGATCGTCGCGGAGTGGGTAACGGCCGTCTGCTGCCGGCCGGACCGCTTCGCGAGCCGATCGAGCACCTCGCGCAGATGGATGCGGTCCTGCTGAACGACGGGGCTCACGCGCCCGAGGGCGCGGGCAGATGCTTTCGCTTCAGCGTCGCTCCTGTCGGCTTCACGCGCCTGGCAAAGCCCGGCGCCGGGGAAGGTACCGCGGATCACGATGCTCCAACCAAGGCGGCAACCGCGGCGAGCAGTCAGCCAACCGAGCCGTCTGCTCGGGCCATGTCCGGGCTGCCATCGGGATCTCAGGCAAGACCCTCGGCGAGCCCGGGATTCGGGTTGACCGAATTTGCGGCGTCGATGACGGGTAAAACCGTGGCTGCTGTGGCGGGTATCGGGCATCCCGAGCGCTTTTTCGACATGCTGCAGGTACTGGGCATCCACCCGGTTCGCACCGTCGCGTTGGGAGACCACGCGCCGCTTGATGTGCAAGCCCTGCGGGCGATTGAAGCCGACGTCATCGTGATGACCGGCAAGGACGCCGTAAAATGCGCGCATGTGGCGGATTCGCGGTGCTGGGTACTTGAGGTTGCTGCCGACCTGGATCCCGCCTTCATAGACTGGCTCATTGAGGCTCTGCGTGGATCATCGACTGCTTGAAATTCTGGTGTGCCCTATCTGCAAGGGCCCGCTTCGCCATGAGCGGATCGATCGGACTGCGGCACCCTCCGGTGCCGAAGCCGAGCTGATCTGCCCAGCCGACCGCCTGGCATTCCCTGTCGCAGACGGCATTCCGCGCATGCTGGTCGATGATGCGCGGCGGCTCGACGATGCAGAAGTCGGCGCCTGACCGATCCCGGGGGGCACAGCACCCCGGCCTGGCAAACGCGTGAACCCGGGATTTGTCGCACTCATCCCGGCACGCCTGGCCTCGACTCGGCTTCCGGACAAACCGCTCGCTGACATCGGCGGATGCCCCATGGTGGTCCGGGTGGCTGAACAGGCCAGGGCTTCAGGCGCGCGCCTGGTCGCCGTCGCAACGGACTCCGAAACTATAGCCGCTGCGGTGCGCAACGCGGGCTTCGCCGCCGTACTCACCCGCCCTGACCATGTGTCGGGAACCGACCGCCTCGCCGAGGCCGCGCAACATCTGGGCCTCGCAAACTCCGAGGTGGTCGTCAATGTCCAGGGCGATGAGCCGCTCATTCCCCCCTCGCTGATCGCGGCGGTGGCTGGCACCCTCGCCGGCTCACGGGACTGCGCAATGGCAACCGCTGCCCATCCGATCAGCAGCCTCGAAGAGTGGTGCAATCCCAACATCGTGAAGGTGGTGGGCGACCAGGCGGGCCGCGCCCTTTACTTTTCGCGCTCACCGATTCCCTTCGAGCGCGATGCGGGGCCGAGCGAGACCACGATTTCAGCGCGGTTGAGCTCCGCCCAGTTGCCGCTCAGGCACATCGGTCTCTATGCATACCGCGCCGAGTTCCTGAGCGTTTTCCCATCACTGGCACCGGCCCCGATTGAACTGCTCGAGTCGCTCGAGCAGCTGCGCGCGCTGTGGCATGGCTATCGGATCGCCCTGCACATCTCAGAGTCCGCCCCGCCGACCGGCGTTGATACCCCCGCCGACCTGGAGCGCGTGCGAGAACTCTGGTCACGCCGCAGTGCAAATTGACCAAGCGCTCGCTTTGAAGTTACGCTCGATCACACCCTTTTTCGGGAATTCCCCATGCGGCTGATTCTCCTCGGCGCCCCCGGCGCGGGCAAAGGCACCCAGGCTGCCTTTCTTACACGCCGGTTCGGCATTCCCCAGATTTCGACCGGCGACATGCTCCGCGCGGCGGTCAAAGCGGGGACTCCCTTGGGGCTCGCCGCAAAAAAAGTCATGGACTCGGGCGGTCTCGTGTCCGACGACATCATCATCGGCCTCGTGCGCGACCGACTCGCCCAACCGGACTGCGCGGCGGGATACCTGTTCGACGGTTTCCCCAGGACGATTCCCCAGGCCGAGGCAATGAAGCAGGCCGGCGTGGGGATTGACTATGTCCTCGAAATCGACGTACCGGATTCCGAAATCGTCGACCGCATGAGCGGGCGACGCGTCCACACGGCCAGCGGCCGGACGTATCACGTCAAGTTCAACCCGCCAAAAGTGGCCGGCAAGGACGACCAGACGGGCGAAGACCTCGTACAGCGCGACGACGACAAGGAAGAGACCGTCCGCAAGCGTCTGGCGGTTTATCACTCCCAGACCAAACAATTGGTCGATTACTACGGCAAATGGGCCGCGAGCGGACAAACCGGCGCGCCGAAATACCGGTCCATCGCCGGGCTGGGTCCGGTCGACGAGATCACCGCCCGCGCGCTCCAGGCTCTGGGCAACTGACGGCGAGCCGCTGCCCGGCGCCGCGAGTGTAGAATCTCGCGGCTTTACTCAAAACAAACGTGACATCGGAGGAAGGATCATGACTGCATCCACTGCGGGTCTTTGGCTCGCTTTGGCCTGCGGCGTCGTCGCGGTGCTGTACGGCATCGTCTCGAGCCGCTGGATTCTGGGACTCGACGCCGGCAATGCGCGCATGCAGGAAATCGGCGCGGCGATTCAGCAAGGTGCCCAGGCTTATCTCAATCGCCAGTACCGGACCATCGGCATCGTCGGCGTGATCCTGTTCATCATCATCGCGATCATCCCGGGACTTGGCATGTTGACCGCTGCGGGCTTCGCGATTGGCGCGATCCTGTCGGGCGTGGCGGGCTACATCGGCATGAATGTGTCGGTCAGGGCCAACGTGCGCACCGCGCAGGCAGCCACGATCGGTCTCAACGAAGCGCTCGCGGTAGCCTTCCGCGGCGGCGCCATCACCGGCATGCTGGTAGTGGGACTGGGCCTTCTCGGGGTCGCCGGCTACTACTGGTTTCTCGTGAGCAGTGCGGGCAAGATCACCGACCTGCATCATGTCATCAAGCCCCTGATCGGTCTCGCCTTCGGCTCCTCGCTGATCTCGATCTTCGCGCGACT
>CAZZKA010000220.1:0-6278 GCA_964654745.1 uncultured Bordetella sp. | reverse complement strand
GGCGGCCGACGGCCCGATGCCGCAGACGCGCGAGCACATATTGTTGGCGCGTCAGGTGGGGGTTCCGTACATCATTGTGTTCATGAACAAGTGCGACATGGTTGATGATGCGGAGCTGCTGGAGTTGGTGGAGATGGAGGTTCGGGAGCTGTTGTCGAAGTATGAGTTTCCGGGCGATGACATTCCGATTGTGAAGGGATCGGCGTTGAAGGCGCTGGAGGGCGACAAGGGTGAGTTGGGCGAGGCGGCGATCATGAAGTTGGCCGAAGCGCTGGACAGCTACATTCCGACGCCTGAGCGAGCCATTGACGGGGCGTTTTTGATGCCGATCGAGGATGTGTTCTCGATATCGGGTCGAGGCACGGTGGTGACGGGGCGCATTGAGCGCGGGATTGTGAAGGTTGGCGACGAGATCGAGATAGTGGGGATCAAGGCGACGACCAAGACGACGTGTACGGGCGTGGAGATGTTCAGGAAGTTGCTGGACCAGGGTCAGGCGGGCGACAACGTCGGGGTGTTGCTGCGAGGCACCAAGCGCGAGGAGGTTGAGCGGGGTCAGGTGTTGGCCAAGCCAGCGTCGATCACGCCGCACACGAAGTTTGAGGCGGAGGTGTATGTGCTCTCGAAGGAGGAGGGTGGTCGTCACACGCCGTTTTCTAATGGGTATCGGCCGCAGTTTTACTTCCGCACGACGGATGTGACGGGGTCGGTGGATTTGCCCTCGGGTGTGGAGATGGTGATGCCTGGGGACAATGTGAAGATGACGGTGGCCTTGATCGCCCCGATTGCGATGGAGCAGGGTCTGCGCTTTGCGATCCGCGAGGGCGGTCGCACGGTGGGGGCCGGTGTGGTGGCCAAGGTCATCGAATAAAGGGCCAAGCCTTCGCGGCCGGCGCGGTTACCCCCCAGAGGGTCTCCCGCCGACGCGAAATCAGGTCGGTACAGGGGCATAGCTCAACTGGCAGAGCGTCGGTCTCCAAAACCGAAGGTTGGGGGTTCGATCCCCTCTGCCCCTGCCAACCCGACCCAAGGCACCATCTGAAATGTCGCAAACCAACGTCGAAACCGTATCCAGCGCCGCTGACCGCATCAAGGTGGCGCTTGCCGTGCTTGCGGTGCTCGCAGGCCTGGTGGGTTTTTACATGCTTGGCGAGCAGCCCACGGTGTTGCGTGTGGCCTCGGTTCTCGCAGGACTCGTTGCGGGCGCAGGGATAGCATGGTTTTCGGGTCCGGGGCAGCGGTTTTTCGCGTTCGCCAAGGACTCCTGGGCCGAGACTCAACGGGTGGTATGGCCCACCCGCAAAGAAACGGTCCAGATGACTCTCACGGTGTTTGCCTTCGTGGTCGTGATGGCACTCTTTCTCTGGTTGGTCGATAAGACGCTCGAGTGGGTGCTCTACGATCTGCTGCTCGGCTGGAAGAAATAAATGTCCAAGCGCTGGTATGTCGTTCACGCCTATTCCGGCATGGAAAAAAGCGTGGCTCGCGCCCTGCAGGAACGGGTTGACCGCTCCGGCATGGCTGACAAGTTCGGTCGCATTCTCGTGCCCACCGAAGAGGTGGTGGAGATGCGCAACGGACAGCGCACGATCACCGAACGCCGTTTTTTCCCGGGCTACGTCCTGGTCGAGATGGTGCTTGATGATGACACCTGGCATCTGGTCAAGCACACCAACAAGGTGACAGGTTTTGTCGGAGGCGCGGGCAACCGCCCCTCGCCGATCTCCGAGAAGGAGGTCGAAAAGATCATGGCCCAGATGCAGGAGGGCGTTGAAAAGCCCAAGCCCAAGACGCTGTTCGAGGTGGGCGAGATGGTGCGCGTCAAAGAAGGCCCGTTTACCGACTTCAACGGCAATGTCGAGGAAGTCAATTACGACAAGAGTCGTCTGCGGGTGTCGGTGACCATCTTTGGTCGCGCCACG
Organism: uncultured Bordetella sp.; assembly: GCA_964654745.1. Lineage (GTDB taxonomy): Bacteria > Pseudomonadota > Gammaproteobacteria > Burkholderiales > Burkholderiaceae_E > SYIM01. Next base: position 4,356 of record CAZZKA010000220.1, on the reverse strand, counting down.
CCAGTCGAACTCGAATTCGGTCAGGTCGAAAAGGTCTGACGGCAGTTTGCAGGTCAAGTATTGCGTTACAGCCTTGCGAGAGCGGGGCAAAGACTTTCGCCGGCGCAGGCCGGAGGAAGCAGCGAGGAGCGCAAGTAGTCGGTCGGGTTTGTGACCCGGTGGTCGAAAGCGCGTTTGAACTCAAATCAGGAGACGCCTCATGGCGAAGAAGATCGTAGGCTTTGTAAAACTGCAGGTGCCTGCAGGTAAGGCCAACCCCGCGCCCCCGATCGGTCCGGCGCTAGGCCAGCGCGGCCTGAACATCATGGAATTCTGCAAGGCTTTTAATGCCCAGACTCAGGGCATGGAACCGGGCCTGCCGATTCCGGTGGTGATCACTGCGTACGCCGACAAGAGCTTCACCTTCGTGATGAAAACGCCGCCGGCGACCATTCTCATCAAGAAGGCGGCCAAGATCGACAAGGGTTCAGCGCGCCCCCACACCGATAAAGTGGGTTCAATCACCCGCAAGCAGGCTGAGGAAATCGCCAAGGCCAAGATGCCTGACCTCACCGCGGCCGATCTCGACGCCGCCGTACGCACGATCGCAGGATCGGCGCGCAGTATCGGCATCACGGTCGAAGGAGTCTGAACATGGCAAAACTGAGCAAACGCACCCGCAAGCTGCGCGAGCAGGTCGATTCGCAAAAAGCCTACGGCCTGGGCGACGCGCTTTCGCTCGTCAAGCAGTGCGCGACCGCCAAATTCGATGAGTCGATCGACGTGGCCGTCCAATTGGGCGTTGATGCCAAAAAATCCGATCAGGTCGTTCGTGGTTCGGTGGTGTTGCCTGCGGGCACCGGCAAGACCGTTCGCGTGGCAGTCTTTACCCAAGGCGCCAAGGCCGACGAGGCACGTGCCGCCGGTGCAGACATCGTCGGCATGGAAGATCTTGCCGAACAGGTCAAGGCCGGCAATATCAACTTCGATGTTGCAATCGCCTCGCCTGATGCGATGCGCGTGGTCGGCGGTCTGGGTCAGATTCTTGGCCCGCGCGGACTGATGCCCAACCCGCGGGTCGGCACGGTGACGCCGGATGTCGCAGGCGCTGTGCGTAATGCCAAAGCTGGTCAGGTTCAGTACCGGACCGACAAGGCGGGCATCGTGCACGCCACGATCGGCCGGGCATCGTTCGGAGCCGAACAGCTTGAGACCAATATCAAGGCCCTCATCGATGCGCTCAATCGCGCGCGCCCCTCGAATGCCAAAGGCATTTACCTGCGCAAGGTAGCTGTCTCGAGCACGATGGGCGTCGGTGTTCGCGTCGACCCGGCTTCTTTCTCGGCCGCTGCGGCCGCCTGAAGACAACCAGGGTTCGCGCAGCACGCCTGTGGCGTGTTGGGCGGGTCCGTAACGAGGCATGTAAAGAACTTTGGGCCGCCGGCCCGGTCAGGCAGTCTTCCCGGAACGCCGGGAAGCTCGCCAGGCCGGTCGGCGGGTTGTCAAAGACCGCAGGGTGACCATCCGGACGTTTCGGCTGGTCTTTAATTCCGCAAGGTCCCTGCGCAGATGGCGCCCCCGAAGCGAGGATCAACGTGAACGAACCGGTCGCAACAATCTGGTTTGACGCGCTTTCCCCGGTCGGTCGCCGTGTAGAAACGGGGCAAACCCGTCGGGTCGCAGTTCGGTCGCGCAAAGGCGCGTCGGTGCAGTGGCCGGTCGGCAAGCTTCATCAACCAGGGGAAGACCGTGGCTCTCAATAGAGAAGACAAGGCCGTCGTGGTCTCGGATGTCGCTGCCGAAGTGGCAAAGGCCTCCGTGATCGTCGTGGCCGAATACCGTGGTCTGGAAGTCGGGGCGATGACGGCTCTGCGTCGCAAGGCGCGTGAGTCGGGCGTCTACCTGCGTGTTCTCAAGAACACGCTGGCCAGACGTGCGATCGCCGGCACGCCGTTCGAAGGGCTGACCAGCCACCTGGCCGGTCCGCTCATCTACGGCATGTCGAACGATCCAGTCGCTGCTGCCCGCGTGCTTAACGATTTCGCCAAAAGCAATGAAAAGCTGGTGCTCAAGGCAGGAGCCTTGGCCAATACTGTGCTTGACGCACAGGGGGCCAAGGCGCTCGCCACCATGCCCAGCCGGGAAGAGCTTCTGGCGACTTTGCTCGGCACCATGCAGGCACCGATCGCGAAGTTCGTCCGCACGCTCAACGAAGTGCCCGGCAAGTTCGTGCGCACCGTTGCCGCCGTTCGCGACGAGCGCGAGAAGGCCGCCGCATAAGCGACGCACACCGTTATCTATCCAGACACTGCAACCTATCGTTCATACGGAGTAAAGAATCATGGCAATGAGCAAGAATGAAATCCTCGATGCAATCGGCAGCATGTCGGTGCTCGATCTGTCCGAACTCATCAAGATGATGGAAGAAAAGTTCGGCGTGTCCGCTGCAGCAGCAGCAGTTGCAGTTGCTGCTCCCGCCGCCGCGGGCGCTGCTGCACCGGCTGCCGAGGAAAAGACCGAGTTCACCGTCGTTCTGGCCGCCGCTGGCGAAAAGAAAGTCGAAGTGATCAAGGTCGTTCGTGCCGCCACCGGTCTGGGCCTGAAAGAAGCCAAGGACCTGGTCGACGGTGCACCAAAGCCTGTCAAGGAAGGCATCAGCAAGGCCGACGCCGAAGCGCTCAAAAAGCAGCTTGAGGATGCCGGCGCCAAGGTCGAGCTCAAGTAAGCACGAGCGAAACCCGACTTGTCTGCCTCTTCGCACTTCACGATGCACCCGGGTCGCCAGCGCGCATTGCGCGCGCGCGCCCGGAAGTGCATGCGTGATTGCGCCCGCCCCGTCCTCTGAAACGACCCGGAGAGCCCATGGCCCACGCGTCAGCCTATTCGTTCACCGAGAAAAAGCGTATCCGCAAGAGCTTCGCCAAGCGCCGAGTGGTGCTTGATGTGCCGTACTTGCTGACCACGCAGATCGAATCCTACGACCGGTTCCTGCAGTCTGGCGTGCCGGCGCTCGAGCGACACGATGAGGGGCTGCAGGCGGCCTTCTCTTCGATCTTTCCGATCGTTTCGCACAACCAGATGGCGAGGCTCGAGTTCGTTCAGTACAACCTGGGCAACTCTGCTTTCGATGTGAAGGAATGCCAGCAGCGCGGTCTCACCTTCTGCGCTCCCCTTCGCGCACGCGTGCGCCTGGTGATCATGGATCGCGAAGCGGCCAAGCCCACGGTGAAGGAAGTCAAGGAGCAGGAGGTCTACATGGGCGAAGTGCCGCTCATGACTGACACCGGCTCGTTCATCATCAACGGCACTGAACGGGTGATCGTGTCTCAGCTGCACCGCTCGCCCGGCGTGTTCTTCGAGCATGACCGCGGCAAGACGCACAGCTCGGGCAAGCTGCTCTTTTCTGCCCGCATCATTCCCTATCGCGGCTCCTGGCTCGACTTCGAGTTTGATCCCAAGGACATCCTCTATTTCCGCGTTGACCGTCGCCGCAAGATGCCGGTCACGATTCTGCTCAAGGCGATTGGTCTCAATCCGGAGCAGATCCTCGCGAACTTTTTTGTCTTCGACAGCTTCAAGCTCATGGGCGAGGGCGCCCAGCTCGAGCTCGTGCCCGATCGGCTGCGCGGCGACATCGCGCGCTTTGACATCGCCACCCGCGATGGCAAGCTGATCGTTGGCAAGGACAAGCGCATCAACGCGCGCCACATCCGCGATATCGAGGCGGCAGGCCTTAAACATGTCTCGGTACCCGACGACTACTTGATCGGCCGCACCCTTGCGCACGCTGCGGTCGACAGCGAGACGGGAGAGATCGTTGCGCGTGCCAATGACGAGATCACCGAGGACCTCCTCAAGAAATTGCGTGACGCTTCGGTGCGTGAGTTCCGCACGATCTTCACCAACGATCTCGATCAGGGCCCATACATCTCCCAGACTCTGCGGGTCGATGAAACCGCCGACCAGACCGCGGCCCGGATTGCCATCTACCGCATGATGCGGCCGGGGGAGCCGCCCACCGAGGAAGCCGTCGAGGCGCTCTTTAACCGGCTGTTTTACAGCGCCGATGCCTACGACCTCTCCAAGGTCGGGCGCATGAAATTCAACCGTCGCGTCGGTCGCGAGGAGTCGGTCGGCCCGATGACGCTCGCCGATGACGACATCCTTGCAGTGATCAAGATCCTCGTTGATCTGCGTAACGGTAAGGGCGAGATCGATGACATCGATCACCTCGGCAACCGCCGTGTGCGTTGCGTGGGCGAACTTGCCGAAAACCAGTTCCGCGCCGGTTTGGTTCGCGTCGAGCGCGCCGTCAAAGAACGTCTCGGCCAGGCTGAAACCGAAAACTTGATGCCCCACGACCTCATCAACTCGAAG
>CAZZKA010000219.1:0-6294 GCA_964654745.1 uncultured Bordetella sp. | reverse complement strand
GCGATCTGGATGTCGCCGTCCTGGGTGCCGATCACACCGGTGTTGTTATAGGCGCGATTGATGCTGCTTGGGGGCAGCCCGATGATATCCACCATTGCCTCGATTTCCGAGGGGGGAATAACCTGTCTGATTACCTGGCCGATACGAGCGAACCGGACGGCGGTTTCTTCGACGCGCGTGCCGACCGGCACACGAGCGTGCATAAGGATCTGGCCATTGTCGACGGCAGGGAAAAAATTGGTACCGAGATTGGGGACCAGGGCAAACGATGCGAGTACGGCTGCCATGAAGCCCACAACGAACTTCTTACGATTGGCCAGCGCAGTCCCAAGTAGCGACTGATAGCCCAGACGAAAGCGCTCGAATCTGCGTTCAAACCCGCGCTGGAACCAGACCAGCGGGTTGCGAGACCGGGTCGCCTCCAGCAGTACGCCGTGTGAACCGTGGTGATGGGCTTTGAGCAGGTACTTGGCCATCGTATTGACCAGGGTACGGGACAGGATAAACGAAGAAACCATCGCAAAAATCACCGCGAGCGCCATGGGGACGAAAAGAAACTTCGCGACACCATCGAGGAAAAACATGGGTACGAACACGATGCAGATGCAAAGCAGGGATACGAAAGCAGGCGTCACGATTTGCCGGGCGCCGTCCATGATGGCGGTCTCGACATCCTTGCCCTGTTCAAGGTGCCAGTTGATGTTTTCGATTGTGACTGTCGCATCGTCAACCAGAATTCCTACCGCGAGCGCGAGCCCGCCCAGCGTCATAAGGTTGAGAGTCTCGCCCATCGCGGCCAGACCGAGGATCGCGCCCATGATGGACAGCGGGATCGAGGTCGCAATAATGATCGTCGGACGCCAACTCCCCAGGAACAGAAGGATCATCAGGCTTGTGAGCGCGGCCGCGATCACGCCTTCGACGGCGACGCCGGTTACCGCCGCCCGAACGAAGATCGACTGATCGTTGATGGGGGTGACCGACAATTGTTCCGGCAGCGTGCCGCGGATCTGCGCAAGCTTGTCTCGGATGCCGGCTACGATGGCCAGCGTCGAAGCAGAGCCGTTTTTCAGCACGGATAGCAGTACCGAACGACTCCCCTCGACCGACACGATGCTTGTCTGCGGCGCATTGCCATCGTGCACGTTGGCGACATCACGGACGTAGATGGTCGATCCTCCCACGCTTCGAATCGGAAGATCATTGAGCTCCGGGATATGCGTCACGATATTGTTGAGCCGCATCGCGTATTCAAAGTCACCGATTTTTTGTGAGCCCACCGGGATCGCGATGTTTTGAGCCGACAGGGTGTTCGCCACGTCCTGCGCAGACAGGCCACGCGACTGAAGCGCGACCGGGTCGATATCGATCTGAACGATTCGCTGCTTGCCGCCGTAGGGCCAGGGAATTGCGACACCGGGAACGGTGACCAGTTGCGGTCGAACCATGTTGACGCCAGCGTCAAACAGCTGCTGCTCGCTCATTCCCTGTCCAGCCAGCGCGAGTTGCAGGATTGGAACGGTTGCTGCGTTGAAGTTAAGCACCAGGGGTGGCGTCGTGTTCGGCGGCATCTGTCGAACCGAGACCTGGGCTGCTGCGGTCACCTGTGCGTTGGCGATGGAGATGTCGATCCCAGGCTGGAAAAAGATCTTGACGATGCAGATCCCGGTATAGGAATTGGCTTCGATGTGCTCGATATCGTTGACGGTCGTGGTGATGCCTCGCTGAAAAAGCGAGCAGATCCTTCCGGACATCTGGTCGGGGGGCAGCCCGGTATAACTGAAGGCCACCGCGATCACCGGAATCCGTATCGCAGGAAAAATATCGGTCGGCATTCGAAGCGCGGTCAGCGGACCGAGGATCAGGAGTAGCAGAGCCATCACCACAAAGGTGTAAGGCCGCGTGAGGGCTATACGAACGATGGAGACCAGCATGAGACAGCCTTGGCGGCGGCTTGCCGCGTTGACGGACTTGACGGCTCAGAGAGACTTAAGCGGGTTTCGGTACCGCGCCGGTCGGCGCGACGAACATAGAAATCCGTGAAAACCCTTAAGTTTGCCCCAAGGGTTTGATCCGTCTCAAGTAGTGGGGTTTCAGGGACTTTCGCTGTTGTGCTTGGGCAACCTGCCGCGCAGGCGCGCGGCTAGTTCGGCTGAACCCCATAGCTCGATGGCGTTGGCGGCCGCAAACCGTTGCGCGGGTTCCGAGACCTCACCGAGACAGATAAAGATCGCTGCGGCCGCCCCGGCGCCCTCGCAGGTCTGTTTTAAGTCCCGCAGTGCCTCGACGCCCAGGCGAGCAGATTTCCAGCGGCGCGCGCTCACAAGCGTCCTGCCCGTCGGGGTGTGAACCTCAAAGTCGGCCGACTCCGCTTCGAAACTACGCACGATACGATCCGATCCCGCCAGCGCTTCGCGGGCCAGGGGGGCAAACTCGACCCAGTTCATCGAACCAAGGCGTTCGGTCACGAGCGCGCGCTCACCCGCGCCGGGCTGGCTCCACTGTCGCCTCAGAGCGATGACGCCGATGACCACAAAGGGAAAGGAGCTCAGGGCCCCGACCGCGCGGTAGGCCTGGGGCAAAAGGACCACTGCCAGCAGCGAGAGGGCCCCCGCGACTGCAAAGCTGACCCACCAGGGTGAGCGCAGCAGAACCGCGAAGAGCGAATTTTTTGGAAGCTTGAACGCCACAACGATTAAACGGCTACCTGGGTGCCCAGTTCCACCACGCGGTTAGGGGGGAGGGCGAAATAACTCGCCGTTCCAGGGCTGTTTTGCAGCAGCCAGCCGAACAGAGAGCGCCGCCAGCCGAGCAGCCCGCGCCGGGAAGTGGAAACGATCACCGGCTTACTGGTGAAGAACGAGGTGTCGGCGGGGTCGATGTCGAGGCTACGGCGGCGCGCGAGCTGCAGGACGCGCATCACATCTGGCTCTTCGCGATAGCCGAAGGTTGCGATGATGCGGACCACGCCGTTACCGCCGCGTTCTATCTCCAGCCGCTCGCTGTCGGGCACGCGCGGACGATCAGCGAACTCGACGGTCAAAAAGACGACCTGCTCGTGCGCGACGCGGTTGTGCCGAAGGTTATGCAGAAAACTGGTCGGGTGACCCTGCCGGCCGGAGCTGAAAAAAACCGCCGTGCCGGGAACCCGGTGAATACCGGACAGATCGAGGGCGAAAGCATCTCCACGCGAGCGCGGCGAGGCGTCCTTGCGCGCCCGGACAATTTCGGTGCCGCGTCGCCAGGTTGACAGGACGGTGAACATCGCCAGGGCGACCACGAGCGGGAACCAGCCCCCGTCTGCGATCTTGGTTGCATTGGCCAATAAAAAAGCGAGTTCCAGCGCCGCAAAGACGGCGATGGCGGGAAGCAGGATGAGTTTCATTTTTCTCGAGGGCTGCAGCAGAACGATGACGGTCAGCAGCAGGCTGCCGATGAGGAGGTCGCCTGAAACCGCCAGGCCGTAGGCCGATGCGAGCGCGCTCGAACTGCGAAAGCCCAGTACCAGAAGAACCACCGCGACCAGCAGCATCCAGTTGACCAGCGGGATATAGATCTGTCCCTGCGATGTTTCTGATGTGTAGAGAACCCGAAGTCGCGGCAGATAGTTGAGCCGCGAGGCCTGTTGCGTCACCGAGAAGGCGCCCGAGATGGTGGCCTGCGAGGCGATGATCGTGGCCATGGTGGCGAGAATGACCATCGGGATCAGAAGCGGCTCGGGTGCGAGCAGAAAGAAAGGATTCCGCACTGCCTCGGGGTCGCGCAGCACGAGCGCACCCTGACCGAAATAGTTGATCATCAGGCAGGGAAAGACGAGCGCAAACCACCCGAACCGGATGGGTTTCCGGCCAAAATGGCCAAGGTCTGCGTACATCGCTTCAGCGCCCGTCAGCGTGAGGAAGACCGCACCCAGGACGACGAAAGTGGTTCCTGGGTAAGCGATCGCGAAGCCGATCGCGTGCACGGGCGATACCGCTGCCAGAACTCCGGGTGTTTCCATGATGCTCGTGATGCCGAGCACTGCCAGGGTCAGGAACCACACGATCATGATCGGACCGAAAAGCGCGCCGACCTGCGCGGTTCCCCGCCGCTGCAGCATGAACAGACTCACGAGAATCACCAGTGCGATGGGCACGATGCCGCGCTCAAGGCCGGGCGCGGCGATCGCGATACCCTCTACAGCCGAGAGAACCGAAATCGCCGGGGTGATGATCGCATCGCCGTAAAAGAGCGAAGCGGCGAGGATACCCAGGGTACCCGCCGCCCAAAGGAGCGCGGGTCTGCCACGGGCCAGAGTGAGCGCGTTTGAGAGCAGAGCGAGCGCGCCTCCCTCGCCGCGATAGTCGAACCGCAGCATCACGGTGATGTATTTGAGTGACACCACCAGGGTGACCGCCCATACCATCATGGACAGAACGGCGAGCACGTTGGCCTCGGTGACGGCCAGCCCCTCATGGGGCGAGAAGGCCTCCTTGAAGGCATAGAGGGGAGAAGTGCCGATGTCGCCAAAAACGACACCCAGCGAGGCGACGACCAAGGCTGGCAGGCGCTGGTGAGAGGTTGAGCTCATTTAAGATCCGATTCTATTGCGCTGCAGCATCCTTGGTTGAAATCGGCACACAATTTCTACCAAGCGGCCTGATTCGTCCCGTGGAAGCAACGTTTCCGGAGCGCTTGTGCCGTTGGTGACTCAGCCCGCCCCCATCCCACGCGCCTCGGCGGATCGGTCCCAGAGGTTGGGCAACTGGGCTGACGAATAACCGGAGATGAAATCTCGGATCAGTCCCGACTGGGGGTCGACCATGTGCCGGCGAACCGAGCCTATGTTGGCGCCGTATACGTGAATGCTGATCGACTCCCGATCGGCGAGGGCGTTACTCACCCTGTGCCAGTCACCGAGAGTGGGGGAAACGGCCTCGATCATGCCCTCTGCGAGTTGGTGCTCGCCCGCGCCGACCTGAACCCGGGCGTCGCCGGTCGGTTCGTATTCACAGCACGTTTCTGCGCCTTGCAGCATGCCGACGAGGCCCCAGACCGTGTGATTGTGGACCGGCGTATTCGCTCCAACTCCCCATACGAAACTCACGACCGAGAACCGCTCGAAAGGATCGCAGTAAAGGAGATACTGGCGGTAGGCTCCCGGAGCGCTGTGAGCAAAGGCATCGGGCAACCACTGCGGTGAACGCAGCAGGTCTGAGAGCAGCGAGCGCGCCTCTCGTAATGCCAAGGACTCTGACGGGTGCCGCTCGACGACGCGCGTCATACCGATGACAAATTCCCGCAGCGGGCGTATGGAGTCGGTAACGGTATTCAACTGACGATCTCCCGTGCTATTCGAGGCTCGCTCCGGACACCTTTACGGCTTCGGCCCACTTGGCGATTTCCTTTTCGACAAAGCTGCGGAATACCTCCGGCCGGCTTGCAACCAGCGGCGTCCCCAGTTCGCTCATCCTCTTGACCACATCAGGGTGCTGCATGGCGGCGATCATGCCATCAGCCAGTTTGTCGACGATGGGGCGGGGAGTGCCTCGCGGTGCGAAAAAACCAGACCAGGGTTCAGCTTCGAAGCCCGGGAAACCCTGCTCAGCGATTGTCGGAAGCTCCGGCGCCGCAGCGATTCGCTGAGCGGACGTCAGCCCAAGCACTTTGAGCCGGCCCGCCTTGTAGTGCGGCATGATGCTGATAATGCCGGTAATGCCCACGGGGATCTGCTGACCGATGACATCATTCATTATCGGTACCGAGCCCTTGTAGGGCACGGGCTGCATAAGCGCCCCTGCGGCGTGCAAGACCAGCACCATGCCCAGGTGAGAGCCGGTCCCGGTACCGTCGTGGGCGTAGGGGGTTTTGCCCGGCTCCTTTTTGGCCATTGCGATCAGTTCCTGAAGCGAATTGGCCGGATGGCTCGGATGGACGATGATCGCATTCGGATAGGAAGTCGCCTGGGTGATGGGTTCGAAGTCACGCAACGGGTGGTAGGGCATCTTCTTGTAGAGGCTGATGTTGATCCCGTGTGATCCGGTGACTCCCAGGACCAGGGTATAACCGTCGGGCGCCGCTTTTGCGACAAGGTCTGCGCCGATGTTGCTGCCCCCGCCCGGGCGATTCTCAACCAGAACCGGTTGCCCCCAGGCGGCCTGAAGCTTTTCTCCGATGACGCGCGCCGTGATGTCGGTCGGACCGCCTGGTGTGAAGGGAACGACAATTCTGATCGGCCGCGAGGGGTAGGAAGCGGGGTCGATCGATTGTGCGTTGGCCAGCGTGTGGGCGAGGAGGCCCGCTGCGGGCATCATC
>CAZZKA010000218.1:0-6302 GCA_964654745.1 uncultured Bordetella sp. | reverse complement strand
GCCCATGGCCTCCGGGGTATCCTGAGCGCCTTTCACGCATCGGCCAATCCGAGGAATTCCATGAGTCATCCACCGGTTCGCGAAATCGCCATGATCGGTCTGGGCCGCATGGGCGCCAACATGGCGCGCAGGCTCGCTCGGGCGGGAGTCAGCGTTCACGCCTTCGACAGCGACGCATCGGCTCGCCAATCCCTATCCGGCGAGCGCGGCGTGCATTGCCATCCCGCCATGCGCGAGGCGCTCGGCGCCCTCGGTGCGCCACGCGCCGCGTGGTTCATGTTGCCCGCTGGCGAGATCACCGATTCGGCGCTCACCGAAGCGAGCAGCTGGCTGCGTCCCGGCGACATCATGGTCGATGGTGGTAACGCCAATTACCTCGATTCGCAGCGACGCGCAGCCAGCCTTTCCAAGAAGGGTCTGCGATTTGTCGACTGTGGTGTTTCGGGTGGGGTCCACGGACTCGCAAACGGCTATTGCCTGATGCTGGGGGGCGCAGCTGACAGCATCAGTGATCTGGGCGCGGTAATTGCCGCGCTCGCTCCAGCGCCCGTAAGCGGTTGGGTGCATTGCGGCCCCGTTGGCTCGGGACACTTCGCAAAAATGATCCATAACGGCATCGAGTACGGAATGATGCAGGCGCTCGCCGAAGGCCTCGCCCTGATGGGTGAGCGTCCGGATCTGGTGATCAAGCCAGCGGAGATCGCCGAAGCCTGGCGCGAGGGAAGCGTTATCCGCTCATGGCTGCTGGACCTCTGCGCAGCCGCGCTGGCCGATTCGGATTCGCTCGCAGCGGCTGCGCCCTATGTCGCCGACTCCGGGGAGGGACGCTGGACCATCGATGAGGCCATCCGGCAGGGAACACCGATCCCCGTGATCGCTGCCGCGCTATTTGCGCGCTTCGATTCTCAGGGTCGCGCGGACCGCACCAACCGACTGCTTGCGATGATGCGAAAAGGCTTCGGCGGCCACGCCGTACGCGGGTAGCGCGACATGGCGAGTGCCCACCCAAGCCCCTCTGGACAGAACCGGCGCTCAGCGCATCGGCCGCTCATCGTGCTGATCATGGGAGTATCGGGATGCGGCAAGAGCAGCGTCGGACAGGCCCTCGCGCTTGAGCTCGGCTCGCGTTTTGTCGATGCCGACGATTACCATCCGCCCGCAAATATCGACAAGATGCGAGCCGGTCTCGCCCTTAGCGATCATGACAGGCAGCCCTGGCTCGAACGGCTCAATGCGCTGCTCAGGCATAGCGCTGCAAGAGGGCAGCCCGTGGTCCTAGCCTGCTCGGCGCTTCGCGCGCGCTATCGCGAAATACTGAGCCGCCATCTGCCCGATATGGTGGTGGTGCACCTGCGGGGGGAATTCGAGCTGATCTCGGCGCGACTGGCCGCGCGTCAGCACCGTTATATGCCCTCTTCGCTTCTGCGCTCACAGTTCGATACGCTCGAGGCCGCCCCCGAGGCGATAGACATCGACATCCGGGACGACGTTCGATCCATCGTCGAACATCTTGCGCGCCGCCTCAGGGACTGATCGGGTACCCTGCCTGTGTCCGGTGCGCCCGCGCAGCCCTTCAATTAAAGAACCAGAAGTACAGCAGGTCGAGCGCGGTGTCGCTGCCACTCTGCGCGCGTAACGACAGGCGATTACTGATGTCGTATTGCAGCCGCACCAGGTTCCACAATCCTGACAGTCCGCGCTCATAGCTAAGCGTCAGCCGCGAAGACAATCGCTTGCTCACGGTAACGACTTCCTGGCGCGCAAGGCCCGAGGCCGCTGCCGTGGCGATTGCGCTGCCGCCAGCCAATACCGGCGGGCCCAATCGCGCGGTCCCGATTTCGTCTCTCGCCCCTGCGCGCGAAGCCCCTACCGAAACGGCGTCCAGCCCGAGCCGCTGCGTGAGCGTCGCAATCAGACTTTCATCATCACGCCCCAGTAAGGTGAACGCTGCTTCGCCCAGCGCCCGCGCCTGACCCGCGCTCGTCACATCGTCGAGCGAAGACCCAAGGACCAGCCATGAAAGCTTTTGAGCATCAGGAACATCTGGCTCGGAGACCAGGCGAAGCCGCGGTGCGAGCGCCGTGCCACTCACGGCAACACCCGCCTCGACCGGCTGGTTGCGGCGCATGGCCACGATATCGAGTACCGGGTTGTCGATATCGCCGTTAAAGCGGATCAGGCCTCGCGTGATACTCAGCTGTCTGCCGTACGCCGAAAACACGCCCTCGCGCGTCTCGACCACCCCCCGCACCCGCGGCGCCGCAGGTAACGCTCCGGTCAGTGCGAGCTCGCCGCCGAGCCGAGCATCGACACCGCCCCCGCGCACCCGGAGTCGCTCGCCCAGATCAATCACCAGGTCCGCCTGCACGCGTGGCGCCCAGCCACCGGTCGGATCGGCCGCGGCCTCGGGTGCTCGGCCTTCGCCGCGCACCTTGACATCGGGCGGCAGTTCGGGGGCACCCGCACTGCGTAATTCAATCAGCCCCTCGTCCGCACGCAGCCTGCCCCGCCAGGAAAGCTGGCCCGCTTTCGCGGTCAGTTCGGTGAGCCCCGATAGCAGCAGGCGCTGTCCCGGTCCCAGCGGCACGGGCAATCGGGTCGCCTCGAGCGACAGCACGCCCTCAAGCGGTAGCTCATTTCGCCCGATCGCGGTCAAGCTGGTGGGTAGGGTTATCCGCTGCAATTTGCCAGCCATGGTCACGGCGCCCTCTCCGCTTGCAAAGCGCAGAGCCTTGAGGGTGAGTTCTCGCCCATCGAAACGCGCATCGATCGAACCCTCCCGAAGTCGCCACCCAAGGGAACGATTGAACAGATTCAAGCGTTCGGCCTTCAACGTCCCCTGCAGCTCGGGGGCGTCTAGTCGGCCCTTTACCTGTCCACTGAAAAAGAGCGCGCCGTCGAGCGTCCAGTCAGGCGCGGTGTAACGCCGGGAAAAACTAAGCGAAGGGATGGCGAGTTCGGCCGTTCCGTCGATCTCTCCCGAGCGCAGCGCGAGTTCGATCCGGTTGTTCCCCAAGACCACATCGCGCGCCGCAATCCCTGATTCCGCCTCGGGCCGGAGCGCGGCTGACACACGACCGTCGAGCGTCCTGGCGGATGCACCGCTCAACTGCCAGCGCGCATCAAGCCGGAGCTGTCTCAATCGCTCCGCTGCGTCCGCGCGCGGATCCTGCCCTCGGGAGCCCGCTGCGGCAACGCGGCTGGCGGCCAGCCGGTTAGGCGTCGCAACCTCATTGGGAACCTCGCGCTCCAGCCAGTCGATCAGTGGCCGCAGCGGCAACGCGCTCGCCACGCCCGCCAGGCGAAGCGAATCGGCCGACCAGAGGACCTCGTCGAGGTTGAGCTCGCCGCCCTGAGCCGCGAACGAGAGCCGGTTCGCTCGAATCGAATCGCGGCTCGCTTCAATCAACGCCGGCGCAGCCAGCGCAGCGCTGAAGATGCCCTGTGCTTTCATGGAAGCGAGGTTCGCCTGCCAACCCCCCTGACCGATAACGCCGCTGCCGGAGAACGACAAATCATGCCCCGCCCAGCGAAGCGCCCCCTCGAACGCGTGCGTTGACACCGCCCCCTTCGCGCGCAGAGACAGCCCGGTGATTGTCTGGCCGGCGAGATTCATCCGCTTCGCTACAAGGCGCAGATCGATCCGCTCGCCCGCGATCGCGTCTGCTCGACCATTACCCCGCAGACGTTCGATCACGCCCGCCGGGTCTGCGACCTCGGCCGTCAATACGAGGTCAGCGAGGTCTGCCCGCTCCCCCCATGCAAGCGCTGCTGCTGAAACCCGCATGGCGAGCGCCGGCCTGGCGACCTCCCCGGTCAACACCGCGGCGACTGACAGCGCGCCACGTAAGCGCTCGTCGATCAGCCCCATTCGATCAAGCCGAGCATCGATCTGCAATCGATCTTTTTCCCCGCCCAGCGCGCCCTTGGCCAACAAACGATTGCCACCCCATTCCAGGCGGCCATCGACGGAGACGCGAAGCGCTGCCTCGCCCGGGGTGCGGTGGATCTGCGCGCGCACTGCGCCGTTGAACGGATATCCGGCATGGCTGCCCGGTTCAAGATCGACCGACACGCTCAACTGTCTGGCAGCTCCGCTCGCCCGCGATTGCAGCTGCCAGGCCGCTTTTAACCGTCGATCCGAATCGAACGGTGGCCTCACCCCGAACCGCGCGAGCAATCCGGCCGGCGCGAGCTCGGCCAGCGTTCCAGCCGCATCAAAATCGTAGGGGGCTTTCAACCGCATACGCCCGCGATTGACCTGGATGTTCGCAAAAGGCGTCCGCGCCTGCAGGCGCGAGAGCACGATCGCGTCCTCACCGAGATGCAAGCTGCCCTCGAGGGCGAGCGGCTCACCCTTTAGGACCTCACTGAGAGCAAGCTCCAAGTTGTCGCCCTGCAGGCTCGCGCTACCCGTGATGCGCGCAGCAGGCCATTCGCCCGACAGCGTCGAGGGATCCACGGCGCTCAGTTGCACCTTCAGCGCAAGGGTGGGTAACTCGCGGCCAAACAGTTTCTGGCGCGCCTGACGGTCCAGCGCGGCCGACACGGTCGCAAACGAGCCCCCTGGCAGTTGTGCCTGCAAGCCATCGATCAACCAGTGCTCGGCTTCGATGCGTACCCGCCCCTTGGCCGAAGCGAGCGGGATACGCCCTCCGTCAAGCGGGCCCGGAGCACCATTGGTAAGCGAAAAATCCACGACACTCGAAGCCGGCGTGAGGGTGGCCTCTGCGCTCAGGTTCGCCGCTGGACTGCCCGAAACGATGCGGGCAGGATCCAGGGCCTCAATGAGAATGCGCACGTCGCCTAGCAATGCCTCATCAAACACGCGCACATCCGAAACGACTCGGGCTGAGGCCCCGGCGTAGCCGATCATTGCGGTCAGCCCGAACCGTCCGAGTTCACCCTCGACACTCAGCTGAGCGGTGAGCTCACTTTGCGACAGACGCTCCCTTAACGTGGACTCGAGAAGCGAGAACCGGGACGGCTGCGCCCGCACCTCCCCTGCGCCTTTAAGCGGGAACGGCGCCCGGTCTGCGACCTCCACCGCAACGGCAGACAGGTTCACACCCTCGAATCGAACCGAACCCGAATCGACCCGCAGGCGGCCTCCCACATAGCCTCCGGAAGCAGCCAACGCCTCAAGCTCAAGCGGCGCCGCCTCGCCACGCATCACGCGCAATCGCTCGATGCTGAGTTGCCCGACCGACCAGCGAAACGGCAGCGCAAGCGAGCCCGGAGGGCGCAGCGGTTCGGAGCGTCCCGCCAGCTGGAGGTCGACCGCCCGCGCTGCCAGCTCGGTAAAGTGCAAACCGCCTCGGAGCAGTCCGGACCATTGCACCTGGATGCGGGGCGCCTCGACATCGATGCTGAAATCGCCGCCGACCCACCTCAGCCGCGAAGCACGCAAACCCGTAGCGAATGAACCTTCTGGAGACTCGATTTGCACGACGCGTTCGGTTCTCGCCGTGATGTGACCGATCAGCCAGCGCGATCCGGATTCTGTTCCCAGCACAAGCCCGCTGATGGCGAGCAGCAAGGTCACAAGCGCAGGTAGTGCGATCATGACCAAGACGAGCGCATCGCGCAGAAGGTTGCGCCTGCGATCGCGCGCCGAATCGCTGCGGGCGGGTAGCGCGTCGGCCAGGCCGGGATCAGGCATCAAAAGCCATACCCCACTGCAAAGTGAAGCCGCGGTTGGCGACTATCCTCACCCCAGGCGACATCAATGATGACGGGCCCCACCGGGGTCTTCCAGCGCACTCCCGCGCCGTAGCCGGCGAACGTGGTGAAGCCGCTCAGGGAATCCGTCGCATTACCGCGGTCGTAAAACACCGCCCCGCGGACCGTGGCGTTGACCGGGTGCTGGTACTCAAGACTGCCCAGAGCGAGGTACCGACCGCCCACGACCGCGCCGGCATCGGGTACGCCGATGGAGAGGTAGCGATACCCTCGCAGAGACTGCGCACCCCCCGTCCTGAAGAGGTTTTCACTCGGAATGTTTTCTCTCGATCCCGCGAAGACTGCGCCGGCCTCAGCGTGACCAACCACAACACCTCCGGCGAACGCGCCGTCCGAAGCGACCGGCCAGAAGTGGCGGCCGCGGACGTAGGTGCGCACGAAACTGCGGTCCGATCCCAGGTTGCGCGAGGCGCCGGAGAGTTGCGCCTGCAGGGCGTAGCCCTTGCGGGGATCCAGGGGTGAATCAACTCTACTGAGCGTGTGCGTGTACCCCAACGCCCACGCCTTGCGGCTATCCGTCTCGGCAGGCTGATCGCCACCCGCGGCGAGGCGACGGCGCT
>CAZZKA010000217.1:0-6305 GCA_964654745.1 uncultured Bordetella sp. | reverse complement strand
ATGTACTCGCTCGGCGACAAGGCGAAAAACGTCAAGGCGTCGATCATCCACGTTGAGGGTGACCCGGATCATCCGGTCAACCGCGGCACGCTCTGCCCGAAAGGCGCAGGCGTCATGGACATGATTCAGTCGCCCAACCGGTTAAAGCAGCCTCAGGTGCGAGAGCCCGGCGCGAGCGACTGGAAAACCATTTCGTGGGACGAGGCGCTCACCCGCATCGCTCGGCATGTCAAGGCCGATCGCGACGCCAACCTCGTCACCACCAACGCTGCGGGCGTCACAGTCAACCGCTGGAACACCACCGGTTTCCTCGTCTCCTCGGCAATCAGCAACGAATCGGGATATCTCTCCGTCAAGATGGCGCGCGGCCTGGGCATGGTCGCAGTAGACACACAAGCGCGCATCTGACACGCACCGACGGTGTCCAGTCTGGGCCCGACATTCGGTCGCGGAGCGATGACCAACTCGTGGACGGATATCAAGAATACTGATCTCGTCCTAATCATGGGCGGCAATGCCGCTGAGGCCCACCCCTGCGGATTCAAGTGGGTCACCGAAGCGCAGCAGCACCGCAAGGCCAAGCTGATCGTGGTTGATCCACGCTTTACGCGAAGCGCAGCGGTTGCCGATTACTACGCGCCGATTCGCGTGGGCACCGACATCGCCTTCCTGGCCGGTGTCATCAACTATCTGCTCACCAACAACAAGATCCACCTCGACTATGTGAAGCTCAACACCGACGCGAGCTTCCTGGTCAAAGAGGACTACAAGTTCGACAACGGTTTCTTCAGCGGCTACAACGAAGCCTCGCGCAGCTACAACAAGGCGAGCTGGGGCTATCAGATGGGCCCGGAAGGTTTCGTCAAGACCGACGACACCATGCAGGACCCCAACTGCGTATTCCAGCTGATGAAGAAGCACTTCGCGCGCTACACGCCCGAACTCGTGAGCCGCATCACCGGCACGCCCAAGGACCAGTTCCTGAAGATTGCCGAAATGCTGGGCGAGACGTCTGCGCCCGACAAGGTGATGACGATCCTCTACGCGCTCGGCTGGACCCAGCATTCGGTGGGCTCGCAGAACATCCGCACCATGGCGATGATTCAGCTGCTCCTTGGCAATATCGGCCGGCCCGGCGGCGGGGTCAATGCACTGCGCGGTCACGCCAATGTGCAGGGCATCACCGACATGTGCGCCTTGCCCGAGAATCTGTCGGGCTACATGCTTGCGCCCACCGACGCAGACGACAATCGCGCCAAGTATCTCGCGGCGCGCACGCCCAAGCCGCTGCGGCCCAACCAGATGGCCTTCACGCAAAACTTCCCCAAGTGGCACACCAGCCTGATGAAGGCCTACTTCGGTGACGCCGCCACCAAGGATAACGATTTTGCGTACGATTGGACGCCCAAGCGTGATGGTGCCTACGATGTGCTCGCGATGTTCGAGCTCATGCATCAGGGCAAGATGAATGGGTTCATCTGCCAGGGCTTCAACCCCCTCGCGGCGGTGCCTAACAAATCGAAGCTGTCGGCGGGTCTCTCCAAGCTCAAGTACATGGTGGTGATGGATCCGCTCGAGACCGAGACGAGCGAGTTCTGGAAAAACTTCGGTCCGCTCAACAACGTCGACCCGGCCAAGATCCGCACCGAGGTGTTCAGACTGCCCACCGCATGCTTTGCCGAAGAGACCGGCACCTTCACCAACTCCAGCCGCGTGATCAGCTGGAAGGAAAAGGCGGTCGATCCGCCCGGGCAGTCCAAAGTCGACTCGGAAATCATCTCGCGTCTGTTCATGAAGATCCGCGAGCTCTATGCCAAGGATGGCGGCAAGCTCCCCGAGCCGGTCGCAGCGCTCACCTGGAACTACTCCAATCCGATGGCGCCCGCGCCGGACGAGGTGCTGCGCGAGATCAATGGACGAGCGATTGTCGACCTGCTCGCGCCTGCTGATCCCAAAAATCCGGATGCACCGCGTGCGGTGCAGGTGGCGCGCGGCACACAGCTCGCGAGTTTCGCGCTACTACGCGATGACGGCAGCACCTCGTGTGGTAACTGGATCTACTGCGGATCGTTCGGTCCGACCGGCAACCTCACGCAGAGACGTGACACCTCCGATCCCACTGGGTTGGGCGTGTTCGGAAACTGGGGCTTTTCCTGGCCGGCAAATCGCAGGATCCTCTACAACCGCGCCAGCGCCGACGCCCAGGGCAAGCCCTGGGATCCGTCGCGCAAATACCTGGCGTGGAATGGCACCTGGGCAGGTGGCGCGGACATCCCTGACATTCGTCCTGACGCGGCGCCCGAGCAGAACGTGGGCCCGTTCATCATGAATCCGGAAGGCGTCGCGCGGCTCTACGCGGTGGGCATGGCCGAAGGGCCCTTCCCAGAGCACTACGAGCCCTTCGAGACCCCGGTGGGCGTGAACCTCATGTGCCCGACCAATCCCAAGGCGGTGAGCAATCCGGCCGCCAGGGTCTACAAGGGCGATCTCGAGGCCTTCGGCAAGAAGGAGGAGTTCCCCTACGCGGCGACCACCTACCGGCTGACCGAGCATCTGCACTTCTGGACCAAGCATTCGCGCAGCAACGCCATCACGCAGCCGGCACCCTTCGTCGAGATCGGCGAAGAGCTTGCTCGTGAGAAAGGCATCAAGAACGGCGACCGCGTGAAGGTCAAGTCCAATCGTGGCGAGGTGGTCGCGGCCTGCGTGGTCACCAAGCGCATGAAGGGGTTGGAGGTCAATGGCAAAAAAGTCCACCACGTCGGCATCCCGATTCACTGGGGATTCAAGGGGGTGACGCAGAACGGCTATCTGGCCAATGCGCTCACGCCTTTCGTGGGCGACGCCAACTCGCAGACGCCGGAGTACAAGGCGTTCCTGGTCAACATCGAGAAGGCATGAGGAGCTAAGCCATGGCCAGTCTTCAATCTCTGGACGTGGTGGCCCGCTCGGCCACCACCACCCCCACGCCTCAGGTGCGCCAGGCCATCCCGCAGGTTGCCAAGCTCATCGACGAGTCCAAGTGCATCGGCTGCAAGGCCTGCCAGGTCGCGTGCATGAACTGGAACGATCTGCGCGATGACGTCGGCGAGACCGTCGGCATTTACGATAACCCGGTCGATCTCACGCCCAGCTCCTGGACCGTGATGAAGTTCTACGAGGTCGAGCCCAAGGCCGGGAGCCTCGAGTGGCTGATCCGCAAGGACGGCTGCATGCACTGCGAGGATCCGGGCTGTCTCAAGGCCTGCCCGTCACCCGGTGCGATCGTCAAATATGCCAACGGCATCGTCGATTTCATCTCGGAGAACTGCATCGGCTGCGGCTACTGCGTCAAGGGCTGCCCGTTCGATGTGCCACGCATCAGCCAGAAGGACAACAAGGCCTACAAATGCACGCTCTGCTCTGACCGCGTCAGCGTCGGTCTCGAGCCTGCCTGCGTCAAGACCTGTCCGACCGGCGCGATCTCGTTCGGCACCAAGGACGACATGGTGGCCTACGGCGTCAAGCGCTCGGGCGAACTCAAGGAGCGCGGCTTTCAGAATGCGGGGCTCTACAACCCCGAGGGTGTGGGCGGCACACACGTCATGTATGTGCTCAAACACGCCGACAAGCCGCAGCTTGAGGAATTGCCCGCCAATCCACGTATCGATCCTCTGGTGTCGGTCTGGAAGGGACTTGCCAAGCCGCTTGCAGTGGCTGGCATGATTGGCGCGATGGTGGCTGGATTCTTCCACTACATGAAGGTCGGTCCCGTTGAGGACAAGGCCGAGAAGGAGGAAGCGTGATGAGCAACAAGCTGCTGGAACGCTACAAGGACGGCGACCGGATGAACCACTGGTTCATCGCCCTGATGTTCGTGCTCGCCTCGCTCTCTGGTCTGGCATTCTTTCATCCGTCGATGTTCTTCTTCGTGCATCTGTTTGGCGGCGGTAGCTGGGCGCGCATCCTGCACCCGGCGCTCGGCCTTCTGATGGTGCTCGGGTTCGCACTGCTGTTCATGCGACTCTGGAAGGACAACCTCATCACCGAGGCCGACCGGGAGTGGCGAAAGCACATGGGGCGTATGCTCAGTGGTGACAAGGCGGGGCTGCCGCCGGTAGGCAAATACAACTATGCTCAGAAGGTCACTTTCTGGGTCATGGCGTTGAGCCTGCTGGTGTTGCTGGTCACAGGCGTGATGTTCTGGCGTCCGTGGTTCGCACCCTATTTCTCGGTCGAGACTATGCGGATCGCGGTGCTCCTGCACTCGATCTCCGCGGTGGTGCTGATCCTCAGCACCATCATGCATGTCTACGCGGCGATCTGGGTCAAGGGCACGATTCGCGCCATGACCCGTGGTACCGTCACCGAGAGCTGGGCCAAGACCAACCATCCGCTCTGGCACCAGGAAGTCACCAAGGGTCGTTAATCTCTCTGCAGGGCATCACCCGTTATGGCCAGTACCGCCACCGTCCGGGTGATGTCGCCCGAAGAGATCGCCGCCCGCTCGGGCGGCGCCACGCCCTATCTGCTGTGGCCTGAACGCAGCACGCATTTCGCCGAGCGCGAAATGCGGCTGCGCCAGCTGGCCGCCAATCACCCGATGCGTGAGTTTCTGCTTTTTGCAGCCGATCTCGCGCACGCCCAACAGAGGTCGCTCGCAGCCTTCCCGGCTGTGATGCTTCCTGGTGAAGAGGCGCTCGACCGCGCCGCTGCAATCTCGGCGCCACCGATCCCTGCGATCGATTGGCCGCGCGAGGCGATATGGCGCACCGAGCTACGCTCGCTCCTTACACAGCTGCCGCAGTCGCTGCCGCAGGCTGCGCGTGACACGATAGATCGTGTCACCACCGCGTCCGACGACTGGCTCGAAGCGCAGGCCGATTGCCTGCTTGCCGGCGTGACGCGAGGGCTTGATCTTGCAGCCGCGCCGCTGGTTGCCGCCGGGCTTCAGGCCTACTTCACCCATCTCATGCTGTCGGTTCAGGCGGGCGCGGGCAGCCGCGGTCAGCCCTTCGGTCGGCTTGAAGACGAGACGCTCTGCCCTTGCTGCGGCTCCAAGCCCGTAGCCAGCGTAGTGCGCGCCGATGGCGAACTGCTCGGCCAACGCTATCTGCAGTGCTCGCTTTGCAGCCTGCAGTGGCATATGGTGCGGATCAAGTGCACGCACTGCTCCTCGACCGAATCGATCAGTTATCAGTCCCTGCAGCGCGCCGAAGACGAATCCGATTCCGAAGCGGCTGCGGCAACAAGCTCGCAGGCCGAAGTGTGCGATGCCTGCGGCCACTATCTCAAGATTTTTCACGGTGATCGCGATCCGCATGTAAATGCGGCCGCTGATGATCTCGCTACGCTCACGCTCGATCTGCTCGTCTCCGAATCGGGTGTCAAGCGCCACGGCGTCAACCTTATGCTGCTTTTTGGCGAGCCCGACGAAGAGTCGGCCGATACCGCCGATAAGGCGCCTGCGCCTGCTGGCGGGCGGGCCGGCACGCCGGGGGCACCACCGCCCGATCCGGGCGCCGCCTGATGGCCAGGCCCGAGCAATCCGTCGTCGACGGTTCGAAGGCCAGCCCGAAAGACCTGCCCTCGATCGATCGACTGTTGCGCGTGCCGGCAGTGGCAGCGCTCGTCACCCAACACGGCCACACCCTGGTTGCCGGCGAGGCACGCACGCTGATCGAGCGCTTTCGCGCGCGTGCGCTTGATGGCAGCCTCACGGCCGCGGAGGTCACTGATGCCGCGCTTACCCAGAGGCTCGTCGAACAGGTGCGCGCTCGGTTAACGCCCCGCATGCGCCGGGTCATCAACCTCACTGGGACCGTGATTCACACCAATCTCGGTCGGGCGCTGCTCTCCGATGAGGCGCTTGCGCACGTGCAGGCGATGATGGCCGGGCCCAACAATCTCGAATACGACCTCGAGGCCGGAGCACGCGGCGACCGCGATGCCATCGTCGAGGAGCTGCTCTGCGCGCTCACGGGAGCCGAGGCGGCCACCGTTGTCAACAACAATGCCGCAGCAGTTGTACTCACGCTTGCTGCGCTTGCGCGCGGGCGAGAGGTGATCGTTTCACGGGGCGAACTCGTTGAGATCGGCGGGGCGTTTCGCATGCCCGACGTGATGACGAGCGCCGGGGCGAGGCTCGTGGAGGTTGGCACGACCAACCGCACGCATCCGCGCGACTACGAAGAGGCCATCGGTCCGCGCACGGCACTGCTCATGAAAGTGCACACCAGCAACTACGCGATCCAGGGGTTTTCGAGTAGCGTCGATGAGGCTGACCTCGCGCCGATCGCGCATGCCCGAGGGCTGCCGCTTGCCAC
>CAZZKA010000216.1:0-6424 GCA_964654745.1 uncultured Bordetella sp. | reverse complement strand
ACGTTGGGAAACACGATACGACCGTCTCCCGGTGAGCGCACTACCGTGCCGTCGTGACGCATGCCGATCGGCTCATCCTTCCAGACAGCATCAAAGCTGACCCAGTCCCGGACAAATTTGTCCTCAGGATGGAGCCGGTCGACGACCTCCATCAAGCGCAGTAGCTCATGCGAGGCGGGAGCGGGTTCAAGCGTGATGTCAGCAAGCCCGAGCAGTGCGATCGCCTGACGGATCGCGCGATGCCCTACTCCAGGCGCGTCTGGGTCGGCATGCTGACCGCACTCGAGCGTGACCGCCCAGCCGCCCTGCGAGCGCATATATTCGGTGGTACCCACGCCATAGCTTGCGTCGGTATCCAACGAGACCCCCGACTGCGCGCTGCGGGCGCGGCGCCTGGCGACGCCAGCCTCATAGGCACTCATCCATCCCTCGACAATTCTCTGCGGGCCGAGATGGCGGGCCAGCTGACACTCGCTTCGTGCATGCGAGAAGGGCTCAAGCAAGCCCGTATTGTCTTCGGGCCCGATCAGAGCAAAGGGCTCGCCCTGGCTGTTGAATGAATGAAGATCGAGCAGCGCGTCGTGGTCCGCCAGCAGAGGACAGAGCACATTGGCGACCCGATCCTCAAAATTCTGCGGTAGGGCAGTGGGCCGGAGGTTGCGATTGAGGTTGCGATCGCCCGCTCGGGTACCGCGCTCGTGCGCAAGCGGATTGGTGATCGGAACCAGCGTAAGACACCCGCGGCGAATCTGTAGGGCACCGGACGCGAGGTCATCAAGCAGCCGCTCGATCGCGCGAATTCCTGCCAGCTCGTTGCCGTGGACTGCGCCCA
The DNA here is from genome assembly GCA_964654745.1 of uncultured Bordetella sp. Taxonomy (GTDB): domain Bacteria; phylum Pseudomonadota; class Gammaproteobacteria; order Burkholderiales; family Burkholderiaceae_E; genus SYIM01. Next base: position 5,592 of record CAZZKA010000216.1, on the reverse strand, counting down.
GGACAATCAGGCGGGGGCCGGGCTGCAGGCCGTGAAACTGGTGAACGCGCAGGCTATGTTGGAGGTGGGGGCCGTTCATGAACCGAATCTTAATCGAACCGCCCCCTCCAACAGCGGGACCACCTCAGTCTACGAGCGCGCCTGCCGGCGCCCACTTGCCGGCGCGGGCCTGATCCACCTGCACCGGCTCCGGCGTGATGTGATTGCCCGAAAAGCGAACCGGCCGGTAGAAGATCAGCCCCCCGTCGCTGTACTCCATGGTCTGCAGCGTTTTGGCCACCTTGTCAGCGCTCAGATCACGGCCGGCTGCTGCGATACCTTTGAGGAGCCAGTCGGTATAGACATAGGCAAGGAGGGCGTTTTCATCGGGCTCCATATTATTGAAGCGCTTCTTGAAAGATGCTTTCCAGTTCGCGGCCTCGGGCGCGTCGGTACCCGCCTTCCAGCTGCCAACGCCATAGAGCCCGTCAACGCCGTCCTTGCCGAGCTGCAGCACGATACCGGTACGACCGGGCGTGCCGGTGAGCACGGCGACATTGTTCCAGCCGAGCTTCTTGACTTCCGACATGATGCCGATCGTTTCGCGCGTGATGGTCGCAATCACGATCAGATCGGTATTGGCTGCCCGCATACGCGCGACCTGCGAGGAAAAATCAATATCGCCGGGCTTGTAGGCGGCCTCGGCTACCAGCTCCATGCCAGCTGCCTTCACAGCGCCCTTGACGCCGGCGCCCATCAGCTCTCCGAGCGGGCCTTCCTGGTAAATGTAGCCGACCCGTTTGGCATTGAGCTGGCCGATCGCCCAGCCGACTCCCTTTTGCATGGTGACGTTGTAATTGGGCACCGTGGTAAACAGCAGGGGTGGGCTGCCAGCGACCTTTTGCAGGACTGCTGAAGCGCCCCAGGGAGCGAAGTTGAGCACGCCGGCATCTGCGATCCGTTTGACCGTCGCGGCGTTCGTTCCCGAGCCGAAAGGATTGACGATTGCAAAGACGTCGTCGCTGCGCAAAAGCTTGTCGACGGCCCGCACGGCCATCTGCGGCTGGCTGCCGTTGTCCTCGACGATCAGCCGCAGTCTGCGACCGTTGATACCGCCCGCCTCATTCGCCTCGTCGATCCGCATCTGCATGCCATTGCGGATATGTGGCATGCCGGCCGCGACCGGCCCGGAGAGATCCAGGTGCGTCCCGAGAACGATTTCCTTGTCGGTGACACCCCCGGCAAAGGCAGGCAATGCCACGGCTGCAAGCAGCGCGGCGGCCATCACAAATAACTGTCGTTTGGCTTGCATGTCCGGTCTCCTCCATAAATGGTTTTCAGTGAGCATACATCTCTTCAATGAGAACTGCGTATTTCCGTGCCAGGACCTGACGCTTGAGCTTCATCGTCGGGGTGAGTTCCTCGTCTTCGGGACCGAGGAGCTCGGTGAGGATTCGGAATGACTTCACGGTCTCTACCCTCGCAAGCCCTGCATTGACCTCCTCGATCTGCCGCCCCACCAGTTCGGCGACTTCCGGGGCGCGCGCGAGGCTCGCGAAATCCGTGAACGGGATCTGCCGGTCCTGGGCAAACTTTGCCACGTTGTCCGCATCAATCATGACCAGACAGGTCAGGTACGGCCTCGCTTCGCCGATCACGATCGCATCAGCAATGTAGGGGTTGAATTTCAGTCGGTTTTCGATCTCGCTCGGGTTGATGTTCTTGCCGCCGGAGGTAATAAGGATGTCCTTGATCCGATCGCGGATCCGGAGATATCCGTCGCTATCGATCTCGCCGCAATCTCCCGTGCGCAGCCAGCCGGCGGCATCAATCGCATCGCGTGTCTGCTCGGGGCGGTTCCAGTAGCCGGCAAAGACATTCGGCCCGCGCACCAGAATTTCATCGCGCTCGCCCACTCGCACCTCAGTGCCGCGCGCCTTTACGCCGGCATATCCGATCCGCACCGCATCGCGCGGCGTGGCCGTGCAAAACCCGCAGGTTTCCGTCATCCCGTAGGCTTCGCGAAGCGAGATGCCTATTCCCCGGTACCAAAAAAGAAGCTCAGGTGGGACCGGGGCGGCGCCCGTAATCGCAGTGCGAAGATCACGCAGGCCCATGAAGGCCAGCACGTTGGGCCAGAGTAGCGTCTGTCGCAAGCGCCTCCCGACCGAACGCTCACCGGCGCGTCTGCCAGTCTCAAGTTCGGTATCGATGATGCGGCGCTCGGCCTTGAAACCAGCCTCGGCAATGCGCAGAATCCATTCGGGCGCGTCGTCCAGAGCAAGCCGGATCTGCGAGTACATTTTTTCCCAGAAACGCGGGGGCCCAAAGATGAGATGCGGAGAACTCTCGCGGAGGTCATTGAAGACGGTTCCCGAGTGCTCTGGAAAGTGCATGACGTGCCCCATGGCCAGGGGATTGCCGACCGTGTTGAGTCGCTCAGCGATATGGCAAAGCGGCAAAAAAGACAGGCCGCGGTCGCCGGGCCCCACGTCGAGATACTGCGGGGCGACTTCCAGCTGAAAAACCAGGTTGCGCTGGGTGATCATTGCCCCTTTGGGCGGACCGGTCGTTCCCGATGTGTAGACCAGAAACGCCGTGTCTGCCAGCCGACCCTCAGCGACTTCGCGCTCGAAGCGTCCCGCCTCGCTCGCCGCAAGCGCGCGCCCGGCATCGAGCAGCGCATCCCAGGTGCGCACCGCCGGGTGATCTAGCGCGCGAAGCCCGCGAAGGTCGATCACGATGATCCACCGCAAACGGGGGCATTGGTCGCGGATCGCCCAGACCTTGTCGAACTGCTCCTGATTTTCAACCACCAGTAGCTCGCTACCGGAGTCTTTCAGAAAGTATTGGATCTGCTCAGGCGACGAGGTGGGGTAGATGCCGTTAGCGATGATGCCCATGCCCTGGGCCCCCATATCGGCAAACAGCCACTCCGGCCGATTTTCTGCCAGTACGCTGATCACCGCGCCACGCCGCACCCCGAGCGACGCCATGCCGAGGCCGGCGGCGCGCGCGGCATTCCGGTAGTCAGCCCAGGTCCAGCTCTTCCAGAGACCTCGCTGCTTGTAGCGTAGCGCCACCCGCTCTGCCCATTGCTCAGCCCTCGCCTGCAGCATCTGGGGCCAGGTCTCAATGCCGGCCGGGGCAAGCCATCCGGGCTCGCGAAGCGGCAAGGCTCCGGGCGAAAGCGCGACTGTCGGGGTGAGCCTCATCGCCATGTCTTCCTGCGCTTCCAGCGCTGCTGATGGGTACCGGCTGAAGCCTCACCGCCCATTCCGAGGTAGAACTCGCGCACATCGTCCTTGTTCATCAGGTCCCGGCAGCTGCCTTCTGCGACGATGCGACCGAGCTCCATGATGTAGCCGTGCCGCGCAGTGGCGAGTGCGATCGCGGCGTTCTGCTCCACCACCAGAATCGCCGTGCCCAGCTCGGCATTGATCCGGCTGAGGATCGCGAAAATTTCCCGTGTAAGGAGCGGCGAGAGCCCCAGCGAGGGTTCGTCGAGCAGTAACAGGTCGGGCCTCGCCATCAGCGCCCGTCCGATAGCAAGCATCTGCTGCTCACCGCCGGAGAGCAGCCCGGCATGCTGCGAGGACCGTTCCCTCAGTCGTGGAAACCAGCCGTGGATCCTTTCAATGTCTGTCTTGATCTCGTCTTCGTCAAGGCTGGATCGGGCGAAGCAACCCATCTCAAGATTTTCCCGAACCGAAAGGAAGGGAAAGACCTGCCGGCCCTCCGGCACCAGCACCGTGCCGCAGCGCGCAACCTTATCCGGGTCCAACGCGGTAATCGTCTCACCGCGGAACCGGACGCTGCCCTTGAAGGGATCGATCACCCCGGCGATGGTGTTGAGAAGCGTCGTCTTGCCCGCTCCGTTTGCACCGAGTACCGTGACAAAGCCACCTGCGTGAACATCGATGGAAACGCCCCTGATCGCTGCGACCGGTCCATACCAGGTCTCGAGATTGCGTACCGACAGGAGCGGCTCGCTCATATTCAAGCCCCCAGGTAGGCAGCGACAACTTTGGGATCACTCTGCACTTCGGCGGGACGCCCCAGTGAAAGCGCAGCTCCCTGATTCATGCAGAGTACCCTGTCAGCGGCCCGCGCGACCAGCGACATATCGTGCTCAACCATGACCACCGTGATGCCCAGATCGTGACGGATGTCATCGATCCAGAAAGACAGATCCCGCGTCTCCTCTGGGTTGAGACCCGAGGCCGGCTCATCGAGCAACAGCAGTTTCGGCTCGGCTGCAAGCGCCCTGGCAAGCTCGACCACCTTGCGAACGCCGTAGGGCAAGCCTGCGACCGGTGCATGCCGCCAGGCGGCCAGATCCAGCAGTTCGATGATGTCCTCGATGCGTTCGCGCGCCTGCGCCTCGGCCTCGACGACCGAAGGCATGCGCAGGCACTGCGCGAAAAATCCACCCTGCGCAAAGCGGTGCCGGCCGAGCATCAGATTGTCGAGCACACTTGCGCCGTCGAAGAGCTCGATGTTCTGAAAGGTCCGCGCAACGCCGGCATGAACGACTTCGTGGCGCCGCAGGGCAAGCATGTCGCGACCCATCACGCGCACCGCCCCCGATAGCGGGTCAAAAACACGTGTGATGACATTGAAGACGCTCGTCTTGCCCGCGCCGTTGGGACCTATGATCGCAAAGACTTCACCGGGCTCAACGCGCAGGGACAGTCCGTCGATCGCCCGCACGCCACCAAAAGCGAGCGAAACATTCTCTATCTCCAGGATCGGGGCGCTCATCGGTAACGCTCGGACTTCATGTAGGTCTTGCCGCGCCGAAAGGTGTCGCGACGGTACAGCGGAAACGTCTCGAAAAAGGCGCGCAGCTTGAGCCAACGCCCGTTGAGCCCCCGGGGCTCAAAGAGCACAAAGACCGCGAGCACGAATCCGAACATAAAGACCTCCAGCCCCATCTGCTTGGCGATGTGGTCCGGCAGCAGCGGTTTGAGCCGCGAGATGAAGGTGGGCAGCATGCCGATCAGGACGGCGCCCAGGATCGCGCCGCGCAGCGACCCCAGCCCCCCGATGACGACCATGAGGACCAGTTCGAGCGACAGCAGCATGCTGAACGCCTCGGGCGAGAGAAACTGCACGTGGTGAGCCATCAACGCGCCAGCCAGCCCGCTGATCGCTGCGGACACCACAAAGGCGAGCACCTTGGTTGCTGCGACGTGAATGCCCAGTGCATGCGCGGCTGCCTCCGAATCGCGCACGCCCACAAACGCCCGGCCGATACGGCCCCGCATCAGATTAACGAGCGCGAGGAAAACAATCACCAGGACAACCAGACACACGTAATAGAAAGGCTTGAGACCACCCAACGACCAGCCGAAGATGACGAGGTCCGGGACCGGCATGCCGTTATGGCCTCCGGTTACGCTTTTCCAGCGCCCGGCGATCTGCTCGACCACAATCGAAAACGCGAGCGTCACCATCGCCAGGTAAAGACCCGATACGCGGATCGCCGGGAGCCCAATCAGCAAACCGGTCAGGGCAGCGAGCGCCGCAGCACCCAGAGCGCTCCCCAGCCACGGCACGCCCTGGGCCAGCAGCCAGGCGTGCGCGTAGGCGCCAATCGCCATGAAGGCC
>CAZZKA010000215.1:1210-6485 GCA_964654745.1 uncultured Bordetella sp. | reverse complement strand
GCGTGACACCAGTTCTCCGTCTTCCTGCTGGCCAATGGCGGCCAGCAGAGACGTCTCGCTGATGAAGCCACCCCGCCATTGTTTATACATTCTGCCCAAATCGAGATCGATGCTTGCACCGTCGAGTCGGGCGCCAGCGAAATTTATGGTCGGGAACTCAGGCGTCTCGCCGCGTCGGCCTGTAGGCTCGATCGAGGGCCTGAGCACGACAACTGAGTTGGACAGATCGACATCGTTACGAAAACGCAGCGACCCCGCTACCTCCGCGCGGATAATGTTGTTAGACAGATCGCAGTTCTCGAACCGCCCCGATAGCGATCCCAGTATTAAACTTCCGTTAAGACTTTTTGGAGGCTCCGGCAGGCCATCCTCCAGCACTCTGCCCCGGAAATCGGCGTATTTCACGTTATGCGCAGACAAGGTCGGGTCGCCGCCAAACGGAATACGGTTCAGGGCGTCACGAACCTCGGGTAGATCGGCCTGAGGGACATCCTCAATCCAATGCCGGGCAAGTGGCAGCGCAAGCGGATGTTCGTAGGCGGCGAGCAGCGCAATAAAGCTGATGTGCGCCTTGTGACGGCTGTAGGCGCGTTCCGCGTTCCCTGCTCCACCCGCTTCCGCGGAAGGCAGCGCATGCTCGAAAAATTCGACTAACCGCTCCAGATCTCCGTCCTCGGCATAAGCCGCGGCGGCGAGCGACGCAAGGTGGGGCACCCTAGGTCCGCCCAGTAAATCGAGCGCGGCGGCAGCGAGTGTCGAAGGAGCATCGTTGAAACGGTCCTCCAACTCTGTCATTACAGGCAGACGGAGGGGAACCCTGGGAGCCCTTTTTTCATCCGGCTCGCTCGCGGCGTCTTCGTCTTCATCGCTTTCGCTCGCCGCATCCGACTCAGATAGTTCTGATTGCTGCACGTCATCATCTTCGTTCCCCGGCTCGATCTGCCGAGCGTCGTCAGCGAGGTGGACGGACACCCTGCGGTCGTCGATTTCTGCTGATGCGCTGCCATCGCCGACTTTCTGACCGTCCTCGCTCAGTCCTGACCCTCCTTGATTGCGATGGCTGGCGCCAGCACCTGCAAAGGACGAGCGCCCTGCGGCTGACCGCGTTCTCAATCGCAGGTCATTCGCAATCAAACTTGAAAGCTCACCCGCGATGAGCCTCGCGTTCGCCTTGGGCACAGCCCGCTCGAGCGACGCACTAAGGGCCTCTGCCCCGCCCTGGTCCATCCCGCGCTCGCATGCCGAAACCAGGCGCACAAGGCTGTGGCTGCCGAGGGTACTGCCGGTCCGCTGAAGATAGGCGCTCAGTACGCGCGCCGCCCGGGGGCCGTAGGCTTTTTCGACCGCATCGAGCACCAGGGCGTTGGCCTCCTGGTTACCGGTTCGGCGGAATCGTCGCCCGTCAAGCGTGGCTGACCCATCCCGACCAATGACGAGCCGCAGATTGCCGCTCAACACTCCCCCGTCGTGGACCGCGCTATTGCTGAGCCGAACCAGAAACTCACGGGCGGATCGCTGGTCTCCCTGAAAAGAAACCTGTCGGCCGCCGTTTCCAGCCTCGGGTCGGCGGATAAAACTGGTGACATTGAGTCCATCGAAACTCACAGCAGAGTCTCCCTTTACGTAGAAGCCGCCGCCAGGCTCACCGCGGATCGGAGAGACCCGCGGGAATTATGGGGCGCGCGACGAGTCCTTAAGGTGACCAACTTGGCAATCTAGCTGGGGTGTTGAGACTCCACAACGGTCAGGCCGCTTACTCCGACTTGATCCCGGCTGCGCGCACCACCTCCGGCCAGCGCTTGAGTTCGTCCTTGATAAAGGCGTCGAACTGCTGGGGGGTGCCGCCGATGATGTCGGCGGCCTGGGTCTCGGTGATCGCCGTGCGCACCTGCGGCGCCTGCAGCACCTGATTGAATACTGCGTTGATGCGCGAGACGAGCGCAGCGTCCATCCCGGCCGGCCCGACGATGCCATGCCACACGCTCACATCAAAGCCCGGCAGCGTAGCGGCCGCTGCAGGCACATCGGGCAACTGACGCATGGGCCGTGCCGCGGCGCCGGCGAGCGGACGGACCTTGCCTTCGCGAACCTGCGTCAGCGAGGTGGATACCGTTATAACCGCGGTGTCCGCGTCCCCTCGCAGTAGCGCAGTCAGCATTTCAGCACCGGACTTGTAGACGATGTTGACCTGCTCGATCCCGGCGCGGCTATTGAAAAACGCCATATACAGATGGGTCCAGTTGCCGAGCCCGGCGGAGGCGAAATTGAATTTTCCAGGCTGCTGCCTCGCCGCCGCGATGAATTCCTCGAGGGTTTTGTAGGGCAGGCTCGAGCGCACCAGAATCACCGCCGGCAGGTTTGCCACGTGCACGATCGGGGTAAACGCCGTGTGCGGGTCATAGGGAAGCTTCGCGAGCGTGTGCGACACGGCGTTCGGTCCGACCTCGGCCAGGAAAAGGGTATAGCCATCCGGCTTCTCTCTTGCAACCAACCCTGCGGCGATTGTGCCTCCCGCTCCGGGCCGGTTTTCCACGACCAGCGGCTGTCCGTTTGAGAACTGGGCAAAGCCGTTCGAAAGATTGCGCGACAGCGTATCGGCCGCCCCACCGGCGCCGACCGTCACCACCAGGCGCACCGCCCGATCGGGCCATGTGCTCTGCGCGAGCGCCGATGCGCTCGCTAGCGCCAGAGCGGCGATGGCGCACAACAACTTCGCGCCCGGTCGGGCGCAAGCAGAAAGACCAGTCATGGATGTCTCCGAAGCGCGAGCCTGAAACGGCTCGACAGGTTGTTACAGTATTGTCTTCACCCCCGGCCCGGGGCGCAAGTCCAACACACCTTTGCCAGGACGCGAAGATGGCTAACCAGCATCAGGTCGATTTCATCCGTGGCGGCACCCGGATGTTTGGAATCATCGGTGATCCGATCGATCAGGTCCGCTCCCCAGAAATGGTGACCTGGGCTTTTCATCAGCGCGGAATCGATGCCGTCGTCGTGCCTCTCCACGTCCGTTCCGCTGAGTTTGAGCGGGTGATGCCTGCGCTCATGCGACTCGCCAATTTCGGGGGATTCATCCTGACCGTACCGTTCAAGGCGCGCGCGGTCAGGTTTGCGGACCGTTTGGGCTCGCAGGGCGCTCTGCTCGGAGGTATCAACCAGTTGGTCAGGCGCGCTGACGGCGGCTGGAGCGGTGACATGTTCGACGGTATGGGCTGCGTAGCAGCCTTTACGCACCGCGGCATCGCCATCAGGGGTAAACGCATGATGCTGATCGGGCTGGGCGGTGCCGGTAGTGCGATCGCGATCGCGATGGCGGGTGAGAAACCGGCCCTGATGCGAATTCATGACCTCGAAGCCGAACGCACCATTCGCGTCAAGGCGCAGATCGAGCAAATCAGCCCGGACACGCTTGTCGAGGTGGGTCCGCCCTCTGTCGAAGGCATGGATCTGCTGCTCAACGCCACACCGGTCGGAATGCTCGGCGATCCGCGCCTGCCCATCGACACCCGGACGCTGCCGGCGCAACTGGTCGTGTTCGACGCGATCACCAAACCCGAGGACACGCCACTCCTCAGCCTAGCACAAGCCTGCGGATGCCAGATCCTGCGCGGCAGGGAAATGATGCTCGGACAGATCGCGCGGCTAGTCGACGGATTTCTCGATCCGGGATCGGTGGGCGAGCCGAGGCTTCAAGCGCCATTTGCTGATCGCCAATGGCGCCGGTAAATCGACAACGCTGCGCAGCATCGCCGGGCTGCACCGACCCATCATTGGCTCGGTTCGTCTTGACGGTGAAGAGATCTCTGACCTTCCCCTGTTCAAGGTCGTCCGCCGCGGGCTGGCCTTGGCGCCAGAGGGACGTATGGTGGTAGCCCCCCTGTCAGTCGAAGAGAACCTGATGCTGGGCAGTTATGCCGGACGTGGCCATACTGGCGATCTCGCGCAAAGAGTGTTTGATCTGTTCCCGAGGCTCAAGGAGCGTCGTTCCCAGATCGCAGGGCTGCTGAGCGGTGGCGAGCAGCAGATGCTCGCGATCGGCCGCGACCTGATGACGCAGCCCCGCATACTGTTGCTGGATGAGCCCTCGATGGGACTCGCTCCCGCGATCGTCGACCTGGTGTTCGAGGCCATTGTGACGCTTCATCGAGCGGGGCAGTCAATTTTGCTGGCCTGAAATACGTGGTCCTGGGAAACTGCGATCCGAAGACTTGCCATCGATGAACATGCGCAAGTTTCCAAATTCATCATTATCGAGAGAGTTCCACTGGAATGAGCTCCACTGGGATAAGGGTTTCCCGTTTGAGAATTCCAATTTCTGGACCCCAAGGCCGCCTTTGCCGATTGACTGTTTGCAATCGGCCGTCACACAGGCGGCTAAGAAAAACGCGATGTTATTGTTTTGATTCTCCGAAGTTTGCGTTTGGCCAACCCGAATCACCACTGTACGCGTGAATCGTCTGTCTGGCTTGGCAGCCCAAAGCTTGACGTCGGCGACCCGGGTGTAACTCAGGAAACCTGTCTGGGGAAGCCCATCGCCGAAGCCATTCGTGGTGAACGACCAGAGCGAGCCCCACAGATACTGAGACGTCGCGCCGGATTGATACCCTGAGTCTCGCCCCCGAGGGCCGCTCACCGGGTGCACAATCCGATCGTTGACTGGGGTAGCGTAAAGGGTTGTATCGCTAACCTGCACGCGCTGAGTTATTTTCCCCAAAATTGCATCCAACATACATTGAGAGCCACAGGCAGGGCCGGTGTGACTACGGACCTGTGCGAAATCGGCTGCTCGCGTATCCGTCACTACAGGAACCACCATCCACCAATCACATCGTTGGTCATCGTTCGTATAAACACAGACCCACCGCTGAAACCCTCCAGCTAGACGATCTCCATAGTCAATCGGGTGGGTATCTTTCCAATTCGCGACCGCCTTCGACCGGTTGATCAACACGCCCAGCATGTTGAGCACGGTGTTGTTGTTGCCCACATCGTCGGTGTAGTGGAACTGCGAGTACACCAGTTCGTCGTTACGACCACCGCATCGGGTGATGATGTAGGGAGAGTCCTCACCCTTGGCGTTGCGGGCGCGTTGCCCTGCAACTTCGTTGACCACCCAGGATTCAATGCCGGCGGCGACTGGCTTCCCATTGGCTGATTTGGTGCAACCCGCAAGCATTATGTTCTTGAGCAAATCAGCTGGCAGGCCATCGGCGGACGGCCCGAACGAGACCGGAGCGAGTGATTCTCCAGAGATGGGATCGAAAACGGATTGCGA
>CAZZKA010000215.1:0-1110 GCA_964654745.1 uncultured Bordetella sp. | reverse complement strand
GCGATGTCATCTGCCAGTTGATCTAACCTGCCGCCTAGGGCTGTGATCTTTTTGTCAATGTTGTCTACTGACTGTTGGAGCGCATCCAGCTTACTTGCGATCGCGTCTATCTTCCCTGTGATCGTAGCTGTCGTACACGTACCGCCGATGATCCCGCTCAGAGCATCTACGGAACCCATTGCGACGGGATACGACTTCAACAGATTCTTTCCGATGGCGCCACCAAAGGCGTTGAGAGCCTTGAAGGAGGCACTGCAGGCGGGTTTGTCCGAGGTTGCCTTAAGCGCGACGGTTTGACCGCTCGGAGTCGAGGTAACCGCGCTGGTCTGGCCAGCTACGCGGTCGGCGATGGCTTTGAGGACATCGTCGAGGTACTTCTGTTCGTTGTAGGCAGGGTCAGCCAAGCCGCGTTGATAATGCGCCTGAAGGTCTGCAAAAAACGAAGGGCTGTCGCCTGCGAGGTACTCGCGATAGATGTGCTCGTCGGCCAGAGACACCAGGGTGGCGGGCGTGTAGACGCCCTGCGCGACCAGCCGGTTGAACAACTCGACGCCCGTCATGTCGGCGTCGACGGTCACAGAGTAGCCGGTCCTGGCCAAGTTGGCCTCGGGGTAGGCGCCCACCAGTCGCCCGAGGTTGTCACGAAACTGCAGCGCGGAGGTCTTTGCCACAACGTCTTGGGGCAGAGGGAGAAGGCACGACGCGGAAGGAGCACAGGCGAAGGGCACGGTGAGCAAGGTCGCACCGTTGGCATCCATGGCCGCGGCCGTGGCAAAGGGCGATTGCACCGCATGAACAACCTGAACCGAGCCCCACTCTCGGGGGGGCTCCGAGCAACCCGCCATCACCACCAAGGCCAGTGCCGCAGAGATACGGGTAGCGCCGAGAGCTCCGCGCCGACGATCAGATTTCACCACCGCGCCTGACCCTTCCCTCATCGTCTTCCCCTTGCAGGGGCTTAGCCCCTCGCATAGTTGACCGGATACGGTTGGGAGGGCGGAGACGTCAAGCTGAATCAACCCGAAGACGGATCTCCGCTCTGACACCGCAGCACTTGTTTTGGCTCCCCGACCTGGGCTCGAACCAGGGACCTACGGATTAACAGTCCGG
>CAZZKA010000214.1:0-6494 GCA_964654745.1 uncultured Bordetella sp. | reverse complement strand
AAGGTGGACGATGGCCGCGCCTGCCTCGGCGGCTTCGATCGCTGCGGTCGCGATCTGCTCTGCGGTCACCGGCAGATACGGCGACATCGACGGCGTGTGGATCGAGCCGGTGACGGCGCAGGTAATGATCACCTTGCGGCCGGAGCGAGCGGGCGCTGCAGGAGTGGGTGTGGTCATGACGGATCCGTGGGAGAGTTATAAAAGCTATTGAGAGTCTAACCCGGACAGACGGCGTTGCGCGGCCTGGATGACGGGTGATTCGCTGGAAAGGCCGATACAGGCGTTGACCAGGCGAGGCTCGACTCGAAGTCCTATCGCCATCCATCGTCCGTCGTCAGCACCTTCCCCCTTGCGCGGCGCCTCAACCTCCATCTGCAGGTAGGTGGTGAGGGTATGAAGCGCACCCAGGTCAAGTGCCATGGATACAAAATGCGAGCAGCCCTGAACCCCGCCGATACGTTCGAGCACTGCATTTCGAAAACCAGGTCCAATTCGTAAACCAGTGAGCTTTCTCATCGGCGCGACACTTGCTCCACAAGTATGAAACGGCTGCTCAATTGAATAAGCTTCGATGGATTCAATTACGAGTTCAGGAAGCGCGAGTACGCCCTCCAGCCTCAATTCATGAATTCGGTGTTCACCGGCAGGCGACCGGAACGTATCGGCGAGCGAACTCATGAACCGAACCGAATGCTCGTTGATAGGTTCGACCCGCAGTGACTTGTTGCGGTCGGCAAGAAAGTCGGTCAGCAAAATTGACTCCATCGATACTGGCGGGTGGATTCGAGTGGCCCGTCGGGGCGGCGTTGGGCGATCAGGGGGGTCCCGGTCTGGGGATCGACTCTGGGCCTCAGCCACCATTATCCCGTAATGTGCTAGTCATCCTTGACCCTAAAAAATAGCCCAACGTAGACTCGGGCGCTCAAGACGGGAGTATGCGATGACTCAGCGGGCAGAGGCGGCTCGGTGTCTGCGGATCGGTGGAGCATCGGGCGCCTGGGGTGACAGTCCCAGCGCGATAGGCCCGCTCCTCAAGGCCGGCGTTGACGTACTGATGATGGATTACCTGGCAGAGGTAACCATGTCTCTGTTGGCGCGCGCCCGTCTCAAGGATCCGGATGCAGGCTATCCGCCGGACTTCATCGCCTATCTGATGCCGCATCTGAAAGAGATCGCAGCGCGCGGCGTGAAGGTGATCAGCAATGCGGGCGGTGTCAACCCTAACGCGTGCAAACGTGCGCTAGAAAAGGCTATCGAGGAGGCGGGGCTCGGACTCAAGGTTGCAGTCATCGAGGGCGATGATCTGATGGGGATGCTCGATGCGCTGAGGCAGGAGGGCGTGTGCGAATGGCGCAGCGGCGAGCCGCTACCCGCGCGAATGCTCACGGCGAATGCTTATCTGGGAGCGCTGCCGATCGCGGCAGCCCTTGATGCCGGTGCTGACATCGTGGTCACCGGGCGAAGCGTCGACAGTGCCCTGGCCTTGGGCGCTCTGATGCACGCGTTTGGATGGCGCTACGACCAGTATGACCTGCTTTCTGCCGGCAGCCTTGTCGGACATCTTCTCGAATGCGGACCGCAGGTGAGCGGTGGCGTCTTTACTGACTGGGAGGAGGTTCCTGGCTGGGATTGCATCGGCTATCCGATCGCTGAGTGTTTCGCTGATGGAAGTTTTGTCGTCACCAAACCGGAAGGAACCGGCGGTATGGTGACCACGCGAACCGTCGCCGAGCAGGCGCTCTACGAAGTCGGTGATCCTCGTGCTTATCTGCTTCCGGACGTCGTTGCCGATTTTTCTAAGCTGCGCCTGGAGCCCTTAGGTACGGACCGCGTACGGGTTAGCGGGGCCCTCGGTCAGGCGCCGACATCCCGCTACAAGGTGTCGGCCACCTGGCAGTCGGGTTGGCGGGCGGTTGCCATCACGGTGATCCTTGGAGAGAACGCAGCGCGTAAGGCCGAGCGGTCTGCTCAGGCGCTGTTGACTCGGGCGCGCCGCGGTTTTGCTGACAAGGGTCTTGCCGATTTCGACGCGGTTCATGTCGAAGCCTTGGGCGCAGAGGCCTCGTATGGCGATCTGTCGCGGGCTCGCGCGACACGCGAGGTCGTGCTGCGGCTGGTCGTTGACCATCGCGATCCGAAAGCGCTGTCCGCCTTTGCGCGCGAGGTCGGGTCGTCGGGTCTGAGCTTTGCCCAGGGAACCGCAGCTTTGATCGGTGGTCGGCCCAAGCCAACTCCGGTCGTTCGCCTGTTCAGTTTCCTGATCGACAAGGCGCGACTTCCCCCGCCAACGGTTCAGATCGGAGACGATGAACCGTTTATAGTGGTAGTGCCGACTGGCGGTGATGACGCTACAGGATTCGCAAGCTGCGGGGGCGAGTCTCCCGTCCGGTCGGATCGATCGGAATTTGGAGCGGTCGGTGGACCGGCCGGCGAGGGTACCGCGCGCGAATTTTCACAGCTGTCGCGGGAATGGACCGAAGTGCCCCTGATCCAGGTCGCGCATGCTCGCTCAGGGGACAAGGGGGACAGCGCCAACGTCGCCATTTTTTGTCGAAAGCCCGAGTACTATTCGTGGCTGTCAAAGGAATTGACCGTTGAGCGCGTTGCGTCGCACTTCTCAGGGGTGGTTTTTGGCGACATCGAACGCTTCGAGGCTCCCGGATTGTCCGCATTTAATTTTGTCATGCAGGCTGCTCTGGGCGGCGGCGGCATGGCTTCGCAGCGTATCGACGCCCAAGGAAAAGCCTATGGGCAGCGATTGCTTGAGATGATTATCAAAGTGCCTAGCGATTGGCTGGAGAGTGATTCTCACGACGAAAATCGTTGATACAACGAGACCGCGCCCTGAGTGGTGCAATACTGGAGACTAAGCATGAAGAAGTGGCTGTTGGCCGGCATGTTGGGGGTGTTGGGCGTCTCAATGAGTACGTCGACATGGGCGGCCTTTCCTGAAAAGCCGATCAGGATCGTAGTTGCCTTTGCACCTGGTGCCTCGACAGACATCATCGCGAGGATTCTTACCGAGCCGCTCAGCTCGGCACTCGGGCAGCCGGTCATTGTTGAAAACAAGCCCGGCGCAGGGGGTAACATCGCCACACAACAGGTCAAGGCGGCAATGCCTGACGGTCATACGCTGTTGATGCACAGCGTGGCGATCTCGGTCAATCCCACGCTTTTTCGCAACGCCGGCTATGACCTGATGAGGGATCTTGAGCCCGTGGCCATGCCTGGAGTCACGCCTAACCTGCTTTTCGTCAATCCTGGGGTGAAAGCCACCACTCTGGCCGAGTTGATCGCACTGGCGAAGTCAAGCCCGCTGGCTTACGCCTCGTCAGGTAACGGCACAACGACTCATCTGGGAGCCGAGTTGTTGTTCAAAACCGCAGGGGTCGAGGTCACGCATGTCCCTCATCAACCTGCAGCAGCGTCGGTGGCGGTCATCGGGGGGCAGGTCCCTATCGGGAGCACCTCCATGCCTCCTGTAGTGCCGCACGTCAAGAGTGGCAAAGTACGGCCTATTGCGGTGATGTCACTCCAAAGGAGCCCGCTGCTGCCTGATGTACCGACTGTCGCTGAGTTGGGCTTCGCTGGATTTGAAGCCAATACCTGGTTCGGCGTTTTTGCTCCCGCTGGCACGCCGCCGGCGGTTTTGCAGAAGTTGAACGAAGAATTTAATCGGGCCTTGCGCAGCCAAGCTGTCACCGAGAAATTCGCCACCCAGTCGCTATCTGCCCAGCCGATGGACCGCCCTGCGCTTCGTTCCTATGTTGCCGGGGAGGTCGAAAAGTGGGGCAGGGTGGTTCGCGACGCAGGCATCAAGATAGATTGAGGTCTCCGGGGTCAGTTGCCGCCCATTCGGACGCAGGCACTGCCTGATCGCCTCCGGTGGTGCACACACCGGGTGCCTAGGCCCCGAAAACTAACCGAGGCATAGAGCTTGTCGGCTCGGCCCCGTCAGTTGCTGCGGCGAGTGCCGCCCTGCGCGGGTGCAGCCGCAGCGGTGCGGGTCTTGACCTTGTCGCCGTCGATGATGCCGTCAGGCGGGCTCACAATCACCCTATCCTCGGCACTGATCCCCTCAGATAGTTCAACGACGTTACCGTGGTCCTTGGCTACGCGCACCCGGCGAATGCGAACCCTGTCCTCAGCATCGACAATGGCGACACGCGGTCCGGCGCTTCCGAAGATCATCGCGCCGGCGGGAACAGTCAGAGCCGAGTCGCGGGGCAATTCGAAGATGATTTTCGCAAACCCCCCCGGAATAAGCCTGGCAACCGTATTGTCCGCAGCGAGTTGGACCAGCATGCTCCCGGATCCCGCTCCGATGACCTGCGCTGAAGATTGCACGGTCGCGGGCCACCCTTTACCAGGGTGCTCAGGCACGGTGAGGGTGGCCCGATCGCCCTGGCGGATGGCGAGGGCTCGACTCTGGGGAACATTCACATAAATTCGCACACGGCTGATGTCGGAAAGAGTGAATAACTCGGTGTTCACTGCCCCGCCTGCGACAACGAGTGCTCCGACGTCGGTGCTACGCGACGATATGACACCGTCGAAAGGCGCCACGATCTGCGAGAACTTTTTCTGCGCGACCAGCCGATCCAGGTTGGCCTGAGATGCGCGCATCACTGATTCTTTTACCTGCAGATCACCGCGTTTTTCCTCAACCGCCTGCGACGAGACAAATCCCTGATCGCGCAGCGACTGCCAGCGCTCATGGGTAGTCCTGGAAAGCGCCGCGTTGGCTGTGGCGCTGGCGAGCTCGGCCTGGGCCTGAGCGATCTGCTGATCCAATTCGGGTGTTTCAATCTCGGCCAGTAACTGACCGGATTTGACTGCCGCCCCGATATCGACTTTCCACGACTTGAGGTACCCGGCTATGCGCGAATAAATCGGCGCGCGCGTGTGCGGTTCGACTCGCCCGGGAAGCTCCAGGCGCATGACACTCTCGGCGGGGCGATTAGGCGACACAACCAGAACGGTCGGGACCGATAATTCCTGGGTTCTCGCCTGAAGGCGTTCCGCCTGGTTGGCTCGAGCAGAAATACCCCACGCAGCTACCCCGCCGGCAGCCCCCAGCACTACAGCGAGCCCCAGGAGGATCTTGAGGCGTGACACCGGGCGGTGCGGCAGCTTTTCAAGCGGCAGCGACATAAGGTTCTCCAGAGGGTGAGGCGGGACGGGGGCGCTGAGTGTCTCGCCCATGCATCATGCTGAAAACAACTGGTACGAAAAGAAGGGTGGCGACGGTTGCAAAACACAGGCCGCCGATCACCGCTCTCCCCAGGGGCGCGTTTTGCTCGCCGCCTTCCCCGATTCCTAACGCAAGCGGCAGCATCCCGATGATCATCGCAAGCGCGGTCATGAGAACAGGGCGGAAGCGGACGAAACCGGCCTCGAGCGCGGCCTCCAGCGCTGGGATGCCTTGATCGAGACGTTCCCGTGCAAAACTGATCACGAGAACGCTGTTGGCGGTCGCAACGCCCATGCACATGATCGCGCCGGTGAGCGCCGGCACCGATAGCGAGGTTTGAGTGGCGAAGAGCATCCAGACTATTCCGGCGAGGGCGGCGGGCAAGGCTGTGATGATCACAAACGGGTCCTTCCAGGACTGGAAGTTGACCACGATAAGAAAATAAATCAACGCGATTGCACCGATAAGCCCATAAAACAGACCTGAGAAGGCCTGCTCCATGGTTCGGACCTGTCCGATCAGCACGACTCGGCTGCCTCTCGGAACGTCCTTGGCCATGTCGGCGATCAGTTGCCGTACATCGCGCGCGACCGAGCCGAGGTCGCGGTCCTGCGTCGTGGCATTGATCTGGACCAGAGTCTGAAGCTCGTATTGGCTCACCACGGCGTTGGCGTGACTACGCTGAAAATCAGCGAGTCCGCCGAGAAGCTGGGGCGATGAGCCTGCTGCCGCGCTCGCTGGTGTGAGCGGCAAGCTTTCGATCGCAGCCAGCGAGTCGAGTTGATACTGCGGCGTCTGCATCACTATCGGGTAGATGATGCTGTTGGCGGGATTCAACCAGTAGGTCGGGGCTACCTGGCTGCTCCCGGCAAGGTTGACCACCATGCTGTTGGTGACGTCTCGGGCACTCATGCCGAATTCCTGGATTCGGGTGCGGTCAACCTCGACATTGAAGACAGGGGCGCGCCGCGACTGTTGAATCCGCGCGTCAGCGATGCCTGGAATTTTGCGCAATTCCTTGAGCATCTTCTCGGCATAGGCGAAGTTGGCCTCGAGGTTTAGCCCGCGGATTTGGATATCAATCGGAGCCGGGGCGCCGAAGTTGAGGATCTGGCTCACTATGTCCGCAGGCGGGAAGGAGAACACGGTGTCCGGAAACTCGCGCGGAAGGATTTCGCGCAACTCGCGAACATAGTCGGCAACGGGCTTATGACCCTTTTTCAAGGCGATCTGGATGTCGCCGTCCTGGGTGCCGATCACACCGGTGTTGTTATAGGCGAGATTGATGCTGCTTGGGGGC
>CAZZKA010000213.1:0-6511 GCA_964654745.1 uncultured Bordetella sp. | reverse complement strand
GCCGGGGACCCGAAGTTAGCGAGGGTGGGGTTAATCTTGCACCAGGCAAAAAAATCAGCGAGGTTGCGCACGCTTGCCGGAACTTGCGGCCCAACGGCGAAGCCGAAATCGAAGGTACAACCCAGAGTGACCGGAACAAAGTCGCCGACGGGGTCGTACGGTAGCTTGCGATATATGTGCGGATAGACGCCAAGGATCGACATCGGCGTCTGCAGCACTGTGCTGCCGTCGGGTGCCGCCGTCTTGAGAGCTTGCGCCGCGATCTGCCCGCCTGCACCGGTGCGGTTTTCCACTACAGCGACCCGCGCATAGCCGGGCGCCATCTTGTCGGCAACTTTGCGGCAGATCGTGTCCGATGTACCGCCAGGGGGAAAGCCTGTTATCACCCTGAGGGTATCAACCTGCTGGGCCTGCGCCCATGCGCGATGACCGACAGCGGCAAGGAGCGAGGCGGCTGAGGCGGATTGCAGCGCCTGGCGACGGGATAGTGCCATGGGGATGTCTCCGATATGTAAGGGGTTGGCTCGTGGTCGACTCACCCGGTGCGATGCCTGGGATCGACCAGGGTCGGAACAATTAAAGCACAGCTCAATCGGTGGTGATAGCCTCGCGGCACAAGAGTTAAAACCAGCACGACGGAGACAAAATTGAAGCAAGCGACTTTCGCGGCGGCTTTTGCCGCCATCACTGCTCTCACAAGTCTTGATGCGCTCGCTCAGCCCTTTCCGTCCCGAACCATTCGGATCATCGTACCCTTTGCGGCGGGCGGCGCCGCCGACAACATGGCGCGTATCACAAGCGAGCGCGTCGCGCAGGCGATCGGTCAGTCGATCACGGTGGAAAACCTTACAGGCGCTGGCGGTAACGTCGGCGCTGCCCAGGTGGCGCGCGCGGAGCCCAACGGCTACACGCTGCTCGCCACGATCGACTCAGTGCTCACCATCAACCCGCATGTCACCCCCAAAATGCCATTCAGCGCGATCGACGACTTTGAACCTTTGATCAAGCTCGTGGATGTGCCGCTCTATCTTGCCGCGCATCGCAGTTTTCCGGGTAAGACTCTGCCGGAGGCTCTCGCGGCGGCCAAGTCCAAGCCTGGTCAATTTGCGATCGGCTCCTCCGGCCAAGGATCGCCACACCACATTGCGATCGAACTGCTCAATCGCAGCGCGGGCGTTCAGTTTGCCCACGTACCCTACCGGGGCGCCGCGCAATCGGTGGCCGATCTCGGTGGGGGCCATATCCCGCTCGCCATGGGCGCCTACACGGCTCTCAGGCAGTTTGTCGAGTCAGGCGCAGTCGTACTCCTTGCGACAACGGGGCCCACCCGTGCGCCGGCTCTTCCCAATGTCCCTAGCATTGCCGAGACTGTGCCCGGCTACTCGGTCACCTCCTGGCTCGGGTTTCTTGCGCCCGCGAAAACGCCCAGGCCTGTACTGGAGCGACTCGCCGCTGAATATGCTGCGGCCGCGCGTCTGCCGGAGGTCGCAGAGCGACTCAAGCAGGGGGGGATGGATCCTGCCCCGGTGAGCCTGGACGAATTCGGGAAGTTGCTGCGCGCCGATCACGCCCGCATGGGCAAGATCGTTCGCGACGCAGCGATCAGCCTCAATTAAGCGAATCCGGATTCGGGAGTGTCGGAGTGACGTCAACATCATCCGTCATGCAAGCGGCGGTCGTAGTCGACGAGGCTGGATCAAAGCGGCTTGAATTGCGCGAGGCTCCGCTGCCAGTCATTGCTGAAGGCGAGTTGCTGGTGCGCGTCCGCGCCGCCGGGCTCAACCGCGCTGATCTGGCAATGAATGTCGGACACTTTCGAAATGCGGGTGCAACACTCGCTGCTGCGATTCCTGGCGTTGAGTTCGCCGGTGAAGTGGTTGAGATGGGGCCGGCTGTACGGGGTTTCGCGCCGGGCGATCGGGTTATGGCGATGG
This sequence comes from uncultured Bordetella sp., assembly GCA_964654745.1. Lineage (GTDB taxonomy): Bacteria > Pseudomonadota > Gammaproteobacteria > Burkholderiales > Burkholderiaceae_E > SYIM01. The sequence continues at coordinate 4,577 of CAZZKA010000213.1, read as the reverse complement.
GGCAAGGCGCGTTTGCCGAATTCGCGCGTATCGATCACCGTCTGGCGATGAGGGTGCCGCACACCGTGGACTGGGCGCACGCTGCAACGGCGCCTGTGGCCTTGATGACCGCGCACGATGCGCTTATTACCCGCGCGGGCCTCCAGCGCGGTGAGTCCGTCCTGATTCAGGCGGCGAGCTCGGGCGTGGGCATCATTGCCACCCAGATTGCGCGCCTCAGGGGCGCGCGTCCGGTGATGGGTACCTCATCGTCCGCTACCAAGCTTGCGGCATTGACGTCGGCTGGACTTTCGCCCGACATTGGCATCGATACGAGCAAGCAAGACACGGTGGAGGCGGTGATGGCGGCCACCGCTGACCGGGGTGCTGACGTTATCGTCGATATGGTGGCCGGTAAGACGCTCGGCATCCATTTGCGGGCGGCAGCGATCCGCGGACGGATCGTCTGTGTCGGGAGGATGGGCGGGGCGCGCGCCGAACTTGACTTTGATCTTCTCGCGCTCAGGCGGCTGTCGCTTATTGGGGTGACGTTCAGGACCCGGACGGTCGATGAGATCGCTGACATTGTTGCGGCTGCCAGCGCCGAAGTGTTGCCCGAGGTGGTCGCCGGCCGGCTGCACTGGCCGATTGATAAGGAGTTCTCGCTTGCGCAGGTGGCGCAGGCCTACCAGTGGATGCGATCAAATTCGCATCTGGGTAAACTGGTCCTGACGCCCTGAAACGAGCGCTGTGCCAGAAGGCCCAGCAGGAGCATTCGATGCCTACGTCCTCTGCCCCGGCCGATCACTATCCAGTAAGCGAGCGCAACCGGGTCAAGCGTCGTCATGACCGCGGCCGCTATGACCATGAAACCGTGCATGCGCTGCTGGATGCGGCAGCGCTTGCGCATGTGGCTTACGTGATCGATGGCCAGCCGTTTTGCACGCCAACACTCTTTTGGCGGGAGGGATCGAAGCTCTTTTGGCACGGCAGCAGCGCAAGCCGGATGCTACGCAATCTTGAAAACGGCGAACGCGCCTGTCTCACTGTCACGCATTTCGACAGTCTGGTGCTGGCGCGATGTGGCTACAACCACTCGGCGGATTACCGGTCGGTGATGGCCTTTGGCACCGCGCGGATTGTCAATGATCCCAAAGAGAAAGCACGAGCGCTGGTGATGATGGTCGATCGATTTTTCCCCGGCCGCACAGCGAGCCTGAGGCCTTCGTCGGACCAGGAAACCAAGGCGACCACGGTGGTGTGGATGGAGATCGAGGAGGCCTCGGCCAAGATCCGCGCCCGGGGAGTGGTCGACGAGGAGGAGGACTACCTGCTCCCCATTTATGCTGAGCGCATTCCGGTACGAACTGTGCTCGGCGAACCCGAAGCTTGTTCTCGCCTGTTAGCGGGTGTGGAGCGTCCGCGCAGCCTTGCTGGCTACTCTGCGGGCCAGTTGCTCGAGACAGCGGTGAAACACGCCTGCGAGCAGACGATGAGAGGCTGACCTGCCCGCGCCCGTGCGCGAGTTCAGTCGCTGAGCGGTCGCAAAGACTCGCGGTCGGGGGCCTACCCTCCGAACAAAAGATGCTCGGCGTTGCCTCCCGCGACGGCATCAAGCGCCTCGCCCGACAGCCCGCAGCTTCGAAGCCAGTTGACAGGGTCTTTTTCGCCAACCGGATAGTCGCTTCCCATGACGATGCGCGAGGCGCCCACCCGATCAATCAGGACTCGAAGCACCCGCGGATCGTAGACGCAACTGTCATAGTAGAACCGGCCCAGGAGGTCGCTCGGTTGTTGTCCGTTCAGGTGCTGCACCGAGTCCGGGCGATTGATCGCGTTGCGATCGACCCGGCCCATATAGTGCGGAAAATAGCCGCCGCCATGAGCGATCACCACCTTGAGCGCCGGATGGCGGGTCATCACGCCTTCGTAAATCAGCGAGGCCATTGCGCGCGTCTCTTCGATCGACTGGCCGAGTGAGTTCCACAGGCCGTAGCGCTGAAACCAAGGATCGCGAACGCCCTCAGGATGAATCCACACGGTGAAGCGATAACGCTCGACCGCCGCCCAGAACGCGGTAAAGACAGGATCGCCGATATAGACCCCGTTATAGCTCGATGACACATTCAGAACGCGGATCCCCATCGCCTCGCAGCGTTCAAGTTCAGGCAATGCGAGCTCGGGCGCCTGAAGCGGCAGTACCGCGCTCGCAACCAGGCGAGCGCTGTGATCGGTCGCCCATCGTGCTGACTGGTCGTTGCATCGCTGGCAGAGCGCAAGGTCCTGCGCTGGCTCGGCCCATGAGGTACCCTGCAGCACTGTGCTTGATGTGATCACTGACATATCGATGCCGCGCGCATCCATGTCCTCGATGAGAGCTGCAGGTTCGAACATGCGCTCAAGAAGTGCACGAGCGCCGGGTCGAGGTTCTGAGACGGGATTAGCGCCGAAACCGGTGAAGACGGTTTTGTTGGTGGCGGCGCGAAAGACCTCGCGCTCGAGGCTATGCACGTGAAAATCGATCACCCGTGCGCGGCGCGGGGATACAGGCTCGCTCATGGGCTAATCCGATTTGGGGATACGGGCGGTTTCAGCGACTTGCCCCCAACGGATGAGGTCGGACTGAACGAGTCGGCCAAGCTCTTCGGGGCTGCTTGCCTGTGGCTGAACTTGCAGCGCAGCCATTTGCGCGCCGACCTCCGGAAGTGCGAGTGCACGGGCGAGTTCATCACCCAGCCTGCGAATGACAGCCGGCGGGGTGCCGGCTGGTGCGAACAAACCCGTCCAGAACCTGAATTCAATCTCGGCGAAACCGAGTTCGGCCATGGTGGGAACCTCGGGCAGCGCGGCGAGCCGCGCGGGCGAGGTGACCGCGAGCGCACGCAATTTTCCCGCGCTGATCTGCGGGGTAGCGGGCCCCGTGTCGACCATGGACATCACGAGATCGCCCGAGATCAGGGCAGTGATGGTCTCGGTCATGCTCTTGTATTGAATAAACTCACCTGGGGCACCAGTTTTCACCTTGAAAAGTTCGTTGGCAAACCTGAAGGCGGGGCCCGAGCCGCCAAAGTTAGCTTTCGCCGGGTTGGCCTTCATCCAGTCGACCAGATCCTTGACGGACTGAATGGGCGCGGTTGACGAGACAACCAACACGAGCGGAAAGGTCGCGACGAGCGAGACGGGTGCGAAATCAGCGGTGGTCGAGACCCGCATGCGGTTGCTGAGGATGGGCGTGAACACCATGTTGCCGATCGGCCCGAGCAGCAGCGTGTAGCCGTCGGCCGGCGCGCGCGCCACCGTCTCGGTGGCAATCATTCCGCCGGCGCCCGTTCGGTTCTCAACCACGATCGGTTGCCCAAGATTGCTCGTCATGCGTTGGCCGACGAGGCGCGCGATCGTATCCATGCCGCCGCCCGCGCCCTGGCCCACGATGATCCGGATTGGTCGCGACGGGAACTCCTGCGCCACGGCGGGCCTTGCGAGCCCGCTTGCCAGCGCGTAGAAGGCAAACAGTGCGCATAGCGCACGAGCAAATCGCAGTGTCATGTCGTCTTCCTACGTTTCAGATACCAGGGGGCGTTTTGTCTGTCTGGCCCTTGAGCTTGAGTTCCCACTGCCAGGCATGTTGGATGAGGGTGGAGAGGTCTGCGTGAACAGGGGCCCAGCCTAGCGCTTGCCGCGCGAGTCTCGAGTCGGCCACCAGCCGCGCGGGATCACCCGCACGGCGCGGCCCCTCCTGGACCGGAATCTTTCGGCCGGTGACGCGCTCGGCGGTGTCGATCACCTCCTGCACGGAAAAGCCGTTGCCGTTTCCGAGGTTGTAGGCCTGACTTTTGCCGCCCTGCATCAAGGATTGCAAGGCCAGCCAGTGCGCACTACACAAATCCTCGATATGGATATAGTCGCGGATGCAGGTGCCGTCGGGTGTGTCGTAGTCGCGACCAAACACGGTGATGTGCGGTCTGCGCCCCGACGCGGTCTGCAGCACGAGCGGGATCAGATGCGTCTCCGGATCATGGCGCTCGCCGAGTTCGCCTTCGGGATCGGCGCCCGCTGCATTGAAATAGCGCAAGCTCACCGACTTGAGCCCATAGGCGATGTCGTAATCCGCCAGAATCTGTTCGATCATCAGCTTGGTACGGCCGTAGGGATTGATAGGGACCTGGGGATGCTCCTCGTCGATCGGCACATAGCGGGGCGTTCCGAAGGTGGCGGCAGTCGAAGAAAATATAAAGCGCTTGATGCCATGCGTGCGCATGGCGTCAAGTAGCCTGAGCGTGTGCGCGACATTGTTGGCGTAATACTTGGCTGGATCCTGAACCGATTCACCCACCTGTATGAATGAGGCGAAGTGCATCACGGCATCAAAGCCCCTGCCCAGAACCGAATCGAGAAGAGCGGTGTCTGCGCAGCTGCCCAGCACAAACTCGCCATGAAAAACGGCATCGCGATGGCCTGATGAGAGATCATCGAGCGTGGCCACTGCGCAGCCTTTGCGGCCGAGCCGCTTGACCATGTGCGAGCCGATGTAGCCCGCGCCGCCCACTACGAGGATCTTCATTTCACCCTTTCCCTGAGACCGAGGGTGCGCCACGTCG
>CAZZKA010000212.1:0-6563 GCA_964654745.1 uncultured Bordetella sp. | reverse complement strand
CCCATGCACCAGCCCGACCGGAAGCGGCGCGAGCGCCTGGGCCAATGCGGCGTGCGTCTCGAGCGCGGTTTGCAAATCCAGGGCTTCCGATTCTTCGATGAGGGGACACACCCAATAGGCCTGCCGTCCAGCCTCGGCGGCGGCGCGCACGCGCTCGACGATTTCCTCGCGGCGGCTATCGGCCACCAGTCTGGTCACCACGGGTGAGCGGCCGGGTGGTAATTCGTCGATCACCGACACGTCGAGGTCGGCGTAGTAGCTCATCGCCAGCGTGCGCGGGATCGGCGTTGCGCTCATCATCAACTGATGCGCAACGAGCCCCGAACGCTCACGCAACGACAGCCGCTGGGCGACGCCGAAGCGATGCTGCTCATCGACGATGACCAGACCGAGCCGGGCGAACTGAACCGAATCTTCGATCAACGCGTGGGTACCCAGGAGGAGATCGATCTTCCCCTTCTGGACTGCATCGCGAACCGCACGTTTTTCAGTCTCGCGCAGGGACCCTGCAAGCCATCCTACGCGCAGGCTCAGAGGCTCAAGCCAGGGACGGAGCTTGCGCAGGTGTTGCTCAGCCAGGATTTCGGTGGGGGCCATCAGCGCAACCTGATGACCACTTCCAATAGCCTGGCAGGCTGCGAGCGCCGCGACAATGGTTTTACCGCTCCCGACATCGCCCTGCAGGAGCCGGTTCATGGGTTGGGTAAGGGCGAGGTCGCGGGCGATATCTGCGGTACAGCGGCGTTGCGCCGAGGTAAGGTCGAAGGGCAAAGCCGCCAGCAGACGGGTGACGACCGACTGGTCGCAAAGCGGCTCAGCGCGCAGCGCCGATCTGCTCGCGCGAGCGCGACGCAGCGACAACTGCTGGGCGAGCAGTTCTTCAAAGATGAGCCTGCGCCAGGCCGGCAGAGTGCGCTCTTCGAGCGCCGTAGCCGGCAGATCCACCGACGGCGCGTGCAGCAGCCGGAGCGAATCGGTCAAGGCGGGTAGCCCGAGCCGAGCCGCAGTTGCAGCAGGGATTGTTTCCGGCAGCTCAAGCGATCTCAATCGTCTCGAGATCGCTATGCGGATCACACCCTGTCCGATCCCGGCGACGGTCGGGTACACCGGCGTCAGTTGCTGCGCGATTGGTGTCGCGGCCGTCACGAGGCGGTAACGGGGATGAACCATCTCGCAGCCAAAGAGGCTCGACCGAATCTCGCCCCAGGCGCGCACGCGAGCCCCAGGCGCGAACTGCTGCTGCTGCGCCGAGGTGAAATGGAGAAACCGCAAGGTGATCTGACCTGTTCCGTCGGACAGTTCGACCCGCAGCGATCTTTTGGGACGCCCGTCGACGCGGCAGGCCCTGACAATCGCCTCGACCTGCGCCGTTTCGCCGGTCTTGAGTTCGGCCACCGGGGTGATCCGGGTCAGATCTTCGTAACGCAGCGGCAGGTGGAGCAGGAGATCGAACTCTCGCCGTATTCCCAGACGCTCGAACGTTTCCAGCCCGTCCAGCCGGCGGGCTGGCGCAGCGGGCGCTCGCTTGCCCGCCACCCTTCAGCCGGGCAGGACCATGACTGCCTCAACCTCAAACAGCGCGCCGCGCGGGAGGCTTGATACGCCGACCGTCGATCGCGCCGGAAAGGGCTCCCGGAACGTCTCCTTCATGATCTCGTTGACGGCAGGAAAATTTGTGAGGTCGGTGAGAAACAAGGTGAGCTTGACGCAGTCGGCGAGCGATCCGCCACCGGCCCGCGCAACCGCCTCGAGATTGGCAAACGCTCGCCGCACCTGGGCCTCGAATCCTCCCTCGACCATTTGACCCGTCGTCGGGTCGAGCGCGATCTGCCCCGACAGGTAGACCGTTCGATCGCTGCGGACCGCTTGAGAATATGGGCCGATCGCCGCTGGGGCGTGCGGTGTGGAAACAATGCTGCGGGTCATTGCTCGGTCTCCGTTGCCGCGCCGGTCCGGCGCTCGTCGAGGGGAAATATCATGCAGGTGGTCGTCGCATGCGCATACAGCTTTCCCGCGGCGTCCACGATTCGGCCCTCGGCGGTGCCGAGCCTGCGGGTGGTGCTGATCACACTGCCCTCGGCGCGGACAGGTCCAGTACGGTTGCTCAGGGGGCGCAACAGTGAAACCTTGAGTTCGATCGTGGCGTAGCCCATGCCTTTATCCAGGCAGGTATGGATCGCGCATCCCATCGCCGAATCAAGCAGGGTCGCGTAATAGCCACCATGAATGGAGCCGTTCGGGTTATAGAACTCCAGGCGCGGCGTTCCCTGGAACGTAACCCGACCGCGTTCGCAGTCGACCATCACATAGTCCAGGGTATTTGCCATGGGGATCGATGGGAGTTCCCCGCGTTGGATCCGACGCAGAAAATCCAGTCCGGAGAACGCGGCGATTTCAGCGCGCCCCGACTGCCCCGGCGAGGCAAGCAGCAGACGCACCTCGCGCTCTCGGGCGAGCCAGGCTTCCAGGGTGTCGCCGGCCGAACCGCTTATCGATGCAGCAGAATCGTTCATCGGGCATTCACGGGATCAAAAGAAGTTGATGGTAGCGCACGCTCCGCCTTCTGCATGGCGATCACGCGAACCCGACCTCTACGCGCTTGTTGCGGCGTCCCTCGTTACGAATCCTCAGCACCTTGATGACACCGATTTCTCCAATGTTGCCCACGTGGGTGCCGCCGCACGGCTGCAGGTCGATTCCTGGAATCCTGAGCAGGCGCACCCGCCCCTGACCCCGCGGCGGTTGCACGCTCATGGTTTTAACCAGTTCCGGGCGCGCTTCCAACTCAGCATCGCTTATCCACACTGTCTCGGTAGCGACGGCGCGGGCAATGAGTTCGTTGATGCCGGTTTCGATTCGCGCGGCATCGAGCAGGCTCATGTCGATATCAAAGTCGAGGCGCCCGCGGTCGGCCGCAATATTGCCGCCTGTGACCGGGGCCACAACAACGCAGGACAACACATGCAGGCTGGTATGGATGCGCATGTGGGCATAGCGCCGGTCCCAGTCAAGCATCAAGTCGACCAATTCCCCCGGTTGCGGCAGCTGAGCCCCCTCGGCAACATGGTGCAGGACTGCGCCACCCGTCTCAGACCGACGGGTATCGATGATGGGCAAGGTCGATCCGTCCGCCCGCCGCAGAAAACCCGTGTCGCCCGGCTGGCCGCCCCCCATCGGATAAAAAACCGTACGGTCCAGCTCGATCGTCGTCCCCGAGGCTGCAACGACTCGCGCCGAGCATTGGCGAAGATACGCGTCATCCCTGAAGAGCAGTTCAGTTGCCACGCGCAACCATCCCGCCAAGGATGCGAGCACTCATCGGCCCATCCTCGCGTTGAACCAGCTCTCGAGCGCGATCGCCATCACGGTCATGCCTAGCATCGCAGCGGCGATGAGGGAAAGCACCGCGAGGATCACGGGCGCCCAACGGTTTGCAGACAGTCGGTCCGAGCCCGCATTGTGGCGCGCATCCCAGTTCGAGTCGGCCGTCAGATTAATCACGATTCCCTCGATCAGAGCGATCACGGTGATCAGGCTGAAGGCAAAGAACCCGGGCTGTCGGTACCAGGGCACTGTCCGTAACGCCCAACCGATCAGCGGCAGGCTGAGCATCGGGTAGACCCACCAGAACCGGCTCCCCAGATAGAGCCTGTGCAAGCCCAGATTACCCGCCAGCAGCGCGAGCAACCCGGCGAGCGGACGAGAGCGGTGAGGACGCAGCCCGTTCGATGGCTGCGGTCCCGGGGCTGAGTTGCCTGGATCTGAAGAGGTGCCGGGCATGGAATGGAGGCGGACCGATAATGACCGAGAAAGTGCAAGGGAACAGATTTTAGCCCGGCGTTACACTCCCGCCCATGGATCAACGCCCCCAGGCGCGAGCGATGGCCGTCATCGTCTGCGCCACCCTCCTCTATGCGCTTACTCTGGGCACCCGCAACGCGTTGCCGATTTTCATCAGCCCTATCAACACTGCGACGGGTCTGGGTCTTTCTGCGATCAGTTTCGCTTACGGCGTGGGCCAGTTGTTCTGGGGTCTGACTCAACCATTGGCCGGCGTTCTCACGCTGCGTTTCGGCAACGTCGCCGTGCTGTCGGTTGGTGGGTTGATGCTTGCCATCGGCACAGCACTGACACCGCTTGCCTCAAGCGCGTGGGGTCTGGTGCTCACCATCGGCATCCTGAGCGCAGGGGGTGCAGGACTGATCGGCCCCTCGGTTGTGATGGCCTCGCTCAACCAGCTGCTGCCGCCCGAGCGACGCGCCATGGCCACCTCGGTGGTAAACGCCGGCGGGTCGCTCGGTCAGTTTTTCATCGTGCCGATCGGACAGATGCTGGTGACAGGCGCGGGCTGGATGATCGCGATGCTAGCGCTTGGAGCACTCGCCACCACGGCTTTGCCGCTGGCTCGGGTCTTGCGCACCGATCATCAGGCGGGCGCCTCGGCTCCGGGCGAGAGCGCCGATGTACGTGTGCGCGATGCGCTGCGTGACTTCAACTTCCCGCTGTTGGCTGCCGGATTCTTCGTGTGCGGCTTTCATGTCGCCTTCATTGCCACCCATCTGCCTGGCGTGGTTGCCTTGTGCGGCCTGCCGCCCGAAGTGGGCGCGTGGTCGCTTGCCCTGATCGGCCTCTTCAATGTCGCGGGCAGCCTGCTGATCGGTTGGGCCATGCAGCGCTGGCGGTGTCGATCTCTGCTCGCTCTGATTTACGCGCTCAGGGGTCTGATCGTGGTGGGCTTCATGATGGCGCCCAAGATACCGGCGACTTTTTTTGTGTTCGCGGCGCTGCTCGGCGTCACCTATCTTGCCACCGTGCCACCCACCGCGGGGCTGGTCGCAAAGTTTTACGGCCCGCGCAATATGGCCACGCTGTTTGGCCTCGTGATGCTCTCGCATCAGGTCGGCAGCTTCCTCGGCGCGTGGCTGGGAGGTCCGGTGTTTGCCGCAACCGGCGACTACGACTGGATGTGGTATGCCGATATCGTGCTTGCCGCCTTTGCCGCGCTCATCAATCTGCCGATCCGTGAGAAGCCTCCCGCAGCACCCCGAGCTGCGGTTGCCGCACGCTGACCACCGAGAAAACCCGTGTCCAAACGCGACCATGCAGCGCCAGCGATCCGCATCCGCGGTGCTCGGCAAAACAACCTCAAGAATATAGACCTCGATATTCCAACCGGGGAACTCGTCGTGGTGACCGGCGTATCGGGCTCGGGAAAGTCTTCGCTGGTATTCGACACCCTCTACGCCGAAGGTCAGCGTCGTTACGTGGAGACGTTTTCGGCTTACGCGCGGCAGTTTCTTGACCGTATGGACAAGCCCCAGGTCGACCGTATCGAGGGCGTCCCACCAGCAATCGCCATCGATCAAACCAACCCGGTGAGGACCTCGCGTTCAACCGTGGGGACGATGACCGAACTCAACGACCACCTCAAGCTCCTGTTTGCAAGGACCGCACGCCTGCACTGCCGCGCATGCGGTCTGCCGGTAAGGCGCGACGCCACTGCGGATGTCACAGACGATCTGATTGGACGCGCGCGGGCCGCGGCCGACCCTCGGCTGGTCGTGTGCTTCGAAGTCTCCGTTCCCGTCAATTTCAGCCAGGCCGAGGTCGAGCAATACCTTAATGCGCAAGGCTATACCCGCGTTCATCAGCGGCGCGAGTCGCGCGACCCCGATGGCAAAGCAGTGCTGCAGGTGGTCCAGGACCGCTTTCGCGCTGGCAGCACCGAGCGTAGCCGGGTGAGCGAAGCGGTCGAAGCGGCAATGCGACAGGGCCACGGCCGCCTGTCGGTCCATGCGCTGGCAGAAGACGGCAGCGATGCGCAGGTCTGGCGCTACAGCAGCGGTCTTCACTGTGCCGAATGCGATATCGCTTACGGCGATCCCCTGCCAAGTCTGTTTTCCTTCAACTCGCCACTAGGCGCGTGCGACACCTGCCGGGGCTTCGGGCGAGTGATAGGGATCGATCTCGGACTGGTGATCCCCGACGAGGGCAAGACGCTTGCCGACGGCGCCGTTCGCCCTTGGCAAACCGAAAGTTTCAAGGACTGCCAGAAAGATCTGGCGCGACAGGCCGGCCGGGCCGGGGTTCCGCTCGACGTACCCTGGCGCAAGCTGAGCGAGGCACAGCGGCGCTGGGTCATTGACGGCGGCGACGATTGGACCGGGAGCTGGCAAAAGCAGTGGTACGGCGTCAATCGATTTTTCGATTGGCTCGAGACCAAGTCCTACAAGATGCATATCCGGGTGCTGCTCTCCAAGTACCGCTCCTACACAGCCTGCAAGGTCTGCAACGGCGCACGGCTCAAACCCGAGGCGCTCTGGTGGCGGGTCGGCGATGCAGCGCTAGCGGACCGGGCCCTCGAGGCACGCGATGAGCGAGGAGCCTGGCGCCGATTTCGACCGGCGGGCGTCTCCTGGTCCGAGGCTTGCGCCGCCTCGCTTCCGGGCCTGTCGCTACACGATCTCATGCTCCTGCCCATCGAGCGGGTACATGAGTTTTTCGAGGGGTTAGCGACCGACCTTTCACAACAAACCGCGAAGCGCGACGCACGCGACGAAGCG
>CAZZKA010000211.1:0-6581 GCA_964654745.1 uncultured Bordetella sp. | reverse complement strand
GACTTGCAGGTCCTGTGTATCCTTGTGCGGCCCTTCGGTGATGAGCAGGCCGAGCGTTGAATTGAGTTCGTCGACATCGCCAATCGCAGCGATGCGCAGGCTGTCTTTGGACGTTCGACTGCCGTCACCCAGACCGGTGGTGCCATCGTCACCCGTGCGGGTGGCGATGGCGGTGAGGCGCAGTCCCATTACTTCTTGGGCAGTCGGCTGGCGACGCCCTGGACGTAGTAGTCCATCTTGCCCAGCTCATCATCGGCCATGACTTTGCCTGCGGCCACACGCTCCTTGCCGTCCTGATCAACAACCGGCCCGGTGAACGGATGGAAGCGGCCGGCAACCAGATCCGCTTCGAGCTTGGCGATCGATTCGCGCACATCGCCCGGCACCACGGAATTGATGGGGGCAAGCTTGACCATCCCTTCCTTGTAACCGCCCCAGAGATTGCCGGGTTTCCAGTTGCCCGCGATGACATCATTGACCGAACGGGTGTAGAAATCGCCCCAATGGTGGGTGGTGGCGGTGAGGTGCGCCTTGGGCCCGTACTTCGACATGTCAGAGTGATAGCCGATCGCAAACTTACCGGCCTTTTCCGCAGCCTGGACAGCCGCTGTGGAGTCGGTGTGGTGCGTGACGACATCGGCGCCCTGCGAAAGCAGCGTGTTGGCTGCATCGCCTTCTTTGCCCGGGTCATACCAGGAATTGACCCAGATGACGCGGACTTCGGCTTTGGGGTTGACGCTGCGCGCGCCGCGAGTGAAGGCGTTGATGCCCTGGAGCACCTCGGGGATGGGAAAGGCTGCCACATAGCCCAGGACGTTGGACTTGCTCATCCGCCCGGCCACGATGCCAGTGAGGTAGCGGCCCTCGTAGAAACGGGCGTTGTAGATCCCGAAATTGGGGCCGGTCTTGTAGCCTGTCGCATGGGCGAAAGCGATCTTGGGGAACTGCTTGGAGACACGCTCCATGTAGTTCATGTAACCGAAGCTCGTGGCAAAGATGATCTGGTGGCCGCTTTGCGCCATCTCTCGGATCACCCGCTCGGCATCGGCGCCCTCGGGGACGCTTTCGACAAAGCGCGTCTGTACCTTGCCCTTGAGCGCCTGTTCCATCTGCTTGCGACCGGTGTCGTGCTGAAAGGTCCAGCCCGCATCGCCGATGGGGCTCACGTAAATGAAGCCGACCTTTACCGGATCCTGCGAGAGCGCGAGTCCGGAGGCGCTAAGCAGGCTCGTGCCTGCGGTGGCGTGTAGAAAGTCGCGGCGGCTGAGCGTCATAGAAGTCTCCTGGCAAGTGGTTGGGGTTGATGGGGCGGGGGCCGTTCAGGCGTCCGGCCGCCAAGGCTGTCCGAGCGATACCGGTGAGTTTAGCCGGATCAGTTCCGGCCGTCTGGAAATCAGTACCAGGACCACAATGGTGGCAAGGTAGGGCAGGGCCGAGAGCCACTGAGATGGAATATCGAGCGGCAGCCCCGACCCCTGTACGAACATCTGTGCGATGAGCATGCCGCCGAATAGCCAGGCGCCGAGCGCAACCCGCAGCGGCCGCCAGGTGGCGAATACAACGAGCGCGAGCGCGATCCAGCCGCGTCCGGCGACCATGCCCTCAGCCCAGAGCGGCGTATGAAACACCGACAGGAAGCTGCCGCCCACGCCGCAGAGCGCCCCGCCCGCGAGCACTGCCGCATAGCGGATGCGCAGAACAGGGTAGCCGGCCTCATGAGCGACGGCCGGCGATTCGCCGACGGCGCGCAATATCAGGCCTGCGCGCGAGCGATGAAGGAGCCACGCGATCGCCGCAAGCAGCAACCAGGAGGCGTACACCATGGGCTGATGATTAAAGAGCCCTGGGCCGATCAGGGGTAATTCGCATAGAACCGGGACGGGCCATGCGGTAACGGGTGCAAGGGACAAGGATTCATAAGATTTACCGGCAAACGCTGACAGCCCCACTCCGAAGAGCGAGAGCGCAAGACCCGATGCGACCTGATTGGCAAGCAGAGACAGGGCGAGCAGGGCGAATAAGAGCGGCGCAGCGGCTCCCGCCAAAGCGCCAGCGAGCACGGCCGCCGCCGGGCTGCCGGCGTGATGGGCGGCGGCGAAGCCGGCGAGCGCGCCGAGTGCCATCAAACCCTCGGCGCCGAGATTGAGCACGCCAGAGCGTTCGTTGATGAGCAGGCCGAGCGCGGCGATCAGCATCGGCGTACCGGCCACGATGGACGCAGCGAGGATCGCGCCCGCGATGGTCAGGGGATCGGTCATGGCGCCGCCTGCGCGGGCGCCGCAGGGGTTCGCACGATCCGGTATTGGGTGATGACGTCAGCACCCAAAAGGAAGAAGAGAAGCAGGCCCTGGAATACTTTGGATACTGACGACGGCAAGGCGAGGTACTGCTGCGACTGCTCACCTCCCAACACCATCAGGGCCATCAGCAGACTCGCAAAAAAGATCCCGACCGCATGCAGACGGCCGACGAAGGCAACGATGATCGCGGTAAAGCCGTAGCCCATGCCGACTTTTGGGGTGAGCTGACCGGTTGGGCCGACCACCTCGGCCATGCCCGCCACTCCCGCCATCGCGCCGCCGCACAGCATGCCGACCCAGATGGCGCGCGAAGCAGAAAACCCGGCGTAGCGCGCCGCCGCCGGCGCCTGTCCGGCCACGCGCAGCTGAAACCCGAGAAAGCTACGCTGCATCAGCAGATGACCGGCTGCTAGCGACACGAGCGCAATGGCGATCACATGGGTCAGTCGCGACCCTTCGAAGAGCGGCGGCAGAAGCGCTGCCTCCTCGAACATCCGGGTCTGCGGAAAATTGAACCCCTGCGGGTCACGCCATGGCCCGTGCACGAGCCAGGAAACCGCGAGCTCTGCCACGTAGACGAGCATGAGCGACACCAGGATCTCGTTGGCATTGAAGCGTACGCGCAGCCAGGCCGGGACCGCCGCCCAGGCCATGCCGCCGGCTGCGCCCGCGAGAAAGAGGGCCGGGATCAGGAGCGTTGAATCGAGGCTGCGGTCGAAGGCGAGTGCGATGCCGCTTGCTGCGATGGCCCCCGCGATGTACTGGCCTTCAGCGCCGATGTTCCAGATGTTGGCGCGATAGCCCACGGCGAGGCCCATGGCGATCATCATGAGTGGCGAGGCCTTGAGGAGAAGCTCATTCCAGCCGTAGGCGTCCTTCAGCGGGTAGAGAAAAAACACCTTGAGGGCGTCTAGCGGATCCTTGCCCAGCGCGGCAAAGAGAACGAAGCCGGCGGCCAGGGTGAGCGCGGTCGCCAGCACCGGCGCGATGAACTGCAGCGCCGAAGGCGCTTCGGCGCGCCGCTCAAGCCGCAGACGCATGCGCCGCTCCTTGGCTTACGGACCCGTCGCTGCGAGTTTCCGCATACTCGCCGCCCATCAGTGCACCGAGCGAGGCGACGCTGACATCGGCGGCCGGTTGAGCTGGCGACAGTCGCCCACCGCTCAGCACCGCGATCCGGTCGGCGACCTCGAAAATTTCATCCAGGTCCTCGGAAATCAGCAGGATCGCGCAGCCCGCATCGCGCAGGTCGACGAGCGCCTGCCGGATGAATAGCGCGGCGCCCACGTCCACACCCCAGGTGGGCTGGGCAATCACCAGCACGCGCGGCTGCTGGAGTATTTCGCGCCCGACGATGAAGCGTTGCAGGTTGCCGCCGGAAAGCGAGCGGGCTGTCGCAGATTCATTACGACACTTGACCGAAAACGTTTCAATGCAATGGCGCGCGAAACGGGCGGTGGCGCGGCGGTCGACGAATGCGCCGCGTAGCAGGCCTCGACGCGCAGTGAGCAGGGCGTTTTCGGCGAGCGTCATCGCTGGCACAGCCCCTCGCCCCATACGCTCCTCGACCACGCAGCCCATGCCGCGCAGTCTCCTGCGGTCGACACCGAGGTGGCCGATCGGCTCGCCGTCGAGTTTGAGCATGTCGGCGCGCGCTGCCCGCCGCTCGCCGCTCAGCAGTTCGACGAGCTCGCTCTGTCCATTGCCGGAAATACCCGCTATCCCGACGATTTCGCCGCTGCGCAGTGCCAGGCGAAGATCAGCCAATGTCGTGGCGAAAGGGTCATTGGCGGGCATGTCGAGACCGTTTATTTCCAGCCGCACTGCCTGACCGCTCGCGGGCGGCTGATGGGTCACGGCAGCGGGGGCTGTGCCGATCATCATTTGGGCGAGCGCTGCACTCGTTTGTTCGGCGGGGATGCAGCGCGCGCTGACGCGGCCTGCGCGCAGCACCGTGGCGCGATGGCAGAGGCTGCGGATTTCCTCGAGCTTGTGGCTGATGTAGAGGATGCTGCAGCCCTCTGCCGAGATCGTACGCAGGGTCGCAAAGAGTTGTTCGATGGCCTGCGGCGCGAGTACCGAGGTCGGTTCATCCATGATCAGCAGTCGGGGCGACTGCAACAGGCAGCGGACGATTTCCACCCGTTGACGTTCGCCGACCGATAGCGAATGAACGAGCCGGTTTGGCGCGACCGCCAGTCCGTAGCGCATCGATACCTCGGCAATACGCTCGGCAAGCGCTGCGAGTGATTCGCGACTCGCAAGCCCGAGCGCGATATTTTCGACGACGGTGAGGGTCTCAAAGAGGGAGAAGTGCTGAAACACCATGCCTATGCCCAGAGCGCGCGCCTGGGCAGGGCTGCGGATAGCGACGGGCGCGCCCTCCCATACAACCGTGCCCGAGTCCGCCTGGACCACGCCGTAGAGGATTTTCATCAGCGTGGATTTGCCGGCACCATTTTCGCCAAGGAGCGCGTGGATTTCCCCTGGCGAAACCTCCAGGCTGATGTCGTCGTTGGCGACGACTGAGGGCCAGCGTTTGCTGATCGACCGAAGTTCGAGCCTGGCGGTCATACGGCTAGGCGCGCGGGCATCGCGGGCAGCGGGTACTACGGTTACCGGCCCGCGTGGATCAGTGCGCGCCCTGGCCGCGGTGCGCCCAGGCGGTGGTGTGGCGTTCGATGTAGGAGAAGAGCTCGTACATGGCCATGGCCATGACTGCTACGACCAGCAGACCTGCGAAGGCGAGCGGCATCTTCATCGCCGAGCCTGCCGAGATCAGCAGGTAGCCGATCCCTTCGTTGGAGGCGCTCATTTCCGATACGGTCGTCCCGACAAAGGCGAGCGTGATCGCGACCTTGAGCGAGGCGAAGAAATAGGGCATGGTCCTGGGCAGCCCGACCTTGATCAGAACGTCAAGGCGACGCGCGCCGAGCACTCGCAAGACGTCCTCGAGCTCGGGCTCGAGCGTTGCGAGCCCCGTCGCAATATTCACCATGATCGGGAAAAAAGAGATCAGGAAGGCGGTAAGGATCGCCGGCCCGATACCGATGCCGAACCACACCACGAGGATGGGAACGAAGGCCGCCTTGGGCAATGCGTTGAAAGCCGTCATCAGCGGGTACATGGCTGAGTAGGCGAGCCGCGAGGAGCCGATGACGAAACCGAGGATCACTCCAAAGGCGATCGAGATGCCGAAGCCAACCATTGTGGTCCAGAAGGTGCGCCAGGCATGGCCCATGATCGGACCCCAGAGGTCAAACAGTGCAATGACGATCTGGATCGGGCTCGGAAAAATGAACTCGGAGACCTTGAGGCCCGAGCAGATCAGTTGCCAGACGACGATGATCGCGACGAGCAGGATCAGCGGCGCGAACTTCTGGGCAGGGCTGTCGTTCATGACCGGGCTCCGGGGATCATCAGGTCTTGCGGATCGCGCCGATCCGCTCGCGCAGTTCGTGGACGATGTCGGTGAACTGTGGCGTGTAGGTTGTCTCGAGATCGCGCGGCCTCGGCAGGTCGATCTGGCGACGTGTGATCAGCCGACCCGGGCGCTTGCTCATGACGTAGACGGTATCGGCGAGATAGACGGCCTCCCGCAGGTCATGGGTCACGAGAATGACGTTAAAGCGCTGCTCGGTCCACAGGTCGCGCAGCACATTCCAGAGTTCTTCTCGGGTGAAGGCATCGAGCGCGCCGAATGGCTCATCGAGAAGCAGCATCCGCGGCTCATGGATCAATGCCCGGCAGATTGAGGCGCGTTGCTGCATGCCTCCTGAGAGTTGCCAGGGAAACTTGTCCTCGTAGCCATCGAGACCGACGGTCTTGAGCAGGCGCCGGGCGCGCTCGGCAAATTCCTCGCGCTTGGCGCGAAACTGCGATCGGTAGGGTTCGACGATCTCCAACGGCAGCAGCACATTGTCTAGCGTTGTCCGCCAGGGCAGGAGGGTGGGCGCCTGAAAGGCCATGCCGACGATCTTGAGCGGCCCCGTCACTGGTTGGCCACCGATCCGGATCGAACCGCGGCTCGGCATCTTGAGCCCGGTCGCAAGCTTCATGAAGGTCGATTTGCCGCAGCCCGACGGCCCGACGATCGCGATGAACTCGCCCGGCCGCGTGCTTAGCGAAATCTCTTCAACCGCGAATTCGTTTCGCGCAAGGAGCGCAGCATCGTAGGCAAGCCAGACGCTCTCGAAGTCGACGAATCGTTCAGCCACCGGAATCGATGCTGCCGCCGCCGCGATGGCGGCGGACTCATCGGGCCGGGAGGACGCTTGCGGC
>CAZZKA010000210.1:0-6591 GCA_964654745.1 uncultured Bordetella sp. | reverse complement strand
CCCCCGGACCAGACACCCCGAGAATCCTCGCCACCACCACCTCCGCCTCCGCCTCCGCCTCCTCCTCCACCGCCACCGCCACCTCCACCTCCACCTCCACCTCCACCTCCACCGCCGCCGCCTCCGCCAGCAGCCGCCGCCGCGCCCAGCCCCATCGCCATCCCACCGCCAGCCAGCGGAAACGGGTTTGCCGGATCGCTCCGGACGCTCGAGCCGACCCCAAAGACGTCGCTGACCGATCGCTGCGCCAGATCGATCTCCTCAAATGGGACTGACATCAGCACCTCATAGGGAATCGATTCCGCGTCGGGTGAATCCATCACTCCACCCGTCGGCTGGGCGGGCTGAGGTGGCGGTGTGACGGGGGCGGTGCCAATACCTTCGGCTCCGTGAGACGGTGCGCCCACCGAAGCGATCTGCTCCACATTCGCAGCCATTAGCAACGGCTCCGCGAGCGCAGCGCCCGATGACGCGCTCGACCGGCGAGGGCGAATTTGCAGGCCCTCGCCCGTAATACCCTGATCCTCAGCGCGGGCCGCTCCGTCGCCCCCTGCGTCCGGGCGGCCGAAGGACTCACCCCGGTCGCCCTGCGCCGGCGCGACCGACGATTCGGGCGTACCTGCTACGCCAGCGTGATCGCCCGTTTCGGTTAAAAAATTGATATCGCTCATGATGTCTCCCTTCAACAAAAAGCGTCGCACCGCTCATGGCTCGGTCAAGGCTTCATCCAACACACGCCTGAAGGGCGCAAGGAAATACGCCAATGCGGTGCGGGTCCCGGTACGGATATCGACGACAGCCGTCATACCAGGCATGACCTCGATCTGGCGACCTGTGGCTGTGACGGCTATTGCGCCGTGGGTCATATCGGTCTCGATATGCACGCGGTAAAACTCAACCTCACCAGGCCTGGATTCATCACGAACCGTGTCTGCGCTGATGTAGGTGAGCCTGCCCGGCACTGACCCGTGGACCGTGTAGTCCCAGGCATCAAACTTGATCGAAACCGGCAGCCCCGGGCGCAGGTCACCAATATCGGCGGGTCTGATCTTGGCTTCGACGATCAGACGGTCGTCTGCCGGAACGATCTGCAGAATCTCTTCCCCGGCGCGCAGTACAGCGCCGCGCGTCGTGACGCGGAGCTTTTTCACGATACCGCGGGCTGGGGCGCGCAGCACGAGACTCTCGAGGACCTGCTTGCGTTGCTCGCGAACATGGCCAAGCTGAGCAAGCTCCTCCTCTGCTCGCGATAACTCCATACTTACTTCCTGAAAAAATCGCCGGCGCCTGAGTTCAGGTTGCACCGCTGCTTCGTGGCTCAGCCGCGCGAGTCGCACGAACTCAGCCTCGCCCACATCCCCAGTTCGGTACAGCCTGTCGACGATCTGTAACTCCTGCCGCGCCAGCGCAGCCGTGCGCTCGAGCGCATCCAACTCGGTTTGCAAGGCTGCGCGGCGCTGATCAAAGAGCCCTCGCTGTACAGCAATCAAAGAGGGGTGACCAGTCAGCGCGGCGGGGAAGCGGAGCTCCGGCTTCATGTCGGCTTCGGCGGTCAGCCGGGCAATCGCCGCATTGAGCGCAGCCATACGGACGTCGGCCTCCTGTAGGGCGGCCAGAGCACGAGAGGAGTCGAGCTCGGCGACAACCTGACCAGGCTCGACGCGATCCCCCTCGTTAACGAGAAGCCGCGCAACCACGCCTCCGTCGACCACCTGGATCACATGAACGCGCGAGCTCGCAATGAGTTGCCCGGTTGCGCGCGTGACGCGGTCGATTTCCGCTTGAGACGACCAGGCGATCGCACTCAAAGTCATGAGCAGCACGATCGCAACCGTCAGACTGCTGCCCCAACGTGACGGGCTCGGCTCGCGCCGCCGGAGCGGCGCCGAGAGAGTTGACTGCACTGAGTATCTGGTCGGGCTGTGGGATGACTGTCGCATGAGTTCACCCAGACTGAGCACCAAGCAAGCTCGCGACTTTCAGCTGCTCAAAGCTTTTTCGGTCACCATCGTGAATCACACGCCCCGCTCTCAGGATGATGATCCTCGTCGCGAGCGCGAGCAGCGCTGTTTTGTGGGTCGCAAAAACCAGGGTGTCGTCACGCGCAGCTTGCTTTGAAAGCGTGCGAACAAGCGTCGCCTCGGCTGCGCCATCCATGGACGCGCTTGGCTCATCCATCAGCCAGATACGCGGCGCCTGCGCGAGCAGTCGCGCAAAAGCGATCTGCTGCCGCTGCCCCGAGGACAAACCGTCCCCCTCCCGCCCAATCGTTCGGTCGAGACCTCTCGGGTGCTCGGCGACCCATGCGCTAAGACCGCTGGCGGCGAGGATTTGGCCGAGTTGCTCGCCAGAGATACGGGGTGATGCGAGCTGGATGTTTTCCCTTAGCGTCGCCCGAAACAGAGCAGCCTCCTGAGGCATGAAACCGATTCGGTCCGCCAGGGCAGCGTCGGAGAGTTCAGTCAAGGCCACGCCGCCCATGCGAATATCGCCGTGCGTCGGATGGTAGAGCCCTGCGAGCAGTCTCAACAAAGTCGACTTACCACTTCCATTGGGACCCACCAGCGCAACCCGCTCGCCGGGACGGATGACCAGCTCATCGATCTCAAGCAGAGCGCGGCCCGGTTTATCGTTAAAGTCGAAGCGGACTGCGTGTACAGAGAGTTCATGGTCCAGCGGCGTACGCGAAATCGCATAGCCTCCGGAGGGTCGCGCCACCGGAATCTCCATGACAGCCTGCGCACTCCTCAAAGACTCCCGGGCTGCATGCCATTGCGTGCTTAACATCGCCGCCTGCGCGATCGGTTGGAGAATGCGGCCTCCTAGCAGCGTGCATGCAATCAAGCCTCCAACGCTCAGCAGCCCGGCATCGATTTGTACGACACCGACCACCATGACACCGATAAGCGCCAACGAGGAGAGCGCAGCCGTCCATGCTGCAGCTCGGTTGGCGACGGTCCGCAAGGCCAGTTGATCATGACTCAGACGGGCGGAAAGTTCGGCCCAGGCGGCCGAAAGACGCCACGATGCGCCGCTCGCCTGCAGCGCTTCGGTCCCGTGGATCGCTTCCCATAGCAGGGCAGTACGCTCGCGATTGCCGGCTACCTGATCTCGCGCTCGCTGCTTCATCCGGCGCTGCGCCGCCAAGCCCAATATCATCGATACGAAGACCAGCAGCAGATAGACGAATGCGACAGGACCCCCGATCAGCCCTACCAGGCCGATGAAGATCGCAATGAAGGGCACGTCTACGAAAACAAATACGATCGATGCCGCGGCAAACGTCCGGATCGCCTCAAGCCCCTCGAGCCGCGCTGCAAGAGAGCCTGGCGCGCGGGGGCGAGCATCCAATCTAAGCGCGAGCAGCCGATCAAAGATCGTTTGGGAGACTGTGTCATCGATTTCCCTGGCGACTCGATCAAGCGCTTGCGACCGGACAAGCCGCAGGATTGCTTCGAAGCAAATCGCGAGGATCGCCGCAGCAGTCAATGCCCAGAGTGTCGACCACGCCGACGCCGGAATAACCCGGTCGTAAATATGCATGGCATACAACGACGAAACCATCGCAAGCCCATTGACCAGCAGAGAGGCGAGGACGATCTCAGCAAGCAGAAGTCGGTGCCTCGCGAGCGAGTCCGCAATCCACCTCGTCAAACCGTCTGACGGCGCCACCGGTTCGGCTCGCGTACGGACTAGGCGCAGCGCCCGCGAGGTCGCTGACGGGCCCGGCCCGCCGCAATGCTCATTTCGGTCGGTATCAACCAGCCTGAGGTGGGCTCCGCTCAATACATCGACTATCGACCAACGGTCACCGTCAACCACTAAGGCTGGGCCGTCGGACCGCTGCAAAGCGCTTACCGCTACCTCTTCGACCTGCGTATTCGGCTCGATCGCGTGAATCGCCCGGCCGACCCGCGAGGCGAGATCCGCCCCATCCACGGCTCGGGCCGCGCCATCCATAACGGAGCCCCTGGCTTCAGACAGGGACTGTTCGATTGCGGCGAGCGGCACGGCGAAGCCATGGAGCGTCAGCCAGCGGGCGAGCATTCGCGCCTCACCCGCGGCCCTAGTCCCAGGAGACAGCACGGTCGACGAAGTACGCACAGTCATGGCGAGTCCATCCACGCGTCGAGTGCACCGCTTGCAACCAGGATACGCAGATCGACCTCGCGAATCGCCGCGTCCAGCTGAGCGCGGGAAAGTTCCGCCTCAAAGCGCTCCCGCTCCGCATTGAGCACGTCAAGCCAGCTTCGGCGGCCCGCATCGAATTGCCGCAAAAATGCACTGACCGTCTGCGCGACTGCATCGAGCTGCGTGGCAATGTGGGATTGCTGCGCGATGAGCGCCTGCCGCTGGGACAACAGCGTCGACGCCAGCAATTCCAAGGACTCTCGCTCAGCCCTGGACTCAGCGCGTAGAGCATCGATACGACTCAGACGCGCCCGATAATCGGAAAGCGCTGCGAGCCCGGGACCGGACTGGACATCAACCGCCAGGATCGCGCGAGTCTCCGGCTGCGCCGTCAGCAGATTGGGGGCCCTTTCGACTCGAGCGAGAACGATGGGCATCCTTGACGCCTGAGCCACCGCAGCGTCGGCGATGGCGGCGTCGGTCTGCCGCGCGAGCCGCTCGAGCGAGGGGGAGACCGCAGCGAACAACCCTGCCAACGCCTCAGCCGACGCGCTCGGGACTGGTGGCAGATCGTCGACCACCGCAACCGCAAAGCGTCGGTCTCGCATTAGCGTATCGATTTCGGCCTGAGCCTGGGCAAACTGTCCTTCCAGGGCTGAAAGCCGAGCCCTGACTAGCGCCACGCGGCCAGATGCGAGCGAGATGTCACTGCGTGCAGACAGACCGCCCTCTGCCCGCCGGGCTATCAGGGCGAGCAGTTCCCCGTGACGCTCCAGGTGCCCGCGCGCCAGATCGACCTGTTCGGCCAAGGCCGCCCACCGCGTGTGGGATAGTGCCGCGCGTTCCGCGAGGGACCGGCGAGCCGTCGCGAGCCCCGCCTCGCTCGCGCCGAGATTTGCCTGGGCAAGGTCGAGCCCCGCCTGCAGCCGGCCAAACGTAACCACGGGCTGCCGGATCCGCAAGGTCGGTTGCGCGCCTCCAAAGTCCGACAGAGCGGTGCCTAGCTCAATGCTCGGAAACCGCGCCCAACGGGCGCTGTCAACGAACAGACGGCCCGCAGCGACGTCGGCGACACCACGCTCAAGGAGCGGGTGAGACTCTCCCACCGCCCGAAGCAAAGACCTGAGCGACAGGGCATGCCCGCGAGGGGCAGCATCCCCCCCTCGTGCAACCAGGTGTGGTTGCTCGATCAGACGATCGGCAGAGGTGGCCTGGGGCGGCGCCACTGGCGGGAATACCAGCTGCGCTGCGAGAACCACCGGACTGAAAACGACGAAAAATACGGGTCGGAGACAGTTTAAGAAGCGAGCCAACACGATGAAACCGGGCGAAAGCAGCCGCCTGACAGCAACCCCACAATACCGATTGCTGCGAAGCAGAAAATCCGCGATGTCTGCAAGCTTTTTTTATATTCACATAAGCCGATGTTGCGACGCAAAAATTCCCAACGCCATCAGGGAAATTTCAGAGTCTGGAAACCGGCCGACAGCGAGGTCACGGACACCCGCCGCGCCGGGCGCGCACCGCGACGAGGGCTCACGACAAACCGTATCGACTCAGGGAACCCGCGATTCGCTTGCGGTTGTCCACCCGTAGCGACGCGCGAGGAGGCGGTAGAGACTGCCCACGATGAGCAGCAACACCACCACACGCGTTACTTGGAACGCCGTCACGACGGGCACACCGAGTTGCAGGACTTTTGCGGTCAGGGCCATTTCCGCCACACCACCCGGAGCCACGGCGAGCAAAAGCGTCGGGACGGGCAAGCCCGACAGCCACGCAAGCCACGCCGCCATACCGAGGGCAAGCGCTGCGCCGAGTACGGTGCTCGCTGCGATCACTGCAAGATATCTGGGCGCGACACGAAAAAAATCCGGAGCAAACCGCGATCCGATCGCTACGCCCAGCAGCATCTGCCCTGCGTTGATCACGGCTCGCGGCAGACCGCTGACCGGGGCTTCAAAGAAAGCGAGCGCCGCCGCGGCAAATAGCGGACCGAGTACCCAGGCGTTTGGAACAGCGCAGCGAAGAGCCACCCAGCCCGCGATCCCGGTGGCGATCACGAGCAATGCGAAGCCGGCAAAATCCGCTCGCCCCGGTGGCGGCAGCCAGGTATCGTCGCCATGGACGCCCAGCGCCGCCATGCTGAAAGGAATCAACGTAATGACGATGATGAGCCGCAAGGTGTGGCCCGCTGAAATCAGCTGACCCGAGCCGCCGTTACGCTCGCCCTGCACCAGCATCTCGGAAGCACCGCCGATCGCACCGCCGAAAAACGCTGTTGCGCCGTCCGCGCCGGCAAACCGCATCAGCGCCCAGCAGAATCCGAGACCCAACCCCACCGCGAGTAGCGTCGCGACAAAGAGTGCCGGTCCGAGCGAAATCATTCGTGCAACCGCCTCGGGCGTGAAGTAAAGCCCCAGCACTGCACCGACCACCCACTGTCCGCCGCGGCGCACG
>CAZZKA010000209.1:0-6603 GCA_964654745.1 uncultured Bordetella sp. | reverse complement strand
GATGCTGGCATCGAAATAGTCGAGCGCGGTGCCGGGGAGGGGGGTGCGGTAGAGCGTATTCATCGTTCAAGTGTAGGCGTCGAGGCTGACGGGAAGCTTAGGCGGACTAGATCGAGAAGCCTGGGAGTAGACTAGAACGATCTTAATGGTTACAATCCTTGCAAATTCGCCCCCCCCCCACTTTTCCCAGGAAGAAATTATGAAGAAAGTTTCTGCGTTGTCGTTTTCAGTTCTGTTGGCTGTCACGCCGGCCGTGATGGCGCAGGGCCAGGGGGCCGCGGCTGGTGCGGGCACGGCAACTGGCGCTGCAGCGGGCGCGATCACTGCTGGCACGGTCACCGCGACGGCTGCGGCGATCGGTTTGGCCGTGGCGGTGGCAAGCGGCAGTTCGGGTAGCTCGACTCCCTCGGCAGGACAGGTCACCAACGCAGAAGCGGCTGAGGCCGCGGCGAACGCGACTGCGGCGTCCACGGCGGCGTCGGAGGCTAATTCGGCGATTGACTCGGCCTACGCGGCTCTCGCTGGTATTTCCCTAACCACTGCCCAAGCTAATGCCGTGGCGACCGCCAAGGCGGCGGCTCTTGACGCGGCGACGAAGGCCAAGAACGCAGCGACGGTTGCGGCCAATGCGGCGGCAGACCTCGCCCAGGCGAATGCCGTGGCCGGCCCGGTGATCAGCACTAAAACCGGCCGCACGATCTGCGCGGGCTCGACCTGTACCACCGCGGAACGCGTGGCTCTCGCTTACATCGCAGCGGAGAAATCAAAAGCGGCGGCCGAAGCAAGCTACTACGCCATCTCTACGCTTAAGGCTTACCAGTCCGCTCTCGTAGCCCAAGGCGTAACCATTCCTACGACGGTTGCGGGTTTCATTACGACCGCAGAAGCGGGTGCCTCCAAGTCCCAGACGGCTGCGAATACCGCGATCAAGGACTACAGCACGATGGCTTCGGCAGCGGGTATCACCGGCACTGTCATCGCGCCGTCGACGGGTACGACCGGCTCGATTGGTCCTTCGTCGACCTCAGGGACCTGAGTCTGCGTCTGACCGATTGCTTCTGACAGAAAAGGCATTGGGTTTCCCAATGCCTTTTTTGTTTTGTTGGCGGTAGCGGGCCGCGGTAGGTACAGATGGCATGAAAGCTTCGTTCAGGCTGGTCGCTGCTCTCTCGTTGGCATGTCTTTCGTCCGCGTGTGGGCACACGCCCGTCACCAGGACGCTCGCCGATGCGTTTGTCAGGGGCGCCGATGTCAAGGAAACCAAGCTTGACCCCAAGCTTCGATACCTTCGGGTGGTCGCCGGGGGGCGCGAATCCCTGATGGTTCTCGGCTACGCTGACGCTCACCCCGACGGGGTCATTGAATCCTGGTACAGCAGCGCGGGGGAGGTAATCCGCCTGCAAAACGGCCGTGTTATTTCGACTTCGGGATTGAGTGTCGATTGGCGTTCGGTCCGCTACATGGGGCTTCCTGACTGGACAAAGCTACTGGATAAGGCCCCAGTTGAATATGTTCGGGAACGTGACGAAATGCCTGGCTACCGGTTCGGGATACGGGAAAAGGTCTCCCTACTTGCGGTTCGCCCGCCTGACAATGCCCGCCTGGTGGGATTGGTTCCGTCGCAACTGCATTGGTTTGAGGAATTTGCAGATTCCAGTCCTGGAGGTCGTCCGTCGGCCCGCTACGGCGTCCGCATGGCGGGCGGACCTGCTTCGGTGGTTTACGGAGAGCAGTGCCTCGCTGCTGGTCTTTGTATCGCCTGGCAGACCTGGCCAGTGAATCCCTGAGCGATGTCTGTACGCGCCTGCCCTGCTCGTGTCTCGTTGCGATGCAGCCCCAATGCAGTAGGGGCGCGTCCGCGCGGCCGGGGCGTTGTGAGGGGCGCCCTGGTTTTATCCTCGCTGCTGAGCGCTGCCGTCTTGGCGCAGGGCTCCTCCGCTGACAAGGTGGTTTCCCCGAGCCCGGCGCCACCCCTCGCAGGTGAGCGGCTTAGCGACTGGCTGCTCCGAGGACCTGCGCAGACAGAGGTTTATTCTCCCGGGATCAGTTGGACGGTGCCGAGTCAGCGGGCGGCCCAGGAGTCTCTCAAGCGCGAGTTGCTGGGGCAGGTTGCCCGGTCCGACCGAGTCGACAAGGCCGCCGCTGCGGCAGTCGCGGCAGCGATCGAAGCTCTGCCCGTGACCGGGCGGCTGCCGGTGCCGGTAACGGATCCACGCTGGCTGCAGGCGCACCCCAAAGCAGACCCCGTTCTGCAGTCTGATCACCGCGTCCTGGTACCGCGCCGCCCGGTATCGGTCAGCGTTCTGCGGGGAAACGGTACCTGGTGCAGCGTGCCACATCAGCCGGGGCGCTACGCGCTTGACTACCTTCGTGCCTGCGAGCCGCCAGACTTTGAGAAGATAGACTGGGCTTGGCTGATACAGCCTGATGGGGTGATCCAACGGGTGGGTATTGCCTCATGGAATCGCCAGACACAGGATGAGATCGCTCCTGGAGGTTTGGTCTGGGCTCCGAAGCGGGACAGCGGTTGGTCGCCAGAAGTATCCGCACTGCTCGCCCGGTTTCTCGCGACGCAGTCTTACGATGAAGTTCTTCGCGTGGCCGGGCAGGCGACCGGTCCCGCTTCAAGTTCCCCTCAAGCCGTCGTCCCGGAGCCCCGTTCTGGGCGACCAGCAAGGGACGGAGCGATATCGAGCTCGAGCTGGGGTATGGCAGGGCTCATCCAGACGCCTTCGGCCCGGTTTGCAGAGGCGGGAGAGGCTAGGTTTCACTTCAGCCGCAGCTATCCCAACGACAGGTTCAATGTCTTTTTGCAGCCCTTCGACTGGCTCGAGGCGGGTTTTCGCTACACGGATGTGAGAAACCGTCTTTACGGAGCGGCTGACCGGCGGGGTATCCAGAGCTATAAAGACAAGAGCATCGATCTGCGCGTGCGCCTTCTGGAGGAGTCTGCGTATGTTCCCCAGGTCGCCGTTGGCATGATCGACCTGGGTGGAACGGGTCTGTTTTCGAGCGAATTCGTGGTCGCCAACAAAAGAGTCGGCGACTTTGATTGGAGCCTTGGCATGGGGTGGGGCAACCTTGGTGCCAGCGGAAATGTGCGTAATCCGTTTTCGATGATCAGCAGCCGATTCGATGTTCGCGGGGGGGGCTCGGCCCAGGGCGGTACCGCCAACACCTCGGCTTTCTTCCGAGGCCCGGCGGCGCTCTTCGGTGGCGTTCAATACCACACGCCCTGGGATAAGTGGCTGCTGAAGGCCGAATATGACGGCAACAACTACCAGAGCGAGCCCCTGGGAAACAACCTCCGCCAGCGCACTCCCGTGAACCTGGGTGTCGTCTATCGTCATCACCCGTCGCTTGAAATGTCCATGGGCATGGTCCGGGGCGACGCGATCATGCTTGGGCTGACCCTGAGGACCTCGGTTGCCAAGCTTCAGACACCCAAGGTATCCGATCCGCCGGCGCCGGCGGTTACGAGGGCCCGGCCTGACGAAGACCCGGTGTGGGTATCGACTGCCGTCGATGTATTCGGAGTGAGCGGTTGGACTGTCCATAGCATCTCCCGAACCCGGTCATCCGTCAGAGTAGTCTTCGAAGGAGCGACGGGCGCGCATTGGAACGATCGCATCGGTCGGGTCACGTCGGTACTTCATCGGGATTCACCGGCCTCGATCGATACGTTCGAGTTGGTCTTCGTCGAGCAGGGAATCGTGCTGAGCGAGCGTGTGATTGACCGCGACGTCTGGTCCCGGCAACAAACAGCCTACGAGGCGGAGACGCTTGATCTCGTTGCGGTGGTTCCCCGGGCGCCGCAGTCGGACCAGACACTGAGCGAACCTCCTCTGTGGGAGCGCGAGACGCCGAGATTCGGTTATGGGTTTGTGCCGAGCTGGCAGCAGAACATCGGGGGACCTGACGGATTTCTGTTGTTCAGGGCAGGGCTAGCGGTACCTATGCAATTCAGGATCAATCGGAACACCTCTATCAGCGGTGCGATCAGCTTTAATCTGCTCGATAATTTTGAAAACTTTAAATACACGGGGCCGAGCAATCTTCCTCGAGTCAGGACCTATCTGCGCGAGTACATGACCGAGTCGCGGGTCAATGTCCCCAATATCCAGATCACGCACTTTGGCCAGTTGGCACAGAGCCAGTATTTCAGCGTCTACGGTGGATACCTGGAAAGCATGTACGGCGGCGTCGGCGCGGAGTGGCTATATCGTCCCTGGCACAGCCCGCTTGCCTTTGGTATCGATATCAATAGTGTTCGTCAGCGCAACTTTGACCAACTCTTTGGATTCGACAGGGCGGGCGCGCAGACCGGCTATCGGGTGTCGACCGGTCATGCGACTGCCTACTGGGACACCGGCTGGAAGTCGACTTTCCTCAAACTCAGCGCGGGGCAGTACCTTGCTGGGGACAAGGGCGTAACCGTCGATATCGGCCGAACTTTCAGCAACGGCGTTTCAATCGGAGCCTGGGCGACTCGCACCAACGTATCCGCCGAGCGATTTGGTGAAGGAAGCTTTGACAAGGGGATGTATTTGAGGATCCCCTTTGATGTGATGACCACAACGCGCGGAGGGGACACGGCGAACCTCGTCTACAGTCCGCTTACTCGCGATGGCGGTGCCCGGCTCAACCGCAACTTTACGCTTTATGGCGCGACGACTGCCCGGAGTAAGACCGACACGGGCTTTGCTCCAGCGGTCGATAATGAACGACGCTGAGTCTTGTGAACGGAGAAACCTGATGACGATCCGATGGTCCCTTTTGGTGCTCAATGCCGCTGCGGTTGCAGCGCTCTCGCTTGGCCCGGCGCAATCAGTCGCGCTTGCGCAGACCTCGGCGCTCGCCACGCGGTCGGAGAGCGCCGTTGGACTGTCTGCCTCGCGCTACGAGTACACCGAGCGAGGCATCATGTCGCTCAATGCCATGAAAATCGGGGTCGATCTCGACTCCACTTTTGCATTTCGCGGAGATTGGCCGGATGACAAGCAGGTGTGGTTCGCTGGCGTCCATGTGCGGTATGCCGCAGGTGCGGCGGATTACTCCAGCCCGAGTAGCGGATCGCAGAGCAATACCCCCGACTGGTACTACAGCGTCAAGGGAGTCTTCGGCGGAGATATCCCGCAGGGTAACTATGTGCTCGCCCCCTTTGTCGGGCTGGGATACCGATATCACTTCAACGACCTCCGGGGGCTGACCACGACCGGTGCGGCGGGCTATCGCCGGGAGAGCATTTACACGACGGTGTCGCTGGGGGTTACCCATCGCATGGCGCTGGCTGATCAGTCGCTGCTTGTTACAACGCTCGAGTTTTCCCACCTGCTGGAGGGCACTCAAAAGGTAAAACGGTCCGACCTCAGTTCCCTGCTGAGGGATGTCACCCTCAAACAGCGGCAGGGCTATGGTCTGCGGCTCAACATGATGAGGCGCTTCGCCCACTGGTCGATCGGTCCGACGATCGACTACTGGAGCATCGCAGATTCTGATAGCGGTGGCTCGCCTGCGATCTACGAGCCCAAGAACCACACCATGGAAATCGGCATCAAGGCGATGAGGTATTTCTGAGCGCTCAAAAATTGCTCGCCTGGGCTGAGCGATACGCCGAGGACGATGCGCGCAAACACCCAGTCGGCGAGGTAGCGCTGCAGCACGCTCATCGGGGCTGGGGAGTCCGCGCCCTGCGCAGATGGCGGGAGGTGTCGGCCACCGGGCGCCTCTCAGCGGCGACCAATGTCAGCGAGCGCGCGTGCGAGGGCGGGCCGCTCCGATGGGCCGGGTATTCATAACTAGGGTAGATATGAGCCGGGTCGGTATGA
The DNA here is from genome assembly GCA_964654745.1 of uncultured Bordetella sp. Classification (GTDB taxonomy): domain Bacteria; phylum Pseudomonadota; class Gammaproteobacteria; order Burkholderiales; family Burkholderiaceae_E; genus SYIM01. The sequence continues at coordinate 775 of CAZZKA010000209.1, read as the reverse complement.
GCGGCGCAGGTAGGAACCGGATACGCATGAGCGGGCTATCACTGCGCTTTTTAAAATCGGGTCTGGCTGCGTGCTTCGTGGTCGCGCCGCTCGCCGCGAGTGCCGAGGCGCCCGGCTTTGAACTCAACCGCCTGTGGGTGAATCCCGGATTTTATTCCTGGCACTTTGACCGATCGTCAACGTCTGGGCTGCGCGACCCCAATCCGGGCTTCGGCCTTGAGTACAGGGTCTCGCGCGACTGGTCGGTCACCGCAGGGCGATTCACCAACAGCAATGACCGAATCAGTCGCTATGCGGGGCTTTATTACCAGCCGATCGAGGTCCTGGGCGGTCGCGCCGGCGTGGTGGTCGGAGGCTTTGACGGCTACCCCAAGGCCTTTGACGGGGGATGGTTCCCGGCGCTGATTCCGGTGATCGGCTGGGAAGGCTCCCGCGTGGGGCTCAATCTCGCACTGGTGCCTTCATACAAGGACCGCCTGCACGGGGCGCTCAGCTTTCAGGTGAAGCTACGCCTCGGACAATGACGCCGCGGCCGGATCGATGGCGCGAGGCCTCGGCCCCTTACCCCATCCCGGTATCTAGCCATGGCATAGTTATCGGTCGTCCGCCCCGCTGGAATGATGATGAACGATCCCCGCTTTGCCGTGAGCGCTGAAACCGGAGAAGTCCACAGCGCAGCCGCTGACACCGGCGCCTCGCATTTCCTGCAAGGCCTCACCGATCTCGGTATCCGCTATGTCTTCGCCAACATGGGGACCGACCATGTCAGCCTGAT
>CAZZKA010000208.1:0-6604 GCA_964654745.1 uncultured Bordetella sp. | reverse complement strand
CCGGGACGTCGGGAGTGAGGGCCCAGGCGGCGGCGAGCTGGGCGAGAACAGCCCCGCCGTGAAGGAGGGCGTGCCTGGCGAAGGCCGCGTGCAGCAGCACTGCCGCAGCCAGCCAGGCGAAAATCACTATGGTCAGAGCCAACCTGAGGCCATGGTCGATCTGCGGGAAAAAGAGCCCTGCGCAGGCACCGATAAGTAGCCCGGTCAACCCGGAGGTGAGGCTGAAGACCGCGACGATTTGCGGCGCCTCGGCCGCCTGTCGGCGAGTCAGAAATCGCGCTGCGGCCACGGTACGTAGAAAAAAAGTGGCGGCGAGCAGAAGGCACCAGGGCAGTATCTGATCGGCGGAAACACGGGGCTGAAGCAAGAGGGCCGATAGCGAAATCAACAGGGCTCCGGCCGCCGGTTCAAAAAGTGCCTGTCTTGCCTGCAGGGTGCAGCGCTCGGCGAGCATTCGCCCCGCCAGCCATGTCGGATCCGCCGGGGCGGGTAGGGGTTGCTTCGTGGACGCTTGAGAGCTCATCGGCGCGGCAAGGTGGCGTGGCACAGACGAGCGAGTCTAGGTCTGAATTGCCAGGCTGATGCCTGACACATGGCCGAGGCTCGCCGGCCTAGGACACCGGGTCAGGAAGATGCAGGCTCATCAGGCCGTGCACCCGGGAGCCGCTTGTTGGCTCAATACGGCTCTTCCGGATGAATGAGGCCTGAATACAGCGAGCCCCTTCAGCCCGCGCTTCCAGGCTAGCTCCAGCGCATACCCAAGGCTTGCTTGCGTGTCCTGCCCTCCGAGATTGACGGTTTTACTGATCGCACCGTCCACATAGGGCTGGACTGCGGCAAGCATGCGGATATGATCGACCGCTCGCATCCCGCTTGCGTCGCACCACGCCGGGGGTAAACCTTTTCGATGCGGGTAGAGAGCGCGGTAGAGTCTGATCGCGAGGTTATCCGAGGGCAGGGCGGTAATAGCACCGCCTCGGCTGCCAAGCCGCCGAATCATATGAGGCGCGAATGCTGGCTCGATACCGCTCGTCGCGTTCGCCGCGAAGGCGATCGAGATCGAGCCGGCCGGTGCGATGGCAAGCAGGTGAGAATTGCGTAGCCCGCTCTGGCGGATGCGCTTCTGAAGCCTCAAGGGAAGTCTCGAAGCCGCTCGTCCGGCCTGCAGAAATCCGATTTCATCGAAATTGGGAAAACGACCTCTCTCCATGGCGAGATCGGCTGATGCGCGATAGGCCGCGTTACGCATCGTGCACACGATACGCTGGGCCATGCGCCGGCCGCCGATGCGGTCGTACCGAAGCCCCATCATGCACAGGGCGTCGGCCAGACCGGTGAGGCCCAGACCGATCCGTCGGGTCGAGGCGGCCTGTTGCGCCTGCCGAGCGAGTGGCCATCGGGTAAGGTCGAGAACATTGTCCAGCATTCGAACAGCGATCGCAGCCAGAGCCGCGAGGCGTTCAAAATCGATTCGCGCAGTTCGGGAAAAGGGGTTTCTCACCAGTCGCACAAGATCAATGCTCCCGAGGTCGCATGCGCCGTATTCGGGTAGATATTGCTCGCCGCAGGGGTTGCACGCGCTCAGCGTTTCGCGGGTGCCGAGATTGTTATCGCGGTTGACCTGGTCGATGAAGATGACCCCGGGGCTTGCGGTGTTCCACATTGATTCGATCAGACTCTCCCAAAGCGCTCGGGCGCGAAGCGTTTGGCACGCATGAGTTCGTCCTGGCTCAACGAGTTTCCAGTCGACATCGGCTCGGACCGCCTCCATAAATTGATCAGAAATCGCGACCGACAGATTGAAGGTGCTGATCCGGTGGAGACGCTTGGCGGCGATAAAAGCGTGGATATCCGGATGGTCGACGCGCAGAACCGCCATCTGCGCCGCCCTGCGGGGACCGAGGTTCGACAAGCGAAGTGCGCGCCGGTCGAGTTCGAGGATCACGCCTATGGGGTCGGTACGCCGCACCGCATCGCCTGTCCCCGGGGGGCTGAATGAGGGCAGAAAAGAAAAGTCGTAACCGACCCCGCCGCCCGAGCGCATCGTTCGTACCGCGTCTCGCAGCGAGGCGTCGAGCGGGTCGGCCCCATCCTTACGCGAGTTCAGGTCTACATCCGGCGGCCTCAGCGGCAACACGAAACAGTTGATCATTCCCCTGGGATTGGCGGTGCCGGCACAAGCGAGGATTCGACCTGCCGGTATGAATCCCTGTCGCATTGCCTTTAGGAACTGGCGGGTCCAATCGGTTCGTTCCTCAGGCAGTTCACGCGCAGCGAGCGCGCGGGCGACCCTGCGCAGGACGTCGTCGACGCTGCTCTCACCCGCCTGAGCGTAGCGCAGGCGAAGCACATGCCGACAGATCGGTTGGGAGCGCGCGCGTGCAATCAGTCGCTCCCGTCCTCGATTTCGGTCTGTTTTCAATTGACCTCCCAGTGGCGGCCGATGTTGTCGGGCGCTGCCAGCCATTGGCAACAGCTTGAAGCGCCGCAACCCGCCAGGCATCGGCCTTTGCGTCGTGTCAATCCCGGACGGGTCCGTGCTGTCGACAATGGCCCCGCAGCATTGCAGAGGCAAATTTTGAAATTTTCCCCGCGTGGTGTCGCTCTGTCGTTGCTCGTCATCCTGATCGCCGGATGGCTCTTTGATGGAGGGCAGCTTGTTCGCAACGACGTGACGCTCGACTACAGCGAGTTCATGCGTCAGCTTGATGCCGGAAACGTTCGCGACCTTGATGTGGGTGAACAGTTACTGCGCGGCGAGTTCGTCAATCCCCCCGATGGCAAGAGCCGGCGCTTCGTCACGCGACGAGTCGACCCGGACTTTGCCGGGCAGCTGGGCGCGAGCGCAGTCAGGTTTCGTGCCGTCGCCGATCCGGCGACGGTCTCGGCGTTACTGAGCGGACTGACTACGGTACTGCTGCTCGTGCTGCTCTGGCGGTTCGTGGTGGCGCGAGCCGGTCTTGGCAACGGTGCAGCGTCCTCGCTGATGGGCATAGGGCGTAGCCGGGCCCGCGTGTATATGCAGACCGGGATTCGGGTGAGCTTTGAGGATGTCGCCGGTGTCGACGAGGCCAAGGAAGAGTTACGGGAGATCGTCGAATTTCTGAAGGATCCGCAAAGTCACGGCAGGCTCGGGGCAAGGGTGCCGCGCGGCGTGCTGCTGGTCGGGCCGCCGGGGACCGGCAAGACGCTGCTCGCTAAAGCGGTCGCCGGCGAGGCGGGCGTCCCGTTTTTTTCCATCAATGGTTCCGAGTTTGTCGAGTTATTCGTGGGTGTTGGGGCGGCCCGGGTCCGCGATCTGTTTGAGCAGGCCCGCTCGCGTGCACCTGCTATCGTCTTTATTGACGAAATCGATGCGCTCGGCCGCGCGCGCGGGGCTTTCGGTTCAGGCGGCCACGACGAAAAGGAGCAGACGCTTAACCAGTTGCTCGCCGAGCTTGACGGGTTTGACCCGAGTTCGGGCGTGGTGCTGCTTGCCGCCACAAATCGTCCTGAGATCCTCGATCCCGCCCTGCTGCGTGCAGGGCGCTTTGACCGACAGGTCCTGGTGGATCGCCCGGATCGCGCCGGCCGGGTGCAGATCCTGAGAGTCCATCTCAGACGGATCCGACTGGATCCGGGGGTCGATATTGACGTTCTGGCCTCCCTTACTCCGGGGTTCAGCGGCGCTGACCTGGCCAATCTGGTCAACGAAGCGGCCCTGCTGGCAACCCGTCGTATGCACCGGGCTGTGGTGGCGGACGACTTTACCGTGGCCTTGGAGCGCATCGTCGCCGGACTTGAGAAACGCAACCGGCTGCTGAATGCAGCGGAGCGGCGAACCGTCGCCTTTCACGAGATGGGCCACGCGCTTGCAGCCATCGCTCTGTTGCCGGGGGAGACTGTTCACAAGGTATCGATCATCCCCCGCGGCATCTCGGCGCTTGGGTACACCATCCAGCGTCCGACTGAGGATCGTTTCCTGATGACGCGCGCCGAGCTGACCGACAAACTTACCGTGCTCCTCGCGGGTCGCGCTGCCGAGCAACTCTGCCTCGGTGAGATTTCGACTGGTGCTGCCGACGATCTCATTCGTGCGACCCGTGTAGCCCGCAGCATGGTGACGCAGTACGGCATGCATCCGGTTTTAGGCGCCCAGGCATTCGAGTCGTCCGATCCTGGTCATAGCCCAACCGAATACCCGCCACTTGCTTCCACCGCGGGACCGCCGTCCGATGCGACGGCCAGAGAGATTGACTGTGCGGTGCGCGACCTGATGGAGCAGGGCCTGGTTCGCGGGCTCGACCTGCTCCGTGCAAGGCGCGATCGACTGGAACGCGGCGCGGCTGAGTTGCTCGCCCGTGAAACGCTTTCCGGCGAGGAACTGCTCGCCGTGTGCAACGGCTTCGTCGAGCATCAACCGGCGAAAGGCGTTACCAAGGATTCGCCTGCTCGGGCGACGATCGCCACGTCACGCCCATGAGGCTTGCAGCCGATCAGCTTGCGCCGCGCTGCGATCCTGAAGCGATCGCGCAGGCGCTCGAACAATCCGGGGCAGCGGATCCGGAATTGCCCGGACAACGCGAGGCCCTCGAAGCTATTCGATTTTCCGCAGATGTGACGCAGAGCGGTTTTAACGTGTTCGTTATCGGTGAGCCCTCCACAGGTAAGATCGAGGCTACCAGCGCGCTCCTGCGCAAGCTCGCAGTTGGCATGCCGACGCCGGATGACGTCTGTTATGTCAATCAGTTTGACGACGCGTCGCGTCCCCGTTCGCTCAGACTGCCCGCTGGCTGGGGAATGCGGCTTCGCGCGGCGCTGGCGTTGCTCGTCGATGAGCTGAAGACGACCATCCCTGCGGTATTCGAGAGCGAGGAATATCACTCGCGCGTCGCAAAGATAGACGGGCACTACGCCTCGATTCAGGAGCAGACCTTTGGGGAACTGATCACTGAGGCGCGAGCGAGCGGTGTCGCCCTATGGCGAACGCCTTCGGGATTCTCGTTTGCCCCTGCGCAAAATGGCGACGTTATGCCTCCCGAGACTTTTGAGCAGCTGGCTGCGGAGGAAAAGGCGCGAATAGGCCGAGCGATCGAAGCGCTGCAGCAGCGACTTGAACGATTGATGAGGCAAGTCATCGGCTGGCGTCGCGAGCGGCGGGCCGCGCTGCGCCAACTCGATCGCGAGGTGACTGTGATCGCTGTGGGCAATCTGGTCGATGATCTTATTCGCCAGTTTCTACCGATGCCAGCGGCAGTTGAACTGCTGGCTTCGGTACAGCGCGATGTTATCGATAATGCAGCGCTGTTTCAGCAGTCCTCCGAGTCTGCCTCATCAACCGAGGCCTCAGCCTCGCATGCCGAGGTGATTGATCCCGCACGCCGCTACCGGATAAATGTACTGGTCTCCCATCGCGCGGGCAGCGGTGCGCCAGTGGTTATCGAAGAAAATCCCGGTTACCTCAACCTTGTTGGCCGCATCGAGTACCTTGCGCGATTCGGTGCCCTGGTGACCGACTTTGGAATGATCAAGGCGGGTGCGATGCACCGTGCTGCGGGCGGCTACCTGCTGCTCGATGCGCGACGCGTGCTGGTCCAGCCTTTTGCCTGGGACGCCCTCAAGCGCGCGCTCTTTTCCCGTGAAATCCGTATCGAGTCCCTGGGTCAGCAGTTCGGTCTGGTCAGCACCGTGACGCTCGAGCCGCAACCGGTCGCCTTTGACGCCAAGGTCGTGCTCTTCGGTGACCGGCCGCTTTACCTGCTCCTGCAGGCGCTTGACCCGGATTTTTCACAACTTTTTCGGATTGCGCCCGAGTTTGCCGAGGTATCCGATCGTAGCCCCGAGGCGATCGCCGGCTATGCGCGGTGGATGGCGAGGGCCATTCAGGCTGAGGGTTTACGCGCCTTCAGCCCGGCGGCGCTTGGCCGGGTTCTCGACTGGTCATCGCGGCTGGCGGGCGATGCCGGCAAGCTGAGCCTTGAGCTGCGCCGGATCCGCGATCTTCTCGTTGAGGCCAACCATCGCGCGAGCGAGGCCGATGCGTCCCAGGTTTCCGGCGAGCATGTCCTCGATGCTCTTGCTGCCCGATGGTCGCGAGGCGGCGAGGTCAGACGTCGGCTGCAGGAGGCGATCCTCAACCAGACCCTGGTGATCGCAACTGAGGGGATACGGGTGGCGCAGGTAAATGGACTTGCGGTGATATCGCTTGGCGACACGAGCTTCGGCCTGCCCACCCGAATCACAGCCACCACGCGATACGGCGACGGATCGGTCGTCGATATTCAGCGCGAATCGGATCTGGGCGGTGCAACGCATACCAAGGGTGTCATGATCCTGGCCTCGTATCTGGCCTCCAGGTTCGGCTCCCGAGAGCCGCTATCGCTTTCAGCCTCCCTGGTTTTTGAACAGACCTACGGCGAGGTTGACGGTGATTCCGCATCGCTTGCAGAGTTGTGTGCGCTTCTGTCCTCGCTGTCGGGCTACGCGCTTCGGCAGTCATTTGCCGTCACCGGGTCCGTCGATCAGCATGGGTCGGTTCAGGCGATTGGCGGCGTCAACGAAAAAATCGAGGGCAAGATAAAGCGGAAGATAGTATTGCTAAGAAACCCGATCCTAAGCCTCAAGA
>CAZZKA010000207.1:0-6607 GCA_964654745.1 uncultured Bordetella sp. | reverse complement strand
CCTGAACGCTTCGGGCGTGCCGCGCGGACCCTTCTGAACCTCGTAGTACAAAAACATATGGTGCAGATCCTTGAGGAACAGACGGCGTAAGAAAAGCGGCATGGCGAGTTTCGCTCTGACTGGCACGCCGCTCACCTTGGAGAGCGCCGAAGCCACCTCGATCAGATCACCCTGCCAGCCAATCACATCGAGCGTCTTGCCAAGCCAGGTTTGCGGATTTTTCAATTGGATCACCGCTGCACGGCCGATGTCATAGGTCGCGCAATATTTGCAGTCCTTCATCGACAGGAACTTCACCACGCCTTTTTTCAAAGGATTCCAATTGGCAGCATCGTCCAGGTTCTCAAAGAAAGCGCAGGGCCGCAGGATCGAAAACGGCACGCCGGAGCCACGGAGGTATCTTTCGAGAGCCACCTTGGCATGAAGGTGCTTGACATGCTCGTCAAAAAATTCGGCGTCAGCAACGCTCATGAAGATCAGGTGCTGCACGCCGGCAGCCCTGGCTGCGTCAATTGCCGCACGCCCCTGCTCAAACTCGAGGTCCGCGTTTTTTTTAGCGGCACGGAAATAATCTGTGATGACAAAGACCTTTTTTGCCCCGGTCTCAGCAAAGGCCCGGTCCAGGTCGGCGCGTTGCGTGTAATTGCACACCACTGGCTTGACGCCTGCGTTGCCCAAAACATTCTTATTCGAACGCGTAGTTCCGTATACATCGAAGCCCGCCTCGAGCAGGGCGCGACAAACATTGCGTCCAACCTTGCCGGTGGAATTGAGCACAAGGACTTTTTCTGTAGACATGGAAATACCGTCGGATCGGGGATGGGCTGGGAGGATAATATCGGCTTAAATTCAAAACGCAACACACATAAATGATACGCTTTGTCCCATATTTGAAACAATTATGAATCTCGATGATTTGTCAGACTTCCTGCTGGTTGCAACCTACGAGGGGTTCGCTCAGGCTAGCCGCGCAAGCGGCAGACCCAAGGCAAGCCTTTCGCGCCGGGTCATGCAGCTCGAGGCAGCACTCGGCGTGCGTCTTTTCGAACGAGGGGCAAGAAAGATTGCCCTGACCGAAGAAGGCGCGCTGTTACTCGAGCGCACCAACAACCCTATGCGTGAGATCGCGGAAACGGCAGTTGTGCTTCGCGACGGGCGCGCGCAGCCGCACGGACTACTGCGTATCAGCGCTCCCACGCTCTTTGGGCAGTTGATGATGGGGCGACTTGCCGCTCAGTTCACTATCGCCTACCCCGAGGTGAAATTGGCGGTCACGCTTGAAGATCGGCAGGTGGACCTTGTCAACGACGGGTTCGATCTTGTTATTCGCGTCAATCCCGAGCCCAACTCTGAGCTGGTTGGTCGTTGCTTCGGCCGAGATCAGGTTCTGATGGTTTCCACGGCGGAGTTCAAGAGACGATTTATGCGACCGGGGAAAACATTTTCGCGCCCTGTGCCCGTTATCACCCGTACATCTTCCTCGGGCGACAAAGTGTGGAGAGTCGTTGGCACCTCAGCAAAAGAGATCCCGACGAATACGGTCTTGCAATTGCCCCTGTTCACGATGATCCGAGATGCCGTGTTGACAGGCCTTGGTGCGGCAAGTCTGCCGCGACTCATCGTAGACGACGACCTGGCTGCAGGCCGTCTGGTCTCCTGGGGTACGGCGACAGATCACCCCTCAGAGTTGTGGGCGCTTCATACATCCAGGCGTTTGCCGAGCGCAAAGGTAAAAGCTTTCATGACATTCCTGGATACCGAGTTTCAAAGCTCGAGACGCCGATCGCTGCAATCGCGCGATGGCGGTCAAACAAACAGGCACCCGCGTTACCATCTCCAAAGAGGCGATCGCCCCTGATTGCTTTACCCTTTTCAGGAGGGAATGATGGCTGTCTTACGAGGCGCGGTTTTTGACGCGTACGGTACGCTCTTCGATGTTCACTCGATCGCGAAACGCGCTGAACAACGTTTTCCAGGAGCAGGCACGTCCATTTCACTGATCTGGCGCGAGAAGCAGATCGAATACTCCCGTGTGGTGACGATGTCGGACCCTTCACCCTCCGGCAGCCGTTACTACCAGTCGTTCTGGGAACTGACTCGCGCGTCGCTTGTTTACAGCCTTCGAAAGCTGTCTCTTCCGTACACAAGCTCCGATCTGGATACTCTGATGAGTGGCTATGCGCAGCTCGATGCTTTTCCCGAGTGTCTGGCGGTTCTGCAGACACTCAAGGCGCGCGGTCTCGCCACAGCAATTCTGTCCAACGGGTCGCCCGAGATGTTGAACGCAGCCGCGGAGAGCTCCGGTCTCTCGACCTGGCTGGACCGCCTCATGTCGGTCGAGCCGGTCCGCCAATTCAAGACCAGCCCCGCCTGCTACGCCATAGCACCGCAGACGCTTTCCTTGCCCGCGGAGTCCCTGCTGTTTGTATCTTCCAACGCATGGGATGTGGTTGGCGCCCAATGGTTCGGATTTCGCACCTGTTGGGTCAACCGGCAGGGACTCCCGTTTGAAACGATCGGCGAGCCACCCCACCATATGTGCAGTTCTCTCGAGGGTGTGCTGGCCTTGGTGCCGGCGATCAGCAACGGTTAACATCGACCCTCAAACAGGAGTACGCCATGGATCACCGAGCCTTTTGCCCCGCACGCCGCCAGTTCACCGTGATGGCTGTTGCCACAGCAGGGGCCGCTGCGAGTGGCCGTGTTTTTGCGCAGACCTATCCGAGCCGCGCGATTCGGATCATCGTCCCCTACGCAGCCGGCGGCACCTCCGACATTCTCGCGCGCACCCTGGGAGTCCGGGTGGGCGAGGCGCTGGGTCAGCAGGTGGTGGTGGAAAACCGCCCAGGCGCCAACGGCGCGCTGGGCAGCGATCTGGTCGCAAAATCCCCACCGGACGGCTATACGCTACTCCTCACCGATGTAGGCGGGCTCACCAGCGCGCCTGCAGTAGTCCGCAATCTCCCGTTCGATCCCGTGCGCGATTTTGCGCCGGTGATCCCGGTGGTCTGGTCCCCGCATCTGATGGTGGTGAGCCCTTCTGTAAGTGCCGGCTCGGTGGCTGAACTCGTGGCGCTCGCAAAGTCCCGCCCCGGCAAGCTCAATTGCGCCACGGTGGGAGCAGGTAGCGCGCCCCATCTGGCCGGCGCATTATTCGCCCAGCGCGCCGGGGTGGACTGGGGCTATGTGCAATACAAGGGCGGCGCTCAGGCCTTGAACGACCTCGCAGCCAGTCAGTCCGACCTTATGTTCAACGGCATGCTCGCCACGCTTCCGTATGTGAAGGCGGGAAAACTGCGTGCCATCGGCGTATCGAGCGACAAACGCTGGCCCACGATGCCGGAGTTGCCCACGGTTGCCGAGCAGGGGTTTCCCGGCTTCATGACCGGGTCGTGGCAGGGTCTGCTCGCGCCCGCGGGCACGCCCGAAGCCGTCATCAGCCGGTTGAATACAGAGTTCGGTCGTGCGCTCACTGCGCCCGATGTGGTCGAGCGTCTCACGGCGCAGGGCGCCGAGCCGCGCCCGGGATCAGCTGCGGCGTTTGGCGACTTCATGCGCGACGAAACACGGAAGTGGGCACAGTTGGTACGCGACGCCGGCATACGGATCGAGTAGATCCGCAGCTCGCCAGCAAGGCACCAGGAGGGCCTGATCAGCCCCCGTCTCAAATCAGTCCCCGCCTCAACATAGCGCGTTGCTTCGCGAAGTAAAGCAGCATCTATGTCTTGGCGAGCCCTGCCTGGAAGACCTTTGACTGGGTAGCACTAAGCTTAAATTGGGCAATTGTGTGGAAAAAAGGGCGAGGCTCACCAGATGAGCTTCATCCGGTCTAAAGTGCAAGCCTTGAGTCAATAAGGTCGGAAATGACTCGGATCGCCATCGTCTTGTTCCCTGCCCGGGCGGCGCCCGCCGATGCCCATATGTTCTCCGCATGCCGCGCCAACTGATCCTCGCGTTCGCGGCGGGCCTCGCCGTCATCGCTGCCTATGCCTGGCTGGTCGAGCCAGGTCGCCTTGAGGTCACCGAACACGTGATCGCGGCTAGCCCCCAATCCGATCGACCGATACGCGTCGTACAACTCTCCGATCTGCATCTGCAATCGGTGGGCGATCGCGAGCGGGAGGTGGCAGCAGAGGTTGCGCGCCTCAAACCCGATCTGGTGGTCCTGTCGGGCGATGTGGTCGATCGTGCCGATACGCTTGGCGCGCTCGACACTTTCCTGAGCCTGCTCGGGACCAGCCGCAAGGTGGCGGTTCTTGGCAACTGGGAATATTGGTCAGAGGTAGATCTCGAGGCGCTTCGAACGCTATACGAAAAGCGACACAACACCGCGCTCCTCATCAACCAGACGGTGACCTTTCAGTTCGACGAGCGCCCGCTCCAGGTCATTGGTCTGGATGACTTCACTGCAGGTAAACCTGATACGGATTCGTTGACAGGCGCCCGGGGCGGCGTCGTATCCATTGTTGTCCAACACTCGCCAGGCTGGTTCGACACCTCTGCTGCCAGCACAATCAATCGCCGGTTTGCGCTCTGCCTGTCCGGGCACACGCACGGCGGACAGGTGACGATTTTCGGATTTGCAGTCTGGAGGCCGCGCGGCAGTGGCCGCTTCACGGCCGGGCTTTATGATGCAAAGATGTGCCCGCTCTATGTATCCCGCGGGATCGGCACATCGATCCTGCCGGTGCGTTTCGGAGCGAAGCCTGAGATTGCGGTGTTCTCGCTTTAGCGCTGACCTCCTGACCTCCTTGTGCGATAGCGAGCCGCCGATCGCCGCGTTCTGATCGATTTGGAATTGCAACCGTTTCCGTCGTCACCCGGACACCCGATGCATTCATCGCCTACATCGCCAGCACCGACGCTGTTTCTGGACTTCGACGGCGTGCTACACCCCAACCTCGCGACTGCGCAACAGCGCTTCGCCCGACTGCCGCTCCTCGCTGAGGCGATCGCCGACCATCGCATCGAAATTGTGATTTCCTCGAGTTGGCGATTCGAGTGGCCCATCGATCGGCTGCGAAAGCTTTTCCCGCTCGGTCTTCAACCTGCCATCGTCGGTACCACCGGGCTGGCTCATATCGGCCGACATGCAAGGTGGCGTGAGATCACGGCCTACTGCGCGGCCGCGGGGATCAGCAATTGGCGCGCGCTGGACGACGCGCGGTTCGAATTTCCTGACCCGTGCGCTGAGCTTATTGCGTGCGAGGGTAGCCGAGGGATCGAGCGGGCGCAGCAGGAGAGCCTGCGTTCCTGGCTAGAACAATCGTGACTGCGGCAAACGATATCCCCATGCCATCCACCGTCTACTACCTGCCGGGCGCGGGCGGAGAGCTTCGAACCGGGTTGGGTCAGGGCATTCTGACTCGCGGATTTGAAGTCATGGGCCGCGAGACCCGAGGAGATTTTCAGCGGCTTGAGTTTCAGGAAAAAATCGACCTCGTCGCACAGGATCTGCTGCAGTATTTCTGGCGTCCTGATGCGCGCGTGGTCTGCAACTCCTACGGCGCCTATCTGTTCTTTCATGCTCAGGCGGGGCTTGCACCTTTTCCGGGCCGATTGCTGCTGCTTTCACCAATCGTTGGTCACTTCATCCGCGAAGACATACACCGCGGATATGTGCCGCCTCGCTCAACGAGGCTCAAGGAATTAGTCGAGGCGGGGCGTTTCCCCGCTCCGCTCAACGCGGAGATTCATGTTGGAGCCGACGACTGGCAGAGTCACCCGGCAGCGGTGAGCGAATTCGGTCGGGCGACCGGTATTCCGGTCAGCGTCATCCCGGGGCGCGGGCACGAACTTGGGCGCGACGTCGTGGGGCCCCTATTGGATCGGTTTCTTCAGTCAGGAACTTAAGCCGACAGACGACGGCAGGCTGGCCAGATCTCGTCAATATCGACCTCGACAGCGGTGTCCTTGCGAGCCAGACGCGCGCGCTCTCAAGATCACTCAAAACAAACACAATTTCCGCGGCAATCGCGTTCAGGAACTCCCGTCACATGGCGAGCCAAGGATTGATGACCGCCAGGCCCATCGCGATAAATGGGGCGGTGTCACGCGTTGCCACCGACATGTTGTTAGCGGCGGCCGTGGCAGCGATCAAGCCGTTGGCCACGCTGACCGACAGTCAATTGGCTTGCGCCTGCGCCATAGCCTCCGCGTAGGGTTGCGTAGCTGCCAGATCGAGGGCAGCACGCGTCCGGTGAAAGCGGGAAGCACCCGAGACTCCAACTGCTCGATCAGGAGGTTGCGGCGGCGGCCTGCGGGCAAACGCATGACGCCCAGGCGCAATTCAGCCACGGTGACTACAGACAGGAACAGCGTGTCTACGGGCTGTGCGTCTAACCAGGCGACCACCTGCTGATGGGGAGCGGCGCGGAGCGGTTCGGAGATGACGTTGGTATCGATCAGGATCATTCGAAACGTACCAGACGCGGCAAAGCGGGGTCGCGCTGGCTGATCAGAGCTAACTCGTCGTCAGTGAGCTTCATCGTGCGGCCGACCTGGCTCAGTAAAGAGCCTAGCTTCAGTCGCCCTTGCGGCTTGACCGCTTCCTCGCTGGCTCCATCAGGCGATCATGCGGTTGCGAGATAAACCGATCACCCCTGCG
>CAZZKA010000206.1:0-6685 GCA_964654745.1 uncultured Bordetella sp. | reverse complement strand
GATGCAGACCGAGGAAAAAGGCGGCAGGACGAATTCAGGGATACCCGCCAGTCCCGGCGCCCATTCCCAAACGCCGAGGAACCCGATCAGGACAACGAGGCTCCAGCACGCAGTCACCCAACGTTCGGGCATCGGTTATCGCCTTCGCGTGTTGGGGGCCTGGTAGGCTTACTTACCGTCGCCCACGAACTGATTGGTGTAGAGGTCGCGTACCGGCGCAGCCTTGGGTACCACGCCATTGTCGACATAAAAAGTTTGCAGCGCCGCCAGACGCTCCTCGTCCATCATGCCAGGAACTTTCTGGTCCGCGTAGACGAAGCGGTTGTAGAGTTCAAAGGCCTGTTGGATCGAGGCTTCCTTGCCCTTGTGTACGGGTACATGCGCGACGTAGGCCTCGGCCGCCGCCTTGGGGTTGGCCATGATGTCGCGCATACCGCGCAGAGTCGCGCGTACGAGCTTGCGGATCAGTTCGGGATTTTTCTGAATTGTGTCGTCGGCCGCGAGGATTGCCTGGGCCATGCTCTTGAAATAGGTATCGGCCGGCGTGATGTCGACTTGCGCGCCCGCCTCGATGGAACTGACTGTCCAGTCGGGCACGCCGGCCATGCCGACTGCCTTCTTGGCTGCGAACTGCTGCCACACGCCAGCGGGGCCAGCGGCCTGGATGTTGACATCGTTCTTGGTGAGACCGACCTTGGAGAGCATGCCGAGCAGTGCGTAGTAGGTGGTATCGGTGTAGGCGAGCACGGTAACCGTCTTGCCCTTGAGGTCGGCCGGGGTCTTGATGTTGTCGTCCTTGTGGGTGACGAGTTGGGTGAGCGAGCCGGCGCCCAACACCGCAACGGCTTTCACCGGCACGCCCTGTGCGCGCGCAATGATGGGCGTATCACCGATCGCACCGCCGATCACCGCATTGCCAGCGCCGACCTGCTTGGCGACGTCGACGCCGCCACGTCCGGTCACAAACTTTACGTTGAGGCCTTCGGCTGCGTAATAACCGCGGGCCTGCGCGAGCATCCACGGGCCGAATGCGGGAAGCGTTCCCGGCGCGGGGAGCAGGTAGGTGATTTCCTGCGAGGCGGCCGCGGTCTGTGCGGACGCAGGCGCAGCGGACAGGGCGGCGGTCGCTGCGATGGCGAGCGCGAGGCTTCGACGGCGAAGCGTATGTGCGGCGGATTGCATCATGGCGAGTCTCCTTTGAGTATCGTTGACGATTCGGGGCCTAATGAAGCTCGGCGCCTGCATCAAGTTTGAGCAGCGCCATTAATTCGTTGACGTAGGTGGACAGAGCAGGGTGCTTACGGCGTGCCATCGGGTTGTCCCGGTCGGGCAGCTCGACCTCGATTTGGGCCGCAATCGTGCCGGGGCGTTCGCTCATCACCAGGATGCGATCGGAAAGCGCGACAGCTTCGGCGAGGTCATGGGTGATGAAGAGAACGGTCTTGCGCTGCTCGGCAACGGTCCTTGCGAGGTCCTGCTGGAGGATCATTTTGGTTTGCGCATCGAGAGCAGAAAAGGGCTCATCCATGAGCAGTACCAACGGATCGACGGCGAGGGTGCGGGCGAGCGCGGCGCGTTGTCTCATGCCACCAGAGAGCTGGTGCGGGTAGTGGTCGGCAAATCCCGCGAGGCGGCATTGAGCAAGCAGCCGCTGCGCGGTCTGCGCGCGCTGCTCGGCGGCCGCGCCGCGCAGTTCGAGGCCGAATTCGACATTGCGCTGGACGGTGCGCCAAGGCATCAGCAGATCCTTCTGCAGCATGAAGGCAACTTGAGGATTGGGGCCGCGGACTTCGATGCCGGCGACGCGTACCGTCCCTGCGCTCGGTTGATCGAGCCCGGATCCGAGATTGAGCAGCGTGCTCTTACCGCATCCGGACGGGCCGATCAGGGAAACGACCTCGCCGTCAGCTACGGAAAAGGACACGCGGGTGGCAGCGAGAAGTTCATCCGTGCTGCCCTTCAAGCGGAAACGCTTGTCGACGGCGCTGAATTCGATGGCGGGCGAGGCGGGCTGAGCCATGAAGGCAGTTGGGATTCGGGCGACGGATCGGCCGTTGAAGGGGGTTGGGAATAGGGTCGGTGGTTTTACAAATGAAACTCTAGTTCATATACGAATTGAACGCCAGTTTTTTAAGCGTGATGACTTCCGCGGGGCCGCCGGCATCCGGTTGAGGCCCGTCAACGCGCCGCGAAGTGCGCCTGCCTATCATCAGTTCAGTGGATTTGTGCGACGGGGGCCTTACATGGCGTTGAAGGAAGAACAGATTGCCACGCTGC
Organism: uncultured Bordetella sp.; assembly: GCA_964654745.1. Taxonomy (GTDB): domain Bacteria; phylum Pseudomonadota; class Gammaproteobacteria; order Burkholderiales; family Burkholderiaceae_E; genus SYIM01. Next base: position 4,408 of record CAZZKA010000206.1, on the reverse strand, counting down.
GGTCGAGGATGCTTGCGCGCTCGCGGTTGTTGGAGGGGGAGATTGCGGCCAAGCTGCGCGAGTCAACTGAAGACGCCGAGATGTTGGGCAGGGTGGGCGACAGCGCGGATCTGGCTTGGGTTGAATCGGAGAGCGGGTTGGATCTGACCGAGGCGCAGCGCGATATCGAAGAGTGGCGGGGTTTGCGCGATGCGCTGCGGCGCATCGCGCAGGGCGGCTACGGCGTCTGCTCGGACTGCGGAGCGGACATACCGGCTCGTCGGCTTGAATCGCAGCCGCTCGCCTTGCGATGCGTCGACTGCCAGAGCGACAGCGAATATCTTGGCCGACTTGGGCGGCGCGCCGGCTGAAGGCCGTCGCTTATGGGCCGTCGCTTATGGGCCGTCGCTTATGGGCCGTCGCTTATGGGCCGTCGCGTATGGGCCGTCGCTTGGACGGGGTGTCGCTTGGACGGGGTGTCGTTGAGGGGATGACGGCCGCGCGCGATCAGACCGGTGTCGCCCGGATCGAAGACGCGGTCAGCCGAAGCGGCCATGCAGATACCAGGCGTGACCCGATACCGGATGGCGTTCACGATAGATCCAGAGCAGTCGGTGCGAGCTGTCTTCAGCGATGAAGTAGTCCCGCATCACCAGCGCTTCGTCCCACCAGCCCGATTCGATCCGCTCTGGTCCGGCGAGCAGCGACAGGGGGCTTTCCCAGAACGGGCGGTTATTACGTTCGCTGAGTGCAACCGGACTTTGGAGCAGCCAGAGCGGGCGCAGACCGGTTGAGGTCGATGGCGGCATGACGGCCGCCTGAACAGGCAGGCGCCCGGGCAGGCGTATGCCGCGATCCTGGCGCATGCGTCCGGTGAGTGGCTCATCGGGTAGCTTGGCAGGCGCGACGCGCCAGGCGCGCTCGGGGCGGTGCTCGGCGACCTGATGGATCTGCTGGATCTGCGCCGGGCCCAGGCGGGCTTTGAGGCGCTCGAGCAGGCGACCGAGTTGTTCAGAGGAGGCAAGCGGGCCAGGAAACAAAGTGTCGCTTGGTGCAGCGTGTTCAGCGACGTCGCTGCACTGAAGCCGCAGGCTGCGCGTGGCGGCGCTCAAGCGGGTATGCCGTAATGTTTCAGCAAGCAGGGCCGCGAGTTGCCCCGTATCGCGGCTAGGTTTGTCGGGGCCGAAGGCGATCGAAGTGGGAGGGCGTCGTTCGTGTTCGGCGAGCAGGAGGATGCGACGGGCGCCGCAGTGCCGGCCGGTCAGCCAGCCGCAAAGCTGCAGCAGCAGGCGCCTGGCCGCAAAGAGCAGCCGCTCGGCGTCCTCAACGGGCGCAGGCAGTTCGATGCAACTCTCGAATCGTGCCGGCACCTGAAACAGCGGGCGGGGGTCAGGCCGGTGAGCGAGCGCCCGATCGATTTCGTGCAACAGCGCAGGTCCAAAGCGCCGGGCCAATCCTGCTCGAGGCAGCTGGAGCAAATCGCCCACGCTGCGTACACCGATTGCCTGAAGTGCGGCCGCATGCGGCCGCGCTGCGCCGAGCAGGCGCACGGGTAGTCTCCCCAACAGAGCAGCGAGCTGCAAGGCGTCCTCGGCATGCAGACCGTCGCGATGGCGGGCGAGGATCCAGGCTGCGGTGGCAGTCGGGGCACAGGCCAAGTGGGCCTGCATGCCGTTGTCGGCGAGGCCGGTGCGCATACGCTGGAGCAGGCGCGTGATGCCTCCGAAAAGCAGCAGGCTCGCGGTGACATCGAGCAGAAGACCTGCCTCGGTACCTCCGGGCTCGGGGTTGCAGGCAGAGACCTGGGGGGTGAATTGCAGCGCCCAGCTGGCCAGGCCTGCCAACGCTATGGATTCGCGCGCAGGGTTGCGTTCAGCCAGGTGGATGTGCGGCAGCAAGGCCAGTGCCGTGGCGGCGGCCATTCCGGGTTGTACGCCGCCTTGGGTGGCGCTCGCGCTGACCGCGATCAGCCGGCCGGCCTCACATACCCCGAGCGGGGCGTCGTGCGGCGGCCCGCCCTGCTCGCAGCAGTCGAGGGTGAAACGGGGGAGATGGATGGCCACCCACAGCATGACGGGCGGTTGGGTAAAGCGTCAGGGGGCGGGCTGAAGGAGCCGTAACCGGGCAGGGCGATGACCGCTCTGGGGTCAGTGCACCAGCGGCAGACCAGGCTGTCGTCCGGCTGGCGCTGCCACCGGAAGCGCGGGGGCGGGGGGCGCCGCGTGCACATGCGACAGAACGGTCTCAGGCTGCTCGGGGATCGGGGCTGCGCGCAGCGTAAAGGTGCTGACGGGTTGGGGCAATCTGATCAGCAGGGGTTTGGCAATGACAGGGCCGCGGCGTTTGAGTATCTGTACGGAGAGCTGCTGGGCCGGGCGCGGCAGCAGCATCAGCCGCAGCGGTGCGGGCGAGGCCTCGAACTGGGCAGCGAGCTCACGAAACAGAAAGACCGGCCCCCCAGCCGACTGGGCAGCGAGTTGCAGTCTGCGCAGATGCTCGGGGCGCGTACGCTGCTGCGGCAGCCAGGCGAGCAGTGCGCCGAAGCCTGTGCTGCGCAGCGTCTGCTCGACGGCCCAGAGTCGGTCGGCAGCATTGGGCGCCTGAATCACGATGAGGTAGTCGAGCTGCACGCCGAAACCGGCAAGCGCGGGCGCATAGGGTATGTGGGGCGGGGCGAGCAGAATGACGAAGCGACGCTGCTGGGTGAGCCGCTGCAGCAGCGGAATGAGCAGGCGCAGCTCGCCTATGCCGGGCTCGCGGCAGAGGAGCTCGGTCAGGCAGCTGTCGGGCCATCCACCGCCGGGCAGCACGGCATCCAGCGCGGCAAATCCGCTCGCCTGTCCGGGCGGTACCGTGGAATCAAGTCTTCCCGCACGCCATACCGGCGCGGGTAGTGATTGCAGACAGTCATTGGCGATGGGCATGGAGGCGGCTGTGGGTGGGTCGTATCAGAGGGATTTACCGGTTCGCAGCAAGCCCACGCCGATACCCTCTATGGCGACAGCGTCGGAGCGGGCATCGAGCACGATCGGGGGGTAGAGGGGGTTTTCGGCAAGCAATTCAATCACCGCGCCCTTCCGCTGCCAGCGCTTGACGGTGACCTCCTCGCCCACCCGGGCAACCACGATCTGTCCGTTGCGGGCTTCCTGGGCACGCTTGACCGCAAGCAGATCGCCGTCGAGGATGCCGGCATCGCGCATGCTCATGCCGCGCACGCGCAGCAGGTAGTCAGGGCGGGTGTCGAACAGGGCGGGGTCGACTGCGTAGCTTGCTTCGACGTGCTCCTGGGCGAGGATGGGGCTGCCGGCTGCGACCCGACCGACCAGCGGCAGGCTGAATGCAACCTGTACTGCGCGCGGGATCTCCAGATCGGAGTCGGGCAGGCGAAGCAGGCGGATGCCGCGCGACGACCCTGAGGCGAGCTCGATCACACCCTTGCGCGCCAATGCCTTGAGGTGTTCCTCGGCAGCATTGGGCGAGCGAAATCCCAGGGCCTGGGCGATCTCGGCCCGGGTGGGTGGGAAACCCGTCTCGGCAATATGCTGCTGAATGAGCGCCAGGATTTCCTGCTGGCGGGGGGTAAGATCACGCATGGCTGGCCTCCATACATGTAATTTTATACAGTATTTGGCCTGATGCAAGAGGTCCGAGAGACCTTCACCTTTGCCGTGGTTTTGCATCATCCGCACCACGCCGCTGATCACGGTGGCCTGGGCGGTGCATGCTTTGGGGCGGGTTGGCGCGGCGGGCCCGCCTGCCGGTCGGCAGGCCAGGCGGCAGGCCTATTACAGAGAGCGCAGAGCGGTTTCGCATGGCTTTCGCCCTGCTCCGCCGGGTTGCGGCGCGTTGCTGCCGCACCTGCCTGCAGACCGCTGACATGGCTCGATTGGCCGCGCGTCGGTTGGTGCTTGGCCGGGTGCTATGGCCTAGGGTTTCATCCTGCTGGGCAATCTGAGGGGTTTATGGCAGAGTGCCCGGTAATGGCTGGGCACTCGCCCTTCCATTTCAGGATTGCATTTCTCGGTTTGCTGGATCCGGTTTTCCTCGAAATGCAATGAGCTCTTCAACGGGTTTCGAGGACTTTTCCAGGATGGGAACCAAGATCTACGTGGGCAATTTGCCCTGGCGCGCAACCGATGCGCAACTGTCCCAGTTGTTCGGGCAGCATGGCGAGGTGAACGACGCCAAAATCGTCACCGATCGTGAAACTGGCCGCTCGCGCGGTTTCGGCTTTGTCACGATGGCCAACGATGAGGCCGCTCAGGCCGCCATCCGCGCTCTCAACGGCTTTTCACTTGAGGGCCGTAGCCTGGTCGTCAACGAGGCTCGCGAACAGACCGGTGGCGGCGGTGGTGGTGGCCCGCACCGCGGTGGTGGCGGCTACGGCGGCGGCGGTGGTGGCGGCGGCTACGGCGGCGGTGGCGGCGGC
>CAZZKA010000205.1:0-6706 GCA_964654745.1 uncultured Bordetella sp. | reverse complement strand
CTGCGGTTTCGAAGTCTGGGGGCATATTTGGCAAGCCGAAAATGCTGCCATCTCGCGATTTGTAAGCCGTGGTTGACTACGAACTGGCGCGTGTAAGTCGTTGATCTTGCTGAACCACCATTTGCGCCTACCCGCAGGGCAAACGGAGAACAGAGACGGCTCCCGGCCAGAAATAGGCCATTTCGGGCTTATCGGACGCCACGTCACCCGCAGCATATCCCCGCGCTTCCCCGGGGAAACGCCAAAAGAAAAGGGCCCGGAGACTATCCGAGCCCTTGTGAATGGTGGTGGCCGCGGGAATCTCCCGGCGCCGGGCCTGCATGCCCGGCGCGCGCCTCCGGCATTCGCCCGTGCGCAGGCACGGGCTCATGTCCTGCGGCGCCCCGCGTCCCGCGGGTTCGATCCCCTCATCAGGGTCGCTAACAAACGCCAAGGGCCCCAGATGGGGCCCTTGGCGTTTGATGGTGGAGCCGGCGGGAATCGAACCCGCGTCCGCAAGTCCTCTACGATCAGATCTACATGCTTAGTCGGTTAATTTGGATCTCAGTGTGTGTTTAGCCAACCGACAGGCCGACCCACACCCAGTTACCTTGAGTTTCGCCCCCGAACCAAGTAACCCGGCCCGGGCGCTATCCGACTGAAGTTACACCGCAGCCTTTCCAGTTACCCGGTCAGACCCAGCCCATCGGCTGACTGTTGCGGCGCTCGCGGGGTTTAAGCCGCGAGAGCGAAACGCTCGTCGTTGGCGTTTATTGATTTGCCAAAGGATTTACGAGGACATGGCGCCTCGGCATGCACCGTACCGCTTTGCTACCCACGTCGAAACCAGGTCGGCCCCGAAATCGATCTCCAGTGCGCCAGACACCGCGGCACTTCAAAAATCTGAATGACCGGCGCTCTGAAGAAGACCGAAATCATAGCCCCTGCGTGCCACGGGGGCCAGAACCGTTTGTCGCCTCAGGCATTCACCCGTCGGGACCGCGCAACATCCTGCGCACCGCGGCCCCCCTTGCGACCGGTTACTCCGATGCGATCGTGATCAACGCGCCCAACGCAATCGCCCCGCCCGTGGCGCTCCACGCATCCGGGCGTTCGCCAGGTTGATCGACCGTGACGGGCTCGAGAGCCGCTCCACTCCGCGGACGGCGAGCATCCAGCAGGCGTACATTCGGCCCGAGTTCGCCTCGGAGCTGACGCGTGAAAGTAATGAGCGGGACATGGGCCACACGGGTCGAGACCTCGTGCCCACGCGAGGTCAGAATCGCGATGATGTCCTTGAGCGTATCGCGGGTCCAATCGGCCCTCCAGCGCTTGAGCGCCGGCTGCGACAGAAATCGGCCGCTATGCCGGGGCAACCGGGGCGGGCACCCCACCAGGACCCACCGGTCCGCACTACGCCCCTCGATGAACGCTACGATCTGCCGGCGCGCAAAGTCTCCGTCATTGATGTAGACGATGTAAGTTTCCATGATCGTATCTCCTTTGTCGTAATCGATCTTGATGGATGATTGAGAGAGAAACTTGTTGAGAGCCAGGTCGTACGTGGTCAGGCAGACTCCATAGCTGAAGCGCCGTCACCACGGCGACGCGTTGCCCACCAGCCGAGCAGCAGCACTCCCGCGACCGCCAGCAGATAAGTACTCCAGCGGGCAAGCACCTGAAGACCGGCAGAGCCGTCAAAGACCGGGTCCAGCAGAGGCTCGTTGACGATCATCTTGGCTGCAGTAAAGGCCAAGACCGCTGCGCCCAATTGAATGATGATGGGCCAGCGCTGGACGAGTTTGAGAACGACCGAGCTGCCAAACACAACGATGGGCACACTGATCAACAACCCAAGGACGACCAGGTCAAACGAGCCGTGCGCCGCACCGGCCACACCCAGAACGTTGTCGACGCCCATCAGAGCGTCCGCGATGACAATCGTCTTCATCGCGCCCCAGAAGGTTGTCGCGCCGGGGCCGTCTTCTTCGCCATGCCCGTCGCCATCAGCGAGCAGCTTGTAGGCAATCCACAAAAGACCCAGACCGCCGACCAGCATGAGTCCGGGAATCTTGAGAAGCCAGACCACACCGATCGTCATGAGCGATCGAACGGCGATCGCCCCGACTGTCCCCCAGACGATGGCCTTGCGCTGAAGGTGATGGGGAAGACGGCGAGCAGCGAGGGCGATGACAATCGCATTGTCGCCGGCAAGCACGAGATCGATGAGAATGATGGCGGCTAATGCCGACCACCAGGCAGCGGAGAAGGCTTCCATGGCAGGACCTTTGAACAACGATCAATCGAATGACCCGAACCAGGACGCCACCGGCGCAAACCAGAACGGAATCGCTTGATCGAAGGTCTTGCCAAGCTTGTGGTTAAAAATCTATGCCCAACAGACCGGGAGCTAGCTGCACTCCGTAATGACGATCTGCTGACCGGGCCGGGAATCTCCTGCGCACCGACCCGACGTGGCTACTCCCCATCGATTCGCGAAAGGTATCACGCTGCTTGAGCGCGGATCAAGACGAATCCCCTCGATGACAGAGGGAAATGAGGCGGCGGGACGACGCCCCCGCCCGGAGCCGGTCGAGCACGACAGGCTCAGCGGAAATTTTCCTCGAGAAACTCCGCCGCATTGCGGGGTCCCTTGTCAGGACGACCACGCTCCTGTCCCCGCAGCTCAACGCGGCGGATCTTGCCGGAGATAGTCTTGGGCAGATCGCTGAACTCTATCCGGCGGATCAATTTGTAAGCCGAAAGTCGTTCGCGCAAAAATCCGAAGATTGCGCCGGCGGTCTCAGCAACGGGCAAATGCCCCGGGGCCAACACCACATAAGCCTTGGGTACGAACCCGCGCACCGGGTCGGGCGAAGGAACGACCGCCGCCTCGGCGACCGACTCATGCTCGATCAGCACGCTCTCGAGTTCGAACGGGCTGATCCGATAGCCTGACGCCTTGAACACATCGTCAGCCCGGCCAACGTAGGTGATGTAGCCCTCGGCGTCTCGAACGCCCACGTCCCCGGTGTGATAAAAACCGTCCCGCATCGCCTCGGCGGTTTTGCCTGCGTCGTCGACGTAGCCGTTCATCAGCGCAAGCGGCTTTGCCGACAGATCGATGCAGATTTCTCCTTCGTCGGCAGGCTTGCCATCGCCGTCAAGCAACACAATCCGGTAGCCGGGCAGCGGTCGCCCCATGGAGCCGGGTTTGACGGGCGCCCCCGGCGGATTGCCGATTTGCGCTGTCGTTTCGGTCTGCCCATAGCCATCGCGGATGGTGATCCCCCAGGCTCGCTTGACCTGTTCGATGACCTCGGGGTTGAGCGGTTCGCCCGCCGAAATCAACTCGCGCAGCCTCACCGGCCAGCGCTCAAGCGATTCGAGGATCAACATGCGCCACACCGTCGGCGGGGCGCACAGCGTATTGACGCCGTACCTGACCAGGATATCTAGGACAGCAGGCCCGTTGAAGCGCGCATAGTTGTAGATGAAGATGCATGCCTGCGCATTGAGCGGCGCAAAAAAGCAACTCCATGCATGCTTGGCCCATCCCGGCGAACTGATCGTCCAGTGGACATCGCCCGGCTTGAGTCCCAGCCAGTAAAGCGTAGAAAGATGCCCGACCGGGTAGCTTACCTGCGTGTGCTGAACGAGCTTAGGACGCGAAGTCGTGCCCGAGGTGAAGTACTCGAGAAGCGGGTCGGAGGACAGGGTAGCCTCCTTCGCAGCAAACTCAGTTGGAGCGGAGTGGCTCGCTGAAAAACCTTTCCAGCCCGGGCCAGGCGCCAGCGCCGTCGTGATGAGCGTCACACCGTCGAGGGCGTCGGGCGACAAACCAGAAAATTTGCCGCTGCCCGCCGCATTGGTCAGCACCCAGCGCACGCGCCCGCGCCTGATCCGGTCGGCGAGATCATCTCCGGACAGAAGCGTGGTTGCCGGAATCAGCACTGCGCCGAGTTTGATCGCAGCGAGCATCGTCTCCCAAAGCGCAATCTCATTGCCGAGCATCAGCAGGATCCGGTCGCCCCGCCTCGCGCCCAACCCGGCAAGAAAACCGGCAACCTGATTGGACCGGGTGCGCAATTGTTCGTAACTGAGCTTTGCCTCCTCGCCCGACTCCTCAACGATATGAAGCGCCGGCGCGTCGCTACCCCGAGCCATCCCATCGAAGTAGTCCGTCGCCCAGTTAAAGCGCTCGAAGCTCGGCCAGACAAAGTTACGACAGGCAGCGTCGAGATCGGTACGGTGCGCAAGCACATGCTCGCGGGCGGCAAGAAATCGATCGAGTTCTCGGGTCATGGTCAATGCAGTTGCGGGCGAGCGAGCATTTCGTTCCGGTCGATCGAGCGGATCGCGATATTCCTCAGCTCCGCGCCGCGGGCAAGTGTTACCGGCACCGTGACCCCGGCCGGGCCGAGACGCCAGACCGCGCGCAGAAAATCGCCTAGCGAATTAACCCGCTCTCCAGCGACATCGATGATCATGTCTTCGGTCTGGATACCGGCGCGCTGCGCGGGCCCGCCGCGGCTGATCCCGCCAACGATCAACTGTCCCTCCGATTCGCCAACATAGAGGCCCAGCCAAGGCCGGGCCGCCTGCCCGGACTGACCCGTCATCAACAGGCTCGGCAATATCGGCTCGAGGAGATCGATCGGTACGGACATGTTCCCTTGGACCGGATCACCGTCGCTATCGGCGCTTTCCTGCGTCAGCAACGACCCGACGCCGATCAGCCGCCCCGAAGCGTCAAGGAGCGCCGCCCCGCTCCACTCGGGATGCGCAGGTGTCGTAAAGAGCGCATCGTCGATCAGGTACTCCCAGTAGCCTGCGAACTCGCGCTTGTCGGCGATCTTGGTGCGAAGCGCGCGCCGCCTGCCGCCGTGGCTCAGCATGTAAACCCGATCTCCCCGACCCACGTCAGAAGCGCTGCCCCGGGCGATAGGCGTCACGCCCAAGGCCGAGACGGCCTTGACCAGACCAAACCCGGTTGCCTGGTCATAGGCGAGTGGGTAAGCCTGAGACACGCGGCCAGACCGTGTGGTGAGCCATACGGTGTGCGCTTCGGTGATCAGGTAACCGATGGTGAGGACCAGCCCGTCATCGCCAATGACGATACCGTTGCCGCCGCGCTCGGTCCCAAGCACCGACGCTGTGAACGCGTCATCGGGAATCTCGGCGCGCAACTCAACGACGGCGTCGAGCGCCGCGGCGAAATCAAATTCGAGATCTTCGCTGCGAGGGCGAAGCTCTTCGGGAAACGACCAGTCATTGCTGTCAGGCATCGTCAACACAACCGCAGGAAAGACACGCCGCCGCGGGAAACATCAGCGTTTCGGACAAGTGGAACCACGGCGGGCAGATCATCCGATGGTACCGGAGCGGGCCGACGCTGTCGTCCTCGTACCCTCAGGATGTGTGCGTAATTGGGCAAGCGCTGCCCTCGGGTCGCTCCCCGATGCAATCCCAAGCGCAGCGAGCGTCTGGCAAACCTCGTGCTCCGCCGTATCCCGGGCAATGCAGACAAGTCGCGAGCGCGGATCGTCGTCAGGCCACACTGCCAGGCGCTCCGGCCGGTGAAATACGCGCTGAACACCCTGCACAAACACGATCTCGCCAGTTTCGGCAATACGAAACAAGCCTTTACAGCGCAGCATCCGGTCGCCGAGCGATTCGACCATCCATTGCCACCAGGCTGCGATGCCCGACCAGGACACCGGGTCATCAATCACGAGGCAATGCGCGCGGATGTGCGCGTCGTGCCGGTTGCGATCGGCTGCTGGATGCGCGGCTACGGATTCGCCGGACGAAGACGGCCGATGGTCGTGATCGTGGCGCTCGTCGTGACAGTGTTGCGCCAGGCTGGGCGGGCCGGCAGTTCGCGCCACCCGGTCAGCGATTGGCACCCGATCTCCGGCCCCGGTGGCAAACGCCTCAAGCGCCCGCGCCCCGGAGACCGATTCGATAAGCGGCGCGAAGGCATTGAGCTCGCGCAAGCGCTCAACCAGGCCCGTATCGACCGATGCCAGGTCGGTCTTGGTGAGCAACAGCCGATCCGCGACAGCGATCTGATGTGCAACCTCGGGCTGGGCATCGAGGAGTTCTCCGGCGTGCAGCGCATCGACGGTCACCACGGTCGCCTCAAGCCGATAGTTGGGAACGATCAGGCTGTGACCCAAAAGCGTATTCAGAATCGGCGCGGGTTCCGCAAGACCGGTGGTCTCGACCACCACCCTCGCAAAAGCCGGTACCTCGCCGCGAATCCGCCGCGAATACAAATCGGCCAGGGTTTCGTGCAGCGAATCCGAAATCGTGCAGCAAAGGCATCCTGCGTCCAGCAGCACAACATTGTCCTGACTGCGCTCGATCAGAAAATGATCCAGGCCAATCTCGCCAAACTCGTTGACGATCACCGCGGTATTGGCAAAGGCTGGCTCGCGAAGCAGCGCATTGAGCAGGGTAGTTTTCCCGCTTCCGAGGAAGCCGGTGAGCAGGAAAACCGGAATGCGGGGGTTTGGGGGCGCCATACGTGACCCGGAAGGCGGGACGGAAAACCCCATCCTAAAGCGATCACCGCCGCCCCGTCATCCCTGACCCTGCCATCCGTTACCTTGCGATCCGGGCCGTCCCTGATCTCGATACCGACTCGTTCGCGATTACCATCGGCGCATCCTCCGTGCTTTATCGGCCGAGCCCGGCGGCGAGTCCAACGCCCCCCCAGACC